>NZ_NHZE01000015.1:0-109847 GCF_002207995.1 Pantoea sp. VS1
CACCTGAAATCAGCGACGGTCTGATATCAGTACAGAATCGGTGGAGCGGTAGTTCAGTTGGTTAGAATACCTGCCTGTCACGCAGGGGGTCGCGGGTTCGAGCCCCGTCCGTTCCGCCACCCTAATTAGGGGCGTAGTTCAATTGGTAGAGCACCGGTCTCCAAAACCGGGTGTTGGGGGTTCGAGTCCCTCCGCCCCTGCCAGAAAATAATCCTTTGCTTCGGCAAAGGATTTTTTTTTGCCTGAAATCCGGCACAGGCAAGAGCCTGAGTTTCATTTCTTCCACTCAAACTCCCTCATTTATTGCTTCAGTGAGTCAGGACCGGATATTTAAGCAGCTGACGAATGTGTGCCTGTTGATCGCTATTCTGCAGCCATACCGCATATAACGGTCGCACTGCGACGGGTGTGTCTGGAATAACCATCAAATCGCTATAAATGCCGTGCCAGAAATCAGGTAAAAAAGCGCAGGCTCCCGTGGTATGCAGCAATTCGCGGGTCACATGTGCTGAAGTGGTAGTTAATACCGGTACGTCATCACTGGAAAGATAACTTTCATGCTGATGGAAATCCGCGCCCCACTCGAGTTTGATGTAATCATATTTTTCACGCTTTTCAGTTTTGCGTGCGCGAAAGAGCGCGAGTGAAATATGACCGATCTGCTGACTGGTGAGTTCATCCATTTTTGGCGCTTCGGTGGTGATCAGCAAATCGAGCTGACGCTCATGTAACTGCTTGACCAGCAAATGGCGCTGAGCAATACGTGCTTCCAGATGCAGGCTCTCCCGGTTCTCGTATAGCGTCTGCAGCCAGGGCGTAAGATACGCTTCCCAGAGCGATGCACTGGCACCGATTGATAGCTCATGGTGCTGCTGGGTATGCGAAACCTCCTTTTTTGCCATCAGCCAGGTACTCATCAGGCTCTCAGCGTAGGGCAATAAGCGCTCGCCTGCTGAAGTCAGCCGGATATTATTGCGGTGACGGGTAAAAAGATTAACGCCCAGCTGATTTTCCAGCTGACGGATGCGAAAACTAACGGCAGATTGCGTGAGGTAAAGCGCTTCAGCAGCACGCCCGAAATGACGCGTTCTGCTCACTTCGAGGAAAGTTTTCAGTAATTCCGTATCCACAGCATTCTCCCAAAAAATGTTTGTCGTACTGATTTAAATGTTTTGTTTTACACTCTGTCAAGCCTATCTAATACTCCGCGCCATAAATAGCACGGCCATATGAGAATCAGGAGCGTGTAAGATGGCGGACAGCTTCGCAACAACTAATCGTTTCTTTGATAACAAACATTACCCTCGTGGTTTTTCGCGTCATGGTGACTTCACCATTAAAGAAGCTCAGCTTCTGGAACGCCACGGATACGCTTTCAACGAACTGGATCTCGCTAAGCGCGATCCGGAGACCGAAGAAGAGCGTCTGTTTATTGAAGTCTGTCGTGGTCTGCGTGAGCCGCAGACTGAGGCTGAACGTGTCTGGTCAAAATACACTGCACGTATCAAGCGTCCGAAACGTTTTCATACCTTGTCCGGCGGTAAACCGCAGATGGACACGGTGGAAGACTTCAGCGATAGCGACGATTAACATGACGGGGCTGATTTCAGCCCCGTTGTCATTCCAGGCTTTTATGCAGGTAAATCAGTAAACGATCGATACTGCGATATCCCACCGCCTCCTGCAGATGCTGACGCGTAATCTGCCGTTCACCCGCTAAATCTGCGATGGTTCTCGCCACCTTTAAGATGCGCTGCCATGCACGCACCGATAATCCCAGTGCATTCAGGATCTCCTCCAGCCATTCCGCGTCCTGCTGCTGTAACACACAATCACGGGCGATTTCCGGATTCGACAGCTGCGCATTCACCTTGCCCGCGCGTGCCATCTGTATCGCCCGGGCGGCCAGTACGCGGGCGCGCACCTGCGCGCTGGTTTCGCTGTGCTGCTGCTTCTGGCTGAGCGAGCCGCCCGGTAGCAGCGGAATCTCCAGCGACAGGTCGAAGCGATCCAGAAACGGGCCAGACAGCCGGCTGAGATAGCGCAGCACCTGCTGCGGCGTGCAGCGATTATGATTCCCCTGATAGTGGCCAGTCGGGCTGGGATTCATTGCACCAATCAGCTGAAAGCGCGCAGGGAAAGTGACTTTGGCGCGGGAACGGGAAATAGCGATTTCACCGGACTCAATCGGTTCGCGTAACGCATCCAGCGCTTTGCGCTCAAACTCGGGCAGTTCATCAAGAAACAGCACCCCGTTGTGCGCCAGCGAAATTTCACCCGGCCGCGGCAGTGATCCTCCGCCGACCAGCGCATACAACGATGCGCTGTGATGAGGCGCTCTGAACGGCCGTTTACGCCACTGATGATGTAGCGTACCGCTGCTGACCAGGCTGGCAATTGCGGCGCACTCCAGTGCTTCCTGGTCGTCCAGCGGCGGCATAATGCCGGGCAATCGGGTTGCCAGCATGGTCTTACCGGTGCCGGGCGGGCCCAGCAGCAACAGGTTATGGCCACCGGCGGCGGTGATTTCCAGCGCGCGCCGTCCCTGCTGCTGGCCAATAATATCGCTCAGGTCCTGTTGCTCGTGCGGCACCGTTTCAGGCTGGTAATGGGCGACCGTCAGCGCCGTCTGGTTATGCAGGAAAGCGCAGATCTCCACCAGATGCTTGCCCACCAGCGTTTCACCCTGTTGTATCAGGCCGACATCCTGTTGATTCTGCTCCGCTAAGACCATCTGACGCCCGGCCTGCAGTGCCGCCATGGCAGCAGGAATCGCGGCCTGAACGCCACACAGCGCGCCGTTTAGCGCCAACTCACCCAGGAACTCATAATGGGCCAGCTTATCGCCTGGCAGCTGCTCTGAGGCCGCGAGAATGGCGATAGCGATCGGCAGGTCGTAGCGCCCACCCTCTTTAGGTAAATCTGCTGGCGCGAGATTAATGGTGACGCGCTTCGCCGGAAAGGTGAAACCGCTATTGATAATGGCGCTGCGCACGCGTTCGCGGGCTTCTTTGACGGTGGTTTCCGGCAGACCTACCAGCGTCAATGCTGGCAGACCATTGCTGATATGCACTTCAATCGTCACCAGTGGAGCCTGCACTCCGAGCGCCGCGCGTGTTAATACTTTCGATAAAGACATAACCGCTCCTTGTTGCCTTTATCCTTGCTGAAAAAAATCCACACGGCGATCGCTGAAACTATCATCCCGAAGCGGTATTCAGGAAAATCGCTGCGCTTTTCATCCTGTTCATTAATTTTCGCAGCCAGATCGCAAAAGCAAAATAACGGTTGCGTCGCGGGCGTAATGAATAATTATCACAAATGCGAATAACCTTTTACTTACAAAGCGATAACGCGCGTCAGCTGCGCGCGTCATAAAATTTTCCGATGAAAATTATTGTAAATCCCCTGCTAACTATGGTAACTCTGTAGGTATTACTTCGAACTAACGAAAAAACAGACGACACATGAAAGCCCTTCTACAAGTGATTAGCCTAGTCGTGATTAGCGTGGTGGTGATTATTAACCCACCGTGCGGGGCTACGCTTGGAGAAAGAAAGGCTTAAAAATCAAGCCTGGAATTCGAAAAACCCCCGCACCGTAAGGTCCGGGGGTTTTTTTTCGACCAGACGAAATATCAGCGAATCAGCGAGGAACAGATTATGAGCAGTAGCATAAAATTCTGTTGTTCCAGCAGGAATACAGGAGAATAACCATGACAGGTGCACAGTGGGTAGTTCAGGCTTTACGCGCGCAGGGTGTCGACACAGTGTTTGGTTATCCTGGCGGAGCAATCATGCCTGTGTACGATGCGCTCTACGATGGCGGCGTGGAACATCTACTGTGTCGTCATGAACAAGGTGCGGTGATGGCAGCGATCGGTTATGCGCGTGCGACCGGCAAAACCGGGGTTTGCATCGCGACTTCCGGACCGGGCGCCACCAACCTGATCACCGGGCTGGCCGATGCGATGATGGATTCCGTTCCGGTTGTCGCCATCACCGGACAGGTCTCTTCAGCGTTTATCGGTACCGACGCCTTTCAGGAGATCGATGTTCTTGGCCTGTCATTAGCCTGCACTAAACACAGCTTCCTCGTTGAATCGCTGGATGATTTACCCTCGGTGATGGCGGAAGCTTTCGCCATCGCGCAGTCCGGCCGTCCGGGACCGGTGCTGGTCGACATTCCCAAAGATATTCAGATTGCCAGCGGTGACCTGACGCCGCACCTGTTGCCAGTTGAAGAGGCACTGAGCCATTCACCGCAGCACATTGCCGAAGCGCGCGCGCTGATGGCGCAGGCGCAAAAACCGATGCTGTATATCGGCGGCGGTGTCGGCATGGCGCAGGCCGTCCCGGCGCTGCGGGCTATGGCGCAGGAGACCGGCATCCCGATGGTTTCTACCCTGAAAGGGCTGGGCAGCGCCGAAGCCAGCAGCGATCTCTATCTCGGTATGCTCGGCATGCACGGCACCAAAGCGGCCAACCTGGCGGTGCAATCCTGTGATTTGCTGATTGCCGTCGGCGCGCGCTTCGACGACCGCGTCACCGGTAAGCTGGATACCTTCGCGCCGCACGCCAGCGTCATTCATATCGATATCGATCCGGCGGAATTGAACAAACTGCGTCGCGCTCACGTTTCGCTGCAGGGCGATCTCAACCAGGTGTTGCCGGCGCTGAGCATGCCGCTGCAGATCGACGGCTGGCGTACTGAAGTTAAAGCGATGAACGCGGAGTTCGCGTGGCGTTACGACCATCCCGGCGAGGCGATCTACGCGCCGCTGCTGCTGAAGCAATTGTCAGATCGTAAACCTGACAGCGCGGTGGTAACCACCGACGTTGGCCAGCACCAGATGTGGGCGGCGCAGCACATGCGCTTCAGCGCGCCGGAAAACTTCATCACCTCCAGCGGTTTGGGCACCATGGGCTTTGGGCTGCCGGCTGCGGTGGGCGCGCAGGTTGCCCGTCCGGATGACACCGTTATCTGCGTGTCCGGTGACGGCTCAATCATGATGAATATTCAGGAGCTGGGCACCATCAAGCGTAAGCAGCTGCCGGTAAAAATCCTGCTGCTGGATAACCAGCGTCTTGGCATGGTTCGCCAGTGGCAGCAGCTGTTCTTTGATGGCCGCTACAGCGAAACCATCCTCACCGATAACCCCGATTTCCTCACGCTGGCCAGCGCCTTTGATATTCCGGGCCAGCGCATTAGCCGTAAAGATCAGGTCGACGCCGCGATTGATGCTCTGCTGAACAGTGAAGGTCCTTACTTCCTGCATGTTGCGATTGATGAGCATGAAAACGTCTGGCCACTGGTACCGCCGGGTGCCAGCAACGCAAACATGATGGAGAAAACCGTATGAACCAGCATCAATTGTCTATCGAAGCCCGCTTTCGCCCTGAAATATTGGAGCGCATTTTGCGCGTCGTGCGTCACCGTGGCTTCCAGGTCTGCGCGATGAATATGGCGTCCGCCGTCAATGCGGAGAACATTAATATCGAAATGACCGTTGCCAGCCAGCGCTCTGTCGATTTACTGTCTTCGCAGTTAAGCAAACTTATGGATGTCGCCTGTGTCGAGATCCAGCAACAGACAACACAACAAATCCGCGCCTAGTCGCCAAAGGAAATAACAATGAGTACGAAGAAAGCAGACTTTATCTGGTTCAATGGAGAGATGGTTAAGTGGGAAGACGCCAAGGTTAGCGTTATGTCTCACGCACTGCATTACGGCACCTCTGTGTTCGAAGGCGTTCGCTGCTACGACTCACACAAAGGTCCGGTGGTGTTCCGTCACCGTGAACACATGCAGCGTCTGCACGACTCCGCCAAAATTTACCGTTTCCCGATCAAAGCCAGCGTGGATGAGCTGATGGAAGCGTGCCGCGAAGTTATCCGCGTCAATAAACTGAAGAGCGCCTACATTCGTCCGCTGGCCTTTGTCGGCGACGTGGGTCTCGGCGTTAACCCGCCAGACGGCTTCACCACCGATGTGATCATCGCTGCGTTCCCGTGGGGAGCTTACCTGGGTGCCGAAGCGCTGGAGCAGGGCATCAATGCCATGGTTTCTTCCTGGAATCGCGTGGCGCCAAATACCCTGCCAACCGCGGCGAAAGCGGGCGGTAACTATCTCTCTTCCCTGCTGGTTGGCAGCGAAGCGCGCCGCCACGGCTATCAGGAAGGTATCGCGCTGGATACCCAGGGTTATATCTCCGAAGGTGCTGGCGAAAACCTGTTTGAAGTGAAAGACGGCATCCTGTTCACCCCGCCGTTCACCTCTTCAGCGCTGCCGGGCATCACCCGCGACGCCATCATCAAGCTGGCGAAGGATCTCGGTATCGAAGTGCGCGAGCAGGTGCTGTCACGCGAATCGCTGTACCTGGCGGATGAAGTGTTCATGTCCGGTACTGCCGCAGAGATCACGCCGGTACGCAGCGTGGACGGCATCCAGGTGGGTGAGGGCAAACGTGGCCCGGTGACCACCAAAATCCAGCAGGCGTTCTTTGGCCTGTTCACCGGCGAAACCGAAGACAAGTACGGCTGGCTGGATCAGGTGAATCCATAACAAGACAGTAACGCGGGTGCAGCAGCGCCCGCGTCATTTTTCAGACTGGAGTAAATAGAGCATGCCTAAGTACCGTTCCGCCACCACCACCCATGGTCGTAACATGGCGGGTGCCCGTGCCCTGTGGCGCGCCACCGGAATGACCGACGACGATTTCGGTAAGCCGATTATCGCCGTGGTTAACTCCTTCACCCAATTCGTACCGGGCCACGTGCACCTGCGCGATCTTGGCAAACTGGTTGCTGAGCAAATCGAAGCTGCGGGTGGTGTAGCCAAAGAGTTCAACACCATCGCGGTGGATGACGGTATCGCCATGGGTCATGGCGGCATGCTGTATTCACTGCCTTCACGCGAGCTGATTGCAGACTCCGTGGAATATATGGTGAACGCCCACTGCGCCGACGCCATGGTGTGTATCTCCAACTGCGACAAAATCACCCCCGGCATGCTGATGGCCTCGCTGCGCCTCAACATTCCGGTGATCTTTGTCTCCGGCGGTCCGATGGAAGCCGGTAAAACCAAGCTGTCAGACAAAATCATCAAGCTGGATCTGGTGGACGCGATGATTCAGGGTGCGAACCCGAACGTCAGCGATGCCGACAGCGAACAGATTGAGCGTTCCGCCTGCCCGACCTGCGGCTCGTGCTCCGGCATGTTCACCGCCAACTCCATGAACTGTCTGACCGAAGCGCTGGGCCTGTCGCAGCCGGGCAACGGCTCGCTGCTGGCAACCCACGCAGATCGTAAAGACCTGTTCATCAACGCCGGCAAGCGCATCGTTAACCTGACCAAACAGTACTACGAGCAGGATGATGCGCGCGTGCTGCCGCGTAACATCGCCAGCAAAGCCGCGTTCGAAAACGCCATGACGCTGGATATCGCCATGGGCGGTTCCACCAATACCGTGCTGCACCTGCTGGCCGCCGCGCAGGAAGGTGAGATCGATTTCAACATCTCCGACATCGATCGCCTGTCACGTAAAGTGCCGCACCTGTGCAAAGTGGCGCCGAGCACACAGAAATATCATATGGAAGATGTGCATCGAGCGGGCGGGGTAATCGGTATTCTTGGCGAGCTGGATCGTGCCGGCCTGCTGCACACCGACGTACGCAACGTGCTGGGTCTCAATCTGCGCGAAACCCTCGATCAGTACGACATCATGCTGACCAAAGACGAAGCGGTGAAGAAGATGTTCCGCGCCGGCCCGGCGGGCATCCGTACTACCCAGGCGTTCTCACAGGATTGCCGCTGGGACACGCTGGATGACGATCGCCAGGAGGGCTGTATCCGTACGCGCGAACACGCGTTCTCTCAGGATGGCGGTCTGGCAGTGCTGTACGGCAACATGGCGGAAGATGGCTGCATCGTGAAAACCGCCGGCGTCGACAAAGAGATCCTCACCTTTAAAGGTCCGGCAAAAGTGTATGAAAGCCAGGACGATGCGGTGGAAGCGATTCTCGGCGGCAAAGTGGTCGCCGGTGACGTGGTGGTGATCCGCTACGAAGGGCCGAAAGGCGGTCCGGGCATGCAGGAAATGCTCTATCCGACCACTTATCTGAAATCGATGGGCCTTGGCAAAAGCTGTGCGCTGATCACTGACGGACGCTTCTCGGGTGGCACCTCGGGTCTCTCCATTGGCCACGCATCGCCGGAAGCGGCGAACGGCGGCACCATCGCGCTGGTCAAAGATGGCGATATCATTGAAATCGATATCCCGAATCGCGGCATTAAGCTGGCGGTACCGGATAACGAACTGCATGCCCGTCGTGAAGAAGAGGAAGCGCGTGGTGAAGCGGCTTATACGCCGCACGGTCGCGTGCGTCAGGTCTCCTTCGCACTGCGTGCTTATGCATCGCTCGCCACCAGCGCTGACAAGGGCGCGGTGCGCGATAAGTCTAAGCTGGGAGGCTAATCTCTGATGGCTGAGTCTCAACCGCTTTCCGCGTCGCCCAATGGCGCGGAGTATCTGCGCGCGGTGCTGCGTGCGCCTGTGTACGAAATTGCCCAGGTGACGCCGCTGCAAAAAATGGAAAAAATTTCGTCGCGTCTTGGCAACACCATTCTGGTGAAGCGCGAAGATCGCCAGCCGGTGCACAGCTTCAAGCTGCGCGGTGCTTACGCCATGATCGCCGGCCTGACGGAAGAGCAGAAAGCGCGCGGCGTGGTTACTGCTTCGGCGGGCAACCACGCGCAGGGCGTGGCGCTCTCGGCCAGCACGCTCGGCATCAAGTCACTGATTGTGATGCCAGTGGCGACGGCGGACATCAAGGTTGATGCAGTGCGCGCGTTTGGCGGTGAGGCTTACCTGTTCGGAGCAAACTTTGACGAGGCAAAAGCCAAAGCGATTGAACTGGCGGAGCAGCAGGGTTACACCTTCGTGCCGCCGTTTGATCATCCGGCGGTGATTGCCGGTCAGGGCACGCTGGCGATGGAGCTGTTGCAGCAGGATGCGCATCTCGATCGCGTGTTTGTGCCGGTAGGCGGCGGCGGCTTAGCGGCGGGTGTGGCGGTACTGATTAAACAGCTGATGCCGCAAATCAAGGTTATCGCGGTCGAGTCGCAGGACTCTGCCTGCCTGAAGGCGGCGCTTGATGCCGGCGAGCCGGTGGATTTGCCGCGCGTCGGGCTGTTTGCCGAAGGCGTGGCGGTCAAGCGTATCGGCAGCGAAACTTTCCGCCTGTGCAAAGAATACCTCGACGACATCATCACCGTAGACAGCGATGCCATCTGCGCGGCGATGAAGGATCTGTTCGAGGATGTGCGTGCGGTGGCGGAGCCTTCCGGCGCGCTGGCGCTGGCGGGCATGAAGAAGTACATCCAGCAGCACGACATCAAAGGCGAGCGGCTGGCGCACGTGCTGTCGGGCGCCAACGTCAACTTCCACGGTCTGCGCTACGTCTCTGAGCGCTGTGAACTGGGTGAACAGCGTGAAGCGCTGCTGGCGGTGACCATCCCTGAGCAGCAGGGCAGCTTCCTGCGTTTCTGCCAGACGCTGGGCGGCCGCGCGGTAACCGAGTTCAACTACCGTTATGCCGATGCCGACAACGCCTGCATCTTTGTTGGCGTGCGTTTAACGCGCGGCCTTGAGGAGCGCAGCGAGATCATCAGCCAGCTGGCTGAAGGCGGCTATCAGGTGGTGGATTTGTCGGATGATGAGATGGCGAAGCTGCACGTGCGCTACATGGTGGGCGGACGCCCGTCAAAACCGCTGCGTGAACGGCTGTTCAGCTTCGAATTCCCGGAAGCGCCGGGCGCGCTGCTGAAGTTCCTGCAGACGCTGGGCGCGCACTGGAACATTTCGCTGTTCCACTATCGCAGCCACGGCACCGATTTTGGTCGCGTGCTGGCAGCGTTCGAGATCAACGACAAAGAGCCGGATTTCGACACTCACCTCAACGCGCTCGGCTATGAGTGGCACGACGAGGCCAGCAATCCGGCATTTCGCTTCTTCCTCGCCGGCTAAACTACAGCAGGTGCCAGAAAGCATTAATCAGCGGCTCCCCGAGCCGCTTTTTTTGTACGCATACGCCAAGCTCCAGCGGCGCCACCGACTCGACATTCTCCAGCGTCAGCACGCGATTGCGCACCGGTTCCGGACTGTTTTCCAGCACCACATCCGGCAGCAGCGCGATGCCGCAGCCGAGCGCCACCATCGACACAATCGCCTCATGGCCAGACACCGTGGCGTAAATCTGCGGGTTGGCAATGCGGTGGCGGCGAAACCATAAATCAATACCGCGCCGCGCCGGCCCCTGATCCGGCAGGATAAAGGGAATCTGCGACCAGTCCGGCTGTTCCTGCGTCGCCTGGCTGCGCACCGGGCAGGGCAGCGCCGGGGCGATCAGCACCAGCGGGATCAAACCCAGTGGTGTAAAATCGATACTGGCGGGCAGCGACTCCGGGCGGCCGGCGATGGCCAGATCCGCTTCGCCGGACTGCACCATTTCAATGGCATCGGCAGCGTCGCCGGTGGTGAGTTTGATCTCCACCTGCGGATGCTCCGCGCGAAAGCGGTCGAGAATCGGCGGCAGATGGCTGTAGGCGGCGGTTACCGAGCAGAACAGGCGCAGCTCGCCGCTCAGCGACGGACCGTTCAGGTCCATGACATGGCGCAACTGCTGATACTGCAGCAGGGTCTGCTGGGCGAACTGACGCAGCCGCTCGCCGGCTTCGGTCAGCGTCACGGTGCGGTTGTCGCGCAGAAACAGCGCGTGTCCGACATCCTCTTCCAGCCGCTGAATCTGGCGTGATAATGTCGACGGGCTGACGTGCATGGCGCGCGCGGTGCGGCCAAAGTGGCAGCTTTCCGCCAGGTGAAGAAATAGTTTCAGGTCTCGTAAATCCATGCGCGTTTTGCCCTCAGCGTGATGTTGCAAATTCTGCAATGTGACGTTGTTAATATATCAATTTAAGCAACAGATTTCCTGTCATATGATGGGGTCATTCGCGGCGCTAAATCCGGCGCCGTTACTGAACAAAAGCAAACACAACATCTGAGCGGAGTACCCATGGCTAACTACTTCAACACATTGAATCTGCGCAATCAGTTAGCGCAGTTAGGCAAATGTCGCTTCATGTCGCGCGATGAATTCGCGGATGGCGCTAGCTTCCTGAAAGGTAAGAAAGTGGTCATCGTCGGCTGCGGCGCGCAGGGCCTGAACCAGGGTCTGAACATGCGTGATTCTGGCCTCGATGTGTCTTACGCACTGCGCGCTGAAGCCATCGCTGAGAAGCGTGCGTCGTTCCGTAAAGCCACCGAAAACGGTTTTAAAGTGGGTACTTACGAAGAGCTGATCCCGCAGGCGGATCTGGTGGTTAACCTGACGCCGGACAAGCAGCACTCTGCCGTTGTGCAGGCCGTTCAGCCGCTGATGAAAGACGGTGCCGCGCTGGGTTACTCTCACGGTTTCAACATCGTCGAAGTGGGCGAGACCATCCGTAAAGACATCACCGTGGTGATGGTGGCACCGAAGTGCCCGGGTACCGAAGTACGTGAAGAGTACAAACGTGGCTTCGGCGTTCCAACGCTGATCGCTGTTCACCCGGAAAACGATCCAAAAGGCGAAGGCATGGCGATTGCCAAAGCCTGGGCTGCAGCCACCGGCGGCGACCGTGCAGGCGTGCTGGAATCGTCTTTCGTGGCAGAAGTCAAATCAGACCTGATGGGCGAGCAGACCATTCTGTGCGGTATGCTGCAGGCCGGTTCACTGCTGTGCTTCGACAAGCTGGTGGCCGAAGGTCACGACGCGGCGTACACCGAGAAACTGATTCAGTTCGGCTGGGAAACCATCACCGAATCGCTGAAGTTCGGCGGCATCACGCTGATGATGGATCGTCTGTCTAATCCGGCAAAAATCCGCGCTTACGCGCTGTCTGAGCAGCTGAAAACCATCATGGCCCCGCTGTTCCAGAAGCACATGGATGACATCATCTCGGGTGAATTCTCTTCCGGTATGATGGCTGACTGGGCGAACGACGACAAAAACCTGCTGACCTGGCGTGAAGAGACCGGTAAAACCGCGTTCGAAAACGCCCCGCAGTTCGAAGGCAAAATCGACGAGCAGGAGTACTACGACAAAGGCGTGGTCATGGTCGCGATGGTGAAAGCGGGCGTTGAGCTGGCGTTCGAAACCATGGTTGACGCGGGCATCATCGAAGAGTCGGCTTACTATGAATCGCTGCACGAGCTGCCGCTGATTGCTAACACCATCGCCCGTAAGCGTCTGTATGAAATGAACGTGGTAATTTCCGATACCGCAGAATACGGTAACTACCTGTTCTCCTTCGCGGCCGTTCCGCTGCTGAAAGAGTTCATGACCACGCTGCAGCCTGGCGACCTGGGCAAAGCGGTGGAAGGCACGCAGGTGGATAACGCGCAGCTGCGCGACGTGAACGAAGCGATCCGCCAGCATCCAATCGAAGCCGTTGGCCGCAAACTGCGTGGCTATATGACCGACATGAAACGCATCGCCGTCGCGGGCTAAGGCACGCGAGACACAGTTTTCAGCACACTCAAACCCCGGCTTGCCGGGGTTTTTTTATGTCTTATGTTTGAGTGCAGAAGAGTTTCTCTCACTATTTCCCTCACCCTGGCCCTCTCCCGCTGGCGGGAGAGGGAACCGTTCGGTGCGGGCTGATGTTTCTACACTTATCTATCAACATCGCGCGGACGCTCCCTCTCCCGTTTACGGGAGAGGGCCGGGGAGAGGGCCAGGGTGAGGGACATACCGCACCATCCCCACACCGCCAATAAAAAACCCGGCCGGAGCCGGGTTCTGTCAACACGCAATCAATCACACCGCTTCATACAGCGTCTGGTGGCGCGTCTCTTTACAGGCAATCAGCGCGATCAGCGTCAGCACCGCCATGGAGGCCAGATAGAAGCCCACCGCCTGCAAGCCGTAGTTCGCATTCAGCCAGGTCGCAATATAAGGCGCCACCGAGGCACCAAGAATCGACGACAGGTTGTAAGAGAACGACGCGCCGGTATAGCGTACTTCGGTCGGGAACAGTTCTGGCAGCAGCGCGCCCATCGGGCCGAATGTCAGACCCATAATACTCAGGCCGAGCAGCAGGAAGCCCATCACCAGAATCTGCGAGCCGGAGCCGAGCAGCAGCGGGAACATCAGCGCAAAGGCGATGATCATCAGCGTAATGGTGATCATCGTTTTGCGACGGCCAAAACGGTCCGCCAGCAGGCCGGCAATCGGCACCATCACGCCAAAACCGATGACCGCCACCATCAGCATCCACAGGAAGCTGTTGCGCGAATAACCGAGGCCGACCGGCGCCGGCGCGGTGCCGTAGCTCATCGAATACACCGTCATAATGTAGAACAGCGTGTAGGTCGCCAGCATGATAAACGTGCCAAGAATGGTCGCGGTCATATGCTTGCTCAGCAGCGTACCGATAGGGATCCGCACCTGTTTCTTCTCTTTCTGCACTTTGGCAAACACCGGGCTCTCATGCAGCGATACGCGCACATACAGGCCGATAATCACCAGCACCGCAGAAAGCACAAACGGCACGCGCCAGCCCCAGTTCATGAACTGCTCATCGGTCAGCAGCCACGAGAGCAGCAGGAACGTGCCGTTGGCAAAGAAGAAGCCAATCGGTGCGCCCAGCTGCGGGAACGAGCCGTACAGCGCACGTTTCTTCGCCGGGGCGTTCTCGGTGGCCAGCAGCGCCGCGCCGCCCCATTCGCCGCCCAGTCCCAGGCCCTGACCAAAACGCGCCAGCGCCAGCAGCAGCGGTGCCGCCACGCCAATGGTCTGATAACCCGGCAGCAGGCCGATCAGTACGGTAGAAACGCCCATGGTCAGCAGCGAGGCAACCAGCGTCGCTTTACGGCCCACGCGATCGCCAAAGTGACCAAACAGCGCGGAGCCAATAGGGCGCGCAATAAAGGCAATAGCGAAGGTGGCCAGCGACTGCAGTGTGGCAACCGTAGCGTCACCCTGCGGGAAGAAGATATGCGGAAAAACAATTACCGCGGCGGTGGCATAGATATAGAAATCGAAGAATTCGATCGCAGTGCCGACCAGCGAGGCAACTACCACTTTACTGCGTGAGTTAACCGGTGTGCCGTCGTGTGGTTGGTCGGATGTTTCGGAGATGGAGGCTTGCATAACTGTTTCTTAATTGTAAATGTAAACAAAGAATCTTACGCACCTGTTTTGCCGCATTCAATGACGAAAAACCGCGTCACACCGGGCTTTGGCGGCGAAAAAGAGGATAATTTCTGAGTTACGGCAATCGGCGGCGGATGGGAAGGGGAAGCGCGGCTTTTTTGGCGTGATTCTCTGCAAAAGGGCCAAATAAAAGTGACCCTTTAGCGTTTCCTGCTGGTTTTTGCTGCTTTAGTAGCCAGCAGGAAACATTTTTTGCTGTTGCGGCAAATGTAACTGAATTGTCGCGTTACGCCGAGTGATGCGGCTGCGACATCTCGGGATCATCCTTGTATTTTGCGGTGGCGATCCACGCGGCGCAGAACAGCGTCAGACGCGCGAAAAAGTAGAAGAAGGCCATCAGCCCCAGCACCGATCCAAAGGCGGCACCGGAGGGCGACGTCGCCAGCTTCGGCAGCGTCAGCGTCATAACAAACTTGATCACCTCAAACCCAATCGCCGCCAGCAGCGTACCGCGCAGCAGCGCTTTTTTGCGTGGCTTGTGGCGCGGCAGGATCCAGAAAATCCACAGGAACAGCAGATAGTTGGCGAAGATGGAGATCGACAGCGCGATGATGGTCATCGCCGGCCGCAGCCACTCGATATCGCCCAGCCCCAGCGCATTCACGATCGCCGCCTGCGCTGCGCCGGCAATCGAGGTCAGCGACAGCGTAATCACCAGCGCCAGCATCAGGCCCAGCAGCGAAACCAGGTCGCGCAGATATTTCTTCCACCACTTTTCCTGGTCATCCGGCTTGCGTTCCCATACGTCACGCGACTGGGCGCGCACCGCTTCGCGCAGGTTACCCATCCAGTTAATGCCGGAGTAGAGCGCCAGCAGCAAACCGGTCAGGCCGACGGTTGCGCGCTGCTGAATCGCGGTATTCACGGTATTTTTCAGCGTGGTGGCCAGCGTCGGGTCGCTGATGCTGTTAACGATTTTGTTGATCAACTCAGAAAGCAGGTCCTGATTGGACGCCAGCACAAAGCCGACCGCCGCAAAGGAGACCATCAAAATCGGTATCAGCGAAAGAAATGAAAAATAGGTGATCGCCGCACCAAACTGGCTGCCGAGGCGATCGTTAAAGCGCTCCAGCGCGCGCAAAAAGTGCGCTACTGCCGGGATCGCCTGAAACCAGGCGGCAAAGCGTGAGACGCGCCTGATCGAGCCATCCACCGTTTTGTTGCCGGTTTTGATATCAATCAGCGGCTTAGCTTCAGCCGCTGAGGCTTTTGTGGTTTTGTCCGTCATAGACCTTCTGCATCCTGTTCACAGCGAAAATAAAATTATAGCCTGCCCGTTCAGGTCACGTATTCCTGCAGCACCTGACTCAGCCACTCCATAAACACCCGCACCCGGCGCGCCACGTTGCGACGGTGAGGATAGAGCAGGGAAATCGGCATCGGTTTGGCCGGGAAGTGGTGCAGCACTTCGACCAGCTGGCCGGATTCCAGCAGCGGCTGCACGCCAATCGCCGGTACCTGAATAATGCCCAGCCCGGCGATACAGGCGGCGCGATAGGTTTCGGTGCTGTTTACCGTCACCACGCCGCCGGTCTGCACGTAGTGGCACTGTTTGCCATCAAAGTACTCAAAGCCCGGCGAGGGCTGCCCCAGCTGTTGGGTATAGTGCACCATGGCGTGCTGGCCGAGATCGTCCAGCCGCACCGGCATGCCGAAGCGGGAAAGGTAGCCAGGGCTGGCGCAGTTGATCAAGGCGTGCGAGCCAATTTTTCGCGCAATCAGGCCGGAATCTTTCAGTTCGCCAACGCGCAACACGCAGTCAAAGCCCTCGCGAATCACATCAACCTGGCGATCGCTGCTGCTCAGTTCAATCTCCACGCCCGGATAGTGCTGCAAAAACTCCGGCAGACGCGGCAGGATAAAACCGGTCGCCATCGCCACCGACATATCGACGCGCAGCTTGCCGCTCAGCGTGGCAGGATCGTGCTGGAACAGGCTGTCCATATCATCCAGCATAGATAGCAAATCCAGGCAGCGATCGTAATACACCAGCCCATCCTGGGTGAGATGCACACGGCGCGTGGTACGGTGCAGCAGGCGTGTGCCCATCTGATTTTCCAGCGCCTGCAACTGGCGGGAAACGCTGCCCTTGGGTAAACCCAGACTCTCAGCCGCGCGGGTAAAACTGCCCATTTCTGCCACCCGCACAAACACCTGCATAGCGTGAATTTTATCCATGTTGTTCACCGATTGTTGTTGTTAGTGAAACAGTGCTGTGTATTCCCCTGCGTTTATAGATCAATTATTCGCGAATATCCTTAATCCGTGTTCAATTTTCCAACCGGAGCGAAACATGTCTCATAAAATTGCATTGATTACCGGCGGTAACCGCGGTCTGGGCAAGAATGGCGCGCTAAAACTGGCCGCTAAGGGCGTCGATATTCTGTTTACCTGGCGCGGTCATGCTGAAGAAGCGCAGGCGGTAGTGAAGGAGATTGAGGCGCTGGGCGCGCGTGCGGTGGCGCTGCAGCTGGATGTGGGCGACAGTAAACAGTTCGATGACTTTGCGGCGCGGGTTAAAGCAACGCTGAACGAGACCTGGCAGCGCGATAGCTTTGATTATTTAGTGAACAATGCTGGCCACGGTCATTACAAGCTGCTGGCCGAAACCAGTGAAGAGGAGTTTGATGCGCTGGTGAATGTGCATTTTAAAGGGCCGTATTTCCTGACGCAGAAACTGCTGCCGCTGATCGCCGATGGTGGACGCATCCTGAACATTTCCAGCGGTCTGACGCGCATGACGCTGCCAGGTTCAGGTACTTACGCCGCCATGAAAGGGGCGATGGAAGTGCTGACGCGCTATCAGGCGAAGGAGCTGGGCGAGCGCCGCATTCGCGTCAACATTCTGGCGCCAGGGGCGATTGAAACCGACTTTGGCGGCGGTCGCGTGCGCGACACGAAAGATCTGAACGCGCATATTGCTTCAGTGACCGCGCTGGGCCGCGTTGGTCTGCCGGATGATATCGGTGATGCCATCAGCGCGATCCTGAGCGACGAAACCGGCTGGATTACCGCCCAGCGTATCGAGGCCTCCGGCGGTCAGGCACTGTAAAAACATCGCGCTGCAACCGAATTAACGGAGCAGCGCCCGTTTTACACCTCAATCGTGCCATCAATCAGGGTGACGGTTTGCCCGCCGATCCAGATTGTCTCACCGGCAAAACGCACCACAATGCGACCGGCACGCTGGATGGCGCTGCCCTGACGCGCGCAGTAATCCTGCCGCTGGCCCTGCGCCGCCAGATAGCGTGCCAGACAGGCGTTGGCGCTGCCGGTGACCGGATCTTCGACCAGGCTACCGTTCTCGACCAGCAGCGCGCGCACCTCGTACTGCGCCTCTGCGTCCTGCGGCAGCGGGCCAAACAGGGCGATGCCGTTCACGCCCGCATGCTGCTGCAGCCGCAGTAAATCGTCCGCCTGGGTGACCACCTCCAGCACCGCCTGCGCGCTGCTCATCGGAATCAACAGCCAGCGAATCCCCATATCCGCCACGGCTGGCGTCTGGCTGAGATCGAACGCGTCACTGTGCAGTGCGCTGCTCATCAGCGCATCGCTGAACGGCGTCAGGCTGGCGTCCGGCGCGGCAAAGGCCAGCGTACCATCAGCGCCAATCTGCACCTCAACCAGGCCCACGCCGCACTCCTGCACGATCTTACCCGCTGTTTTCAGGGGCCAGCCGGCTTCCAGCAAGGCATGCGCGGTGC
This sequence comes from Pantoea sp. VS1, assembly GCF_002207995.1. Lineage (NCBI taxonomy): Bacteria > Pseudomonadati > Pseudomonadota > Gammaproteobacteria > Enterobacterales > Erwiniaceae > Pantoea > Pantoea sp. VS1. The sequence continues at coordinate 17,960 of NZ_NHZE01000015.1, forward strand.
CAAGCGTGGGGTGTCCGGCAAACGGCAGTTCGCCGCCAGGCGTAAAGATGCGCACACGATAGTCGGCTGTGGCATCCTGTGGGGGCAGCACGAAGGTGGTTTCCGACAGATTGGTCCAGCGTGCGATGGCCGCCAGCTGTGCATCGCTCAGACCCTGGGCATCCATAATCACCGCCAGCGGATTGCCGCTGAACGCGCCTGTGGAGAACACATCCACTTGTTTAAACGCCACCTGCATGTTCGCTCCTTTCCTCATTGAGGTTGTCTGAAATCCGGATTTACATCCTGCTGATTGCTTAAGGCGTCTAACAGGACTATGAATAGATTAACAATTCTGCCAGCGGAGTCCGCTATGTTAAAAATTCTGGGCCGTAACTCGTCAATCAACGTTCGTAAAGTGCTGTGGCTCTGTTCAGAGCTGGATATTGCCTGGGAGCACGAGCCGTGGGGCGAAGACCCGCAGTCGTTGCACTCACCGCAGTTTATGGCGCTCAATCCCAACGCCATGGTGCCGGTGATCATCGAAGATGACTTCGTGATGTGGGAGTCCAACGCGATTCTGCGCTACCTCGCCAACAGCAACGGCGGTGAATGGCTCTACCCGGATAATCCGCGGGCGCGCGCGCCGGTCGATCAGTGGATGGACTGGCAGGCCACCGAGCTCAACACCTCATGGCGCTATGCTTTTATGTCGCTGGTGCGCAATTCGCCAGCCCATCAGGATCCACGCCTGCTGGCTGCCGCCGTCAAAGGCTGGAGCCACACCATGGGTATTCTTAATCAGCAGCTGGAAAAAACCGGGCGCTACGTCGCGGGCCGTAACTTTACCCTGGCCGATATTCCGGTTGGCCTGGCGGTGAACCGCTGGTTTGAAACCCCGCTCGACCATCCGGACTTCCCCGCCGTGCAAACCTATTACGAGCGGCTGACCGAACGCGAGGGTTACACCACCTGGGGCCGCAACGGTAAGCCCTGATCCTGACCCGGCGCGATACCGGTGATTTCACAGGCCAGCGCGCCGGTGCGTTTCAGTGCCCAGGTGTAACGCTCATCAAACGGATAGCAGCAGGAGAGACGCAGCGCATGGCGATAGCGATCGCTCAGCGAATAGAGCGCGCCCGGCGTGACGCAAATCTGCTCCTGCAACAGGCGATGGAACATCTCCACCGTGTCAACCTTGCCCGGCAGCTCGACCCAAAACACAAAGCCGCCGCGCGGCAGGGTAGCGCGCGTGCCCTGCGGGAAGTGACGGGCAATGATGCCGCGCGCCGCATCCAGATTGGCGGCGTAGCGACGCCGCAGCGAACGCAGATGGTGATCATAACCGCCGCTGGCGAGGAATTCGGCCAGCGTTTCGCTCAGCAGTTTTGATTCGGTCATCGACGATACCGCTTTCAGCCGCGCAATCGCCGGGTGGAAGCGGCCGGCAGCCGTCCAGCCCACGCGAAAATCGGGCGCGACGGTTTTGGTGAAGCTGGTGCAGTAAATCACCCAGCCGTCGCGGTCAAAGGCTTTGACCGGTGGCGACAGCGGCCAGTCAAACTGCAACTCGTCATACAGCCCATCTTCCAGCAGCGGAACGTGGTAAGTATTCACTAACTTCGCGAGACGCTTTTTATTTTCCAGCGGCATCACGTAGCCCAGCGGATTCTGCGCGCCCGGCATGGCGATCAGCGCCTGAATGCGCTGCTCCTGCAGCAGCATCTCCAGCGCGTCCAGCGACAGGCCGTTTTGCGGATCGGTGGGGATTTCCAGCGCCTTCAGCCCGAGTGAGGCCAGCAGCGGGAACAAAAAGAAGTAGGTCGGCGATTCCAGCCCGACGCAGTCGCCCGGCTTCGTCACCGCACGCAGCGCCAGCTGCAGCGCTTCCATGCAGCCGTGGGTCAGGGTGATGTCCGCGACAGTGAGATTCAGGCCGGTGTGCAGGCTACGGCGCGCAATCTCCTCCCGTAAGCGCTCACTACCCGGCGGAAGCGCGTAGCGACCAATGATGTCGTTATCGCGGCGAATAAGGGAGGCGGTAATGCGTCCCAGTTTCGCCGCCGGAAACAGCTCACTATCCTGCGGGCAGGCCAGCGAAATATTGGTGTAGTCGGGGTGATTCTGCGCGGCGAACACCTGCTCGATCAGTTCCAGTTTTTGCGTGCTGGGGTCATTAACGCTGGCGCTCATCGGCCTGAGCGGTCGCGTTACCGCGGGCAGCACGCCACGCACGTAGTAGCCCGACTGTGGACGGGCTTCTATCAGGCCGCGATCTTCAAGGATATGCCAGGCACTTAGCACGGTATTGATGCTGACCTGGTGCGACTGCGCCACGCGCCGGATGGCCGGCAGGCGCTTACCCGGCTTCAGCGTGCCCTGATGGATAGATTCGGCAAAGCTGTCCGCCAGCTGCTGGTACAGCGTCTGGCCGGATGAGAGAGGAAGGGACACAAAAGCCTCCGCGCGCGATAGGTACAATTTAAAATTGCCTTAACTGTATCCATCACAATAGTGATTTTGTGTCTCTGTTGCCATTGTAATTTGCGCATTAGCATGGTGTTTCGTTGATTCTCAGGGAAACGTACCATGCTCGATCCATCCTTCTTTAGCTACGTTACGGTGATGTCGATTACACCGGGTCCGAACAATCTGTTACTGGCCACGTCCGGCGTCAATTTTGGCTTCCGGCGCACGCTGCCGATGCTGTTTGGCATCCTGCTCGGCTGTGCGTTACAGATGCTGCTGGCGAGCGTGGCGCTGGAGCTGCTGTTGCACTGGATGGCGTCGGTGCGGTTGCCGCTGACGGTGGTGGGATGCAGCTATCTGCTGTGGCTGTCGTGGAAAATCTTCCGCGCCGGTGCGCCGCAGCTGCGCGAACGTCCGCGTCCGATGACCCTGCTGGGCGGCGTGTGTTTCCAGGCGGTGAATCCCAAAGCCTGGCTGATGGTCACCAACGTGGCGCTGATGTACGCCAACAGCAACGGTGTGCTGGCGGTACTGCTCGGCTTCGCCGCCCTCAACCTGCCGTGCATTTTAATCTGGGCAGCGCTGGGCGATCGGCTGCGCCATCACCTGCAGATTGCGTGGAAACGTCAGGCGTTCAATACGCTAATGGCGCTGTCGCTGGTGGCAACCACCGGCTGGATGCTGTATGACGCGCTGCTATTGAGCTGATGCTACGGCGTTGGATGGCGCGGTAAGCAGGGGCACAATATGGGGGGCTGGTCAGTTAACGAAGCCGTACGACGCACCCTGATGTAGCGGCGCGATTTATCGCGCAATGTGCAATGTATTGTGCCGCTAACAAACGCGCGCTTCCTGGTGAATAAATCCCAGGCTGAACCGTCAGGGATTGCGTCATCCAAAGGGCGACACTGTAATCAAAAAAAGAGGCCGCGATTGCGGCCTCAGTCAGGTCTGTATTTACCGGTGAAGGGACAGGCGTCGCCGCTTATTTGCCCACCACATGGGCGGTTTCACGACCTTCGTCGTTCGCGGCTTCCGGCGTGATGACCGGGGCGTAATCCAGCTGCAGCACGCGACTGGTTTCGGCCAGCACCTTCTCGGTCAGCGCTACGTCGCCGTTCAGCTTGCGGCCCCACGACGGGATTACCGCGCGGATTTTAGTTTGCCACTCTGGCGAGCGCATTTGCTCCGGGAACACTTTCGCCATCAGCTCCAGCATAATCGGTGCTGCGGTGGAGGCGCCCGGTGACGCGCCCAGCAGCGCAGAGATCGAGCCGTCGGCCGAGGTGACCACTTCGGTACCGAGACGCAGCACGCCGCCCTCTTTCTCATCATTTTTGATGATTTGTACGCGCTGACCGGCCGTGACCAGCTTCCAGTCTTCCTGTTTTGCCTGCGGCACATAAGCGCGCAGCGCTTCCATACGATCGTCATCGCTCTGCAGCACCTGATCGACCAGATATTTCACCAGATCGAAGCTTTTCAGCCCAACCTGCATCATCGGCAGCAGGTTACTGCTGTTCATCGCGCCGAACATATCCAGCAGCGAGCCCTGCTTGAGGAATTTGGTGGAGAAGGTCGCAAACGGGCCAAACAGCAGCACCTGCTTGCCATCCAGTACGCGGGTATCAACATGCGGTACCGACATCGGCGGTGCGCCCACGCTGGCTTTGCCGTAAACCTTCGCCATGTGCTGCGCCACTACGTCCGGGTTTTCCGTGACGAGGAACGAGCCGCCCACCGGGAAACCGGCGTAGCCTTTTACTTCCGGGATGCCGGTTTTTTGCAGCAGCGGCAGCGCCGCACCGCCGGCACCGATAAACAGCTGGCGCGCGGTCAGCACACGCGACTCACCGCTGGCGAGGTTGTGCAGGCTTACCTGCCAGCGCCCATCGCTCAGGCGCTTGATATCGCGCACTTCCTGACGCAGACGCAGGCGGAAATTCTCTTTCTTCTCCAGCGCGGCAATCAGCTGGCGCGTCACTTCACCGAAGTTAACGTCGGTGCCCATGTCGGTCCAGGTGGCCGCCACTTTCTGCTTGCGGTCACGCCCGTTCATCACCAGCGGAATCCACTCAGCGATCTGGTCACGATCTTCGGAATAGTTCATGCCGCGGAACAGGGTGCTTTTCTGCAGCGCCTGGAAGCGCTTGCGCAGGAAAGCCACGTTGGCCTCGCCCCAGACAAAACTCATGTGCGGCGTGCTGTGAATAAAGCTTTGTGGATTACTCAGGTTGCCTTTCTGTACGTGATACGCCCAGAACTGGCGGGAAATCTGGAAGGATTCGTTAATCGCCACCGCTTTGGCAATGTCGATGCTGCCATCCGCTCTTTCGGGCGTATAGTTCAGCTCGGCCAGCGCCGCGTGGCCGGTGCCGGCATTGTTCCAGCCATTAGAGGATTCGACCGCGACATCATCCAGCCGCTCGACCATCTCAATCGACCAGTCTGGCTCGAGATCCTGCAGCCAGGTGCCTAAGGTAGCACTCATCACGCCTGCGCCGATCAGCAGGACATCTACGTCTTTTCGTTCCTGAAGGTGTGTGCTTTCCATGCCAGCGGCGGCTAGCGCCAGATTTACCGCAGTGTTGCTCATGAGGCGACATCTCCTCTCTGTTGCCCTGAAGCTCAACAGGTTCGCAGGCGAAACAGCCACGCTTTTTGCAAGCGCGTTGCGCTATTTCTCAAAGGTTAAGACTCAGGTTTAAGCCATAGGTGTGATAACGGTTAACTGCACGTTATGCATATGCATTCGAATATAACATTCTCGTATCGGAATTAAACGTTTGTTTATTTTTTAAATGCAGAAATGATTCAGCATAAGAATTAATCAGCCCGACGGCGCTGTCATAAGGGATTTTTATCCCCTTATCAGGCAGTTATAGTAACGTAGTTGTTGCGACAGTGTGAGGGAAATGGAGAAGGTTGATTTCACAAGGTGAGCTGGATCACAAATTAACGCATTGAAAAAGATAGGTTTTAGCGAAATTGATTTTTTATGCGGATTTTATGTTGCCTGATGTTTCGCCAGGTCGTGTAAAAATAATGTTACATTTGTGTGACTTTTTATTTGGGCACCGTGTCAGGCGCCCGTCAGAAGAAAAATGCATCACGCGCACCGCTCAGCGCAGCTGGAACCAGCGGCGCCAGACGAAGCGGATAATGAAAAACTCAACGGTACCCAGCAGCAAAAACCAGACGCAGAACACCATGGTGTACAGCTGATTCACATCCTGCAGATGCAGAGCCTGCTGCAGCTGTTTTGCCAGCGCCACGCCAAACGAAGGGGCGGGCAGCAGTAGCGCCGAAAGAAAGCCCAGCAGCAGAATGCCGCCCGGGATGATCAGCGTTTCAAATGGGTTTTTCATCGCATCATTCCAAATCAGTTAGCGCGGGCATTAGCGCATAAAACCGCGGCGCGGTGCAATCCCCGCAGCAGCGTACGCTAAGAAATTTCTTCTATTCCATCCACTTAGCTGCAGAAATAGCGGCAGTTAAGAGTTATAGCCTTTGCTATACTTAAACCCATGATTTTGTTGTCTTTTTTTTGGCGGGTTGGCGTGCTAGACTGCGCGCACTTTTTCATTACTGAATCCGATATGCGGACAAAGTGCAGGCTTAATCGTCTTATTTCACCGCATTGACTGAAAACCATGACATTTATCGCAACCCTGATTCTGGCCTTTGGTATGTCGATGGACGCTTTCGCTGCAGCACTGGGCAAAGGCGCGTCGCTGTATCGTCCGGGCTTCAAAGAAGCATTACGCACAGGGCTGATTTTTGGCGTCATTGAAATGCTGACGCCGCTGGTGGGGTGGGCCATCGGGTTGGCTGCCAGCCACTACATTATGGCGTGGGATCACTGGGTGGCATTTGGTCTGCTGGGCATTCTTGGCGGGCGGATGATCATGGAAGGTTTCCGTCAGACGGCCGACGAGCCGTGCGAAGCGCCGCAGCGCCACGGCTTTATGGTACTGGCGCTGACGGCGGTAGCGACCAGCCTTGATGCGCTGGCGGTGGGCGTTGGCCTCGCGTTCCTGCAGGTTAACATTGTGCTCACCGCGCTCACCATCGGTGCGGCCACCACTATCATGGCGACCACCGGTGTGCTGGTCGGCCGCTTTATCGGTCCGGTAATGGGCAAATGGGCGGAAGTGCTGGGCGGCGTGGTACTGATCAGCATTGGCTGCACCATCCTGATTGAGCACTTAGGGCTGTTCCGTTAACGTCTGGCAGCATGGGGTGGGCGCGTTTTTGTGATCTGGTTCAAAAATAATTGCGTGAAAAATGCGCGGGCGTTATAATTTTCGCGTAATTATTCAACAATTTTTGTATCAGGTGCACCATGAAACGTTTTTTCCGCTCCGTGTTTCGCTCTTATGTTGAGACCTTCAAACACGTACCGCCGGGTGCCTTAAACTAAGCGCTCCGCCAGAAACCCTCGATAATCGCGGTCAGGGATCGACCTGTGGTTATCACCCGGCGCCGACCCCCTCTGCGCACCTCTGTCACCAAAACTCACAAACATTAATTACTTTACCCTCAGGTCATACCGCTTTTCCGTCTGGCTTTTGATAACCTGCGCGCAAATTCTCTATAACATTGAGGCCATCATGCAGCTGTGCAGTTTTTCTCTTATTGACCAGGCAAGAAAAAGTTATGGCATCGTGCAACCCGACGGCGTGATCGATCTCGGTACGCGGCTGGGCGACAGCTGTCCGGATTTGAAAACTCTGCTGCAGCGCGGTGGCCTGAGTGACTTGCAGGGATACCTGAGCGAGCCGGTGGACTATGCCTTCAGCGCGATTCGCTTCCTGCCGGTGGTGGAAAACCCGGGCAAAGTCTTCTGCGTTGGCATGAACTATGCCGATAAGCGCCAGGAGTTTGCCGCCACGCTCGACGCGCCGACGCTGTTCGTGCGCTTTGCCGATTCGCTGGCAGCACACGAGCAGCCCCTGCTGAAACCGGCGACCACGGCTGAATTTGATTACGAAGGCGAGCTGGCGGTGATCATCGGCAAGGCGGCTTATCAGGTAAAAGCCGCCGATGCGCTACAGCATGTAGCGGGCTACAGCTGCTTTATGGATGCCACGGTGCGCGACATGCAGTTCACCTGGTTTACCGCAGGCAAAAACTGGCAGCAAACCGGCGGCTTTGGCCCGTGGATGACCACCGCCGACGACATCCCGGACCCGCAGCAGCTGGCGATCAAAACCTGGCTGAATCAGCGTGAAGTGCAGAACGATACCACGGCCAGCATGGTGCATCCGGTGGCGAAGATCATTGAATACATCTCGGCGTTTAGTCCGCTGTCACCGGGCGATGTCATCATCACTGGCTCACCAGGCGGCGTGGGGAAAAAGCGTACGCCACCGCTGTTTATGTTCCCTGGCGATGAGATCGAAGTGGAAATTGAGAAGATTGGTCGTCTGCGCCACCGCATCGTCTGACACATTGCTGCGCGGTGGCGAACGTTGCACGGCCACCGCGCTACCGCTTAAATAAATATTCAACAATACGAAATGTCCCGAATTTATATTTAAATGGCGCAGATTTAGTTATCAGGTTAAATAATTATTGTTAAGTTAATTTTCCTGCGATGTATTGCATAAATATTTTTGTGATCGCTAACTAATTCCCTCGCTTTGCTATAGTTAAAATTAAAAGCAGCGGCGTATTATCGTCCACTGCCGATTCCGGCATGGAAATAAGGGATGATAATGAAAACCATCAGTCGCGAGATCATTAACGATCTCATTGACCGCGTGGGCGGTCGGGAAAATATTCTGTCACTTTCGCACTGTATTACCCGCCTGCGCTTTGTGCTGCAGGATGTCGACAAGGCCGATCCAGAGGCCATCCGCGCCACGCCCGGCGTTAAAGGATGCTTTAATTCTGCCGGACAGTTTCAGGTAATTATTGGAACCGAAGTTGACACTTATTATAAAGCGTTAGTTGAAGCACTAAATATTAGTGAAACCTCTAAGGAGCAGATTAAATCTGCGGCGCGCAGTCAGATGAAATGGCACGAGGCATTATTATCCCATTTTGCTGAGATATTTTTCCCGTTATTACCGGCGTTAATTAGCGGCGGTTTAATTCTCGGTTTCCGTAACGTGCTGGGCGATATTGCCGTGGCGGATGATAAAACCCTGGTGCAGCTCTATCCCGGTGTGAAAGGGTTGTACGATTTCCTCTGGCTGATCGGTGAAGCGATCTTCTTCTATTTGCCGGTGGGGATTTGCTGGTCGGTGGTGCGCAAGCTGGGCGGTACGCCAATCCTGGGGATTGTGCTGGGCATTACGCTGGTTTCACCGCAGCTGATGAATGCGTATCTGATTGGCAGCCAGGTGCCGGAAGTGTGGAACTTCGGCTGGTTCAGCATTGATCGGGTCGGCTATCAGGCGCAGGTGATCCCGGCGCTGCTGGCCGGGCTGGCGCTGGCGAAAATCGAACTGGCGCTAAAACGTATCGTGCCCGCCTATCTGACGCTGGTGGTGGTGCCGGTGTGTGCGCTGCTGCTGTCGGTTTTCCTCGCCCACAGCCTGATTGGCCCGTTTGGCCGTCTGATCGGCGACGGCATCGCCTTTGCGGTGCGTCACCTGATGACCGGCAGCTTCGCGCCGATTGGTGCCGCGCTGTTTGGCTTCCTGTATGCGCCGATGGTGATCACCGGCGTGCATCAGACCACGCTGGCGGTTGATCTGCAGATGATTCAGAGCATGGGCGGCACGCCGGTGTGGCCGCTGATTGCGCTGTCCAATATTGCACAGGGCGCAGCGGTGGTCGGCATCATTATCGCTAACAAAGATCGTGCTGAACGCGACCTCACCGTGCCGGCCGCCATTTCAGCGTGGCTCGGCGTAACGGAGCCGGCGATGTACGGCGTCAACCTCAAGTACCGCTACCCTATGCTGTGCGCCATGATTGGCTCTGCGCTGGCGGCGCTGCTGTGCGGCCTCAACGGCGTGATGGCCAACGGCATCGGCGTGGGCGGCTTGCCGGGCATCCTCTCGATTCAGCCACAGTACTGGACGGTTTACTCGCTGGCGATTCTGGTGGCGATTCTGGTTCCGCTGCTGCTGACCATCATCATCACCAAACGTAAAGCGGCAACCGCCATCATCAGCCAGGCCGAGGTGCAGCATGAACAGGCACGCTGAATATCCCTGGTGGCGCCATGCGGTGATCTACCAAATCTATCCTAAAAGTTTTCAGGACAGCGGGGCGTGCGGCACCGGCGATCTCAACGGCGTGATCCAGCGGCTGGATTATCTGCAGCAGCTGGGCGTCGATGCGCTGTGGCTAACGCCGATCTATGTGTCGCCGCAGATCGATAACGGTTACGACGTGGCGGATTACACCGCCATCGATCCCGCCTACGGCAGCATGGCCGACTTTGACCTCCTGCTGGCGGAGACGCACCGGCGCGGTATGCGCATGGTGCTGGATATGGTGTTTAACCACACCTCGACCGAGCACGACTGGTTTAAGCGTGCCGAAGCCGGTGAGCAGCCGTACGTCGATTTTTATATCTGGCGCGACGGGGTGCCCGGCACGCCACCCAACAACTGGCAGTCTAAGTTTGGCGGCAGCGCCTGGGCGTGGAACGAACGGCGTCAGCAATACTATCTGCACCTGTACGCGCCGGAGCAGGCCGATCTCAACTGGGAAAATCCGGCGGTGCGCGAGGCGTTAAAGCAGGTGTGCCACTTCTGGGCGGATCGAGGCGTTGATGGATTGCGGCTTGATGTGATCAACCTGGTGTCGAAGCACCAGGATTTTAGCGACGATCTGCCCGGCCATGACGGGCGGCGGTTTTACACCGATGGCCCGCGCATCCATGACTACCTGCAGGAGTTCAACCGCGATGTGTTCACGCCGCGCGGGCTGATGACGGTGGGGGAAATGTCCTCGACCACGCTGGCCAACTGCCAGCGCTATGCTTCGCTGGCGCAAAACGAGCTGTCGATGACCTTTAACTTCCACCATCTCAAGGTGGATTATCCCCAGGGCGACAAATGGACGCTGGCGGCACCGGACTTCGTTCAGCTCAAGGCAATTTTTGCGGAGTGGCAGCGCGGGATGCACGACGTGGCGTGGAATGCGCTGTTCTGGTGTAACCACGATCAGCCGCGTATCGTCACGCGCTTTGGCGATGAAGGTGCGCTGCGCATCGCCTCGGCAAAATGCTTTGCGATGTTGCTGCACGGCATGCAGGGCACGCCCTATATCTATCAGGGCGAAGAGCTGGGAATGACCAACCCTCATTTTACCCGCATTGAGCAGTATCAGGACATCGAGAGCCACAACATCCACGCTGCGTGGCTGGCGCAGGGCAAGCCGGAGGCGGCAATCCTGGCGATACTGGCCAGCAAATCGCGCGATAACAGCCGTTCGCCGATGCTGTGGGACAGCAGCGCCAATGCCGGCTTCACGCGGGGTGAGCCGTGGATAGGCGTGGCGGATAACTATACGCTGATCAACGCGGCTAACGCGCTGCTCGACAGCAACTCGGTGTTCTATGGCTACCAAACGCTGATTCGGCTGCGTAAGCGTTACGCTATCTTCACCGAGGGCGATTATCAGGATCTGGCACCGCAAGCGTCACACATCTGGTGTTATCGTCGCAATTCGCCGCGTGAAAGCCTGCTGGTGGTGGCGAACCTGAGTCACAGCGCACAGCCGCTGCTGCTGCCGGAAGTTGAAGGCAACTGGCAGGTGCTGATGAGTAATTACAGTGAGGCATCGCCGCCTGGGGCATTGACGCACCTGCGGCCTTTTGAAGCGGTGTATTACTACCAGTCGTAACGGAGAAAACCGGCGGCGCGTTTCAGCAATGAGCAGAGCGCGCCGCCAGCACTCACTTCAGCGTGCCGCATTCCGCCACGGCGAGATAATCGGTATACAGCTGCGGCGAACCGGAAAAGGACGCCAGCTGCTTCCACTCTTCATACATCTGTTTGGTATCCCGGTGCGCGCGCGCAAAGTCAGCCGCGCTGGCGGTGGCGATATCAGGCTGCGGATAAAACACATTCAGCGCCGCTTCACTCTCAATCTCCATCATCACCACATAGCCGTCCAGCCGGTTGCCGCTGTGGCCTTTCAGCAGATGAAACTTCCAGCCGGGATAATCAACGATACGCGCGGCATTCTGCGCGATGAACTGCTCAAATTCCTGCGGCTGCACGCCCGGTCGCAGCGCCAGATAGTGGGTACCGAGAATGCGCGCGGTGCCGCTGCGGGCATCAAAACGCGGGCCGCCCGGCAGCGTACTGTTAGGATTCTCTGCCAGCAGATCGAAATGGGTGAAAATCGTCGGGCGCCGCGCGAAGGTTGCCAGCTGGCGCCACTCGCTGAGCAGCGCGTCCGCGTCGGGATGCAGATGCCAGAAGTGCTCTGCCTCGGCGGTAAGTTCACCGTCATCCTGCATAAAGCGCGCGCGCTGTGCCGCATCTTTCATTTCAAACAGCATCAGGTATTGATCGACGCGCTCGCCGCGCAGACCGCGAAACAGCGTCCAGCGCCAGCCGGGATAGCAGGGCAGATGCACGCCTTTTTCGCGCACGAAGGTTTCAAACTGTTCAGCGGTGACGCCCGCTTCGGTGTCGATGGCGATATAAAAAAAGCTATAAACAGACTGGGACATAACAGGCTCCAGGCACGCCGTCGCGTGCCGTTGAGAGGTAAGGGCGGTTTAGTCGAACTGGGTATTGATGATGGCTTCTACCAGCACGCGGCCGGTGGGGGTGAGCGTGACGTAGCGGCCATCGCTGTGTACTAACTCGCGCTGCTGCAACTCACGCAGCGCACGGGCGATGGTCGGCTGGGCAAACAGGCTGACGCCAAACTTCTGCTGAAACAGCACATCGTCCAGCGGAATCAGAGTTGACAGCGCCATCTTGCAGCCGTTGATGGCCTGCTGATCCGGCGACATACCGCGCACCGAGGCGATCGGCAGCTCACCGTTATCCAGTGCGCGCTGATAATCGGCGTAGTCGGTCAGGTTAATCAGCTCCGCGCCGGCACATTTGGAGCTGCCGCCAAGGCCAATCGCTACTTCCGGCGCCTGCTGGTCGAGATCGGTAATGATCGCTTTCCACTTCTCCGGCGGTGCGCTGCGATGGTGGAAATACATGGTGGGATGTTCAAGGTAATCGCCATTCAGCCATTGCTCGGCCAGCGCGCGCATCTGATACTGCTGACCCAGACTGGGCATCGCCGCATTCTTACGCTGCCAGGCATTTTCTCCCTCCGCCGACACGCCGGTGCGGCTCTCGGCGAACGGCTTCATGTGCAGCTTGGTGAACACCAGATGCGACAGGTCAAGCGCGCGCGCCTGCTGCAGATCGTCACGCACGTCGTCCACTGTTTGTCCCAGCAGGCCATACATCAGATCGACGCTGACCAGGGCGAAGCCCAGCTCGCGCGCATCACGAATCACCTTGTAGCAGGCATCCGCGCTGTGCAGGCGACCACAGCCTTTGATCAGGCGGTCTGAGAATGACTGCGCGCCAAACGACAGTTTGCTGAAGCCCAGTTCGCGCAGCTGTGCGAGGAATTCGCGCGTCAGCGTGCCGGGCTCGCCTTCGAAGCGCAGCGTGGCCTCGCGGAAGTTGAAATGGTTGCGGTAAAAATCCATTAAGCGCCGCAGCTCATCCGGTGGCAGCAGCGAGGGCGTGCCGCCGAACAGGTTGAACTCACCCACCGGTACTTCACCCAGTGCCGGCAGCTGCGCCAGCCACAGTTTCGCCTCCTGAATGTTGCGATCGACGATATCGCGAAACAGCTCAGGCGCGCGCGGCGACTGCGGATTTACAATCACCGTGGGAAACTGGCAAAAGTGGCACTTGTAGCGGCAGGTAGGGATATACGCCCACAGATGAATTTGCGGCGCATGGCTCAGGCTGTGCTGCATGGCGCGGAAAAAATTCGGCAGCGGAAAATCGTCGATATCACCGGGAAACACATGGCAGCCAAAAGGATCATGCACCACGTATTCCAGCAAATCGGCGTTTTCCGGCCGGCTAAGCACCTCGCATATGGCCGGGCGAGGATAGTGACGATCGATATCCTGCAGGGATTGCAGCCAGGCAGCACGCATCAGAACACCCCGCCGTTTGCAAAGTAGTTATGCGCCTCACCGGATTCGCGATCTTCGCAGTAATACCAGACAAAGCGGGCGAAATCATTTTCCGTCACCTGGGTAAAGCAGGCCGGCAGCGGCGGTGGCTCGCCAATCTCTGCGCCGACGGCACGCCGCAGCGCGGCAAACAGCTCATGGCGGAATTCAAAATAGAGGCGAAACGCCGGGGTTTTGTAGCTGTGAATCGGCAGGAAATCGGTCACGCTCATCTCCAGCATTATGCTGTGAATGCGGTCGAACAGGCGTTCAGCCACCTCTGGCGTGAAGAAATCAATCACCGCGGCATCGTCGCGCAGCAGCGACGGATTCAGCAGCACCGGGAGCACCAGATTTTTTGGCACGTAATCTTTAATCGAGTAGTGCCACGCCTGCTGCGCCTGCTCTGCGCTGACATCGGTGAACGGCGTCAGTGCGGTGAGCGTGGGTCGCACATCTTTCATGATGATGGTGCCGTTATGGCCGTAGGCCACGCCTTCAATCACTTCGTGCAGCAGGTTATCCACCCGGCGGCTGTTGATCTGCACGCGCGAATTGGGCGCATACACCGGTTTGCCGCCGGCCGCGATCACCTTGATGCCAAAATCCCAGTCGTCTGACAGATGTTCAACAAACTCACCGTTTTTCAGCTGGTAAAAAATCTCGATGCCGCCCACTTCATCGTACAGCTGCTTTTCGACGCCAAAGCCTTTGCCGTCCGGAAAGCCGCCAAACAGGGAGAAGGAAGCGTGGCGGCAGCGCAGTGTTTTATCAATCTCCGCATACAGCCGCGGGCGCTCGTGAAAATCCGCGGTTTCGTAGTAGTAGTTACAGGTGCCCAGATCGCCGTTTTGCGCAATCATGGTGCCGACCAGTTCGTCGATCCACAGTGCATCAACGGTGCAGTCCGCATCGGCCGAAAGGATGTAGTGCTTGCGCTGAAAACCGCTGGCCTCGTCGCGCAGACCGGCGCGCTGTGAGGCGAAATCCATGCCTTTTTTCCGCGCCGAAGAGACGCCCTGCACCGTCTCCTGCAACTGATGAATCGTCAGCTGCGGATGCTGCGCGGCAAAGGCTTCAATCAGCGCGACCGAATTATCGGTGGAATTATTATCCACCATGATCACTTCCAGATTATCAAAATTAAACAATCCGCCAGGTGAACGCTGCTGCAATATTGATTCCAGCACCGCGTTAATACGTGCTGCCTCGTTATAAACCGGCAGCACGACAGAAATAAAACAACGGTTATCCATAGTCACTCCTTAACTACACATTAAATATCTGCCGGAAGATGTGATCCGACAGCAGGGATTTTCCTTTCTGATAATTGCGCGTGGCGATGGCGTCGCGGCGTGCGTCATCCTGTAATAAGGCACTGACGCGCTGAATAAAATCGGCATCCGGCAGGCCATCATGGCTGGCGGAAATCGCCATCAGTTCGCCTTCAAAACCGTACTGGCCATACACCTCGTGATAATATTCATAGCGGGTGGCGATATAACAGCGCTGATGGCTGATCGCCTCGCCAATCGGATTACCGTAGCTGTCGTAATCCCATGCGGTTAAAAACGACACCACATCGCAGGCGTGATAAAGATCCTGAATGGTGGTGGCCTGTGGATTACGCTCCATAAAGTCGTGATTTAACGCGCCAAAAAAGATGACGTAACGCTCCAGCTGGAACCGGCTGATTAATTCCTTTAATGCGTGATAATGCACGCTGTCTTCCAGCGGATCGCCAGCGACCATTAAATAAACGCGCTGTGGCTGATGCTGCGCGATAAGTTCACTGTTCAGCGCATGCAACAGGTGAATATCCCGATCGAGTCGCTTAGCCGGAATAATTCGCGTGGTGCGGGCAATCACCTTGTCCTGCGCCAGCAACCCAAACTGGCGGCGTAAATCTTTGCGCGGATGGCTCGGGTCAAAGGGATAGGTATTACGCATCACCTCGATTTCGACCTGATGTTCGCACCAGGCCGCCAGCTGTGAGGCCAGTGCCTGGTTCAGCGTGACGTAGGTGATATGCGGCGAGGGCTGTGGCCTGACGGCATGTGGCCAGGGCGCGCTGCCGTAACGCGATGAGGTGGATTCGCTGTTCCACATCAGGTCGTGGTCGCGCCACAACACAAACCGGCCGAGCTGTTTTGCGGCGCCGTATTGCGCAATCGCCAGATAGAGCGCGCGGGTAAAAATAATATTATCCGGCAGCGTCCCGTTCTCAATGATTAAATAATTGATATCCAGCGCCTGCCATTTTGCGCACAGCGCGTTTGCCACCGCCTGTGCCATCTTTTCCGTCTGCTGCAACAGAGTTTTTTCTGCGGCGGCATCCAGCGTCTGGCTATGGTTAATCAGCACGTCATGAATATATTGCAGAAAGGCCGGGTTATAACCTTCTACCTGACGAATTTCATCGTGCCGGACTAATGTAAAATGATGCTTTAGCGAATTGATTTCATTTTCGGAATAGGGGCGTCCGAAGTTTCCCTTATCAATTTTTATGTCGTAGCCGATATCAAGAAAGGAGGTGATTCCCTGCTCGCGTAAACGAACGGCAATTTTAGTGGCTTCTACTGTAATACCCGATAATGCCACGGCATCAAAAGAGATAAAAAGGGCCTTGCGTTGTAAATCCATTTGGTCACCACGCTCATACCTGAACATTAATAGTGACTGAACAGTAAGTTAAATTATGCGGCCAAACTTTGATCCAATCCACAAAAGTTTACTGTAGCTAATTAATTCACCTTCGTTAATGCATTAATGGATAATAATGCACTGAGGATGGTGACTTATAATATTCGTCTTTGAGTTTTGTCTTAAAATAATAACTATTACCGGTGTGTTTAGCGGTATATTTTCCTTATTTGGGGCTTAATAGTGCTGGATAGTAATTGCCATCATGCAGTTTAATTTATCTGATCAGATCCAGAATCAGGCGATAACGCGGCGGCTGGAATAGGTGTGGCGGGCGGATGAAGAAAGGGTGCGCATAACCTGCGCACCCGGAGAAGAGCATTAAGCAGAAACCCTGGTGTTACACCCCATCGGTGATCGGTTTTCTGACCAGCAGCAGGTAAGCCAGCGCGCCGACCACCGTGACGCCCGCACATATCATCAGCGCGAGGCTGAACGATTTGGTGGTATCCAGCACCCAGCCGGTAATTACTGGCGCAAAAGAGGCGAAAACGAAGCTGGCAAAGTTCTGGATACTGCCCACTGACGCCGTCATGCGCGCCGTGACGTTAGCGTGGATCAGGCCCCAGCATGAGGTACCGGCAAAGTGAATGCAGAACAGCGCCATACCAATCAGCGTCACCGCGCTGGTGGTGTCGGTGGCGCGCGTCACGAAGGTGGTAAAGGCCGCGGAGAGCAGCATGCCGCTGACAATCGACACCTTGCGCACTTTCACCGCGTCAAAACCGCGACGCACCAGTGCATCCACCACGTAACCGTTGAGCAGCATGCCTGCCGCGCCGAACAGGAAAGGAATGGCGGCCAGCAGGCCAGTGCTTTTCAGATCCAGATGATAGGTCGACTGCAGATAGCCCGGCAGCCAGGCGATGTACAGCCACGCGGTATAGTTGATGCCGCTGAAGCCAATCATCATGCCCCACATGGTGCGCTGCTTAAACAGCCCCCGCCATTCGGCGAAACTCAGCGGCTCTTTGCGTGATGCCACGCTGCCCGCCTGCAGATAGTGAATCTCTTCGCCGCTCAGTTTGTTGTTATCCCGGTCGCGATAGGTGAGATACCAGCCAA
Organism: Pantoea sp. VS1; assembly: GCF_002207995.1. NCBI lineage: Bacteria > Pseudomonadati > Pseudomonadota > Gammaproteobacteria > Enterobacterales > Erwiniaceae > Pantoea > Pantoea sp. VS1. The sequence goes on from NZ_NHZE01000015.1 coordinate 35,298, forward strand.
TGGCGAGAAACATGCCCAGCACGCCGATGGTGACAAACATGCCGCGCCAGCCCATCACCAGCATCATCGCCGCCAGAATCGGCGGTGCCACCGAGAGACCAATCATCGACGCCGCGTTAAACATCCCCATCGGCATACCGCGATCTTTGATGTTGAACCAGTCGTTGATCACCTTCACGCCGCACGGGTTCATCGGCGCTTCACCAATGCCCAGCCCGATGCGCACCAGCACAAATTGCGTGAAGTTATGCACCAGCCCGGCCGCCGCCTGAAACAGTGACCAGAAAAACATGCCGATGGCCAGCATAATGCGCGGGCCTTTGCGATCGAGCAGCGCGCCGCACGGCAGCTGGGCTAAACCGTAGGCCAGCGAAAACGCCGACAGCAGCACGCCAATCTCGGTGGCCGATAAGCCCAGCTCCTCGCGGATGGTCATGTTGGCCACCGACAGCGAGCTGCGGTCAAGGTAGTTGATGATGGCGGCGAACAGCAGCAACAGCATGGCGGTGATTTGAATCTTACGGATGCGCGGAGAGCGCACCACATCGGCGCGCGCCGGTACATAATCCTGCCCGGCGTGCTCGGGTGCTGGCGCGGTGGTGCCGCCGCGCGTTGATGTATTTTCCATTGCAACCTCCCAGGTTCGGGTACTTATCGTTATCAGTCTTGGGGTTCCTGCGGCAGCGAAACGGGCTGCCCTAAGGGGCTGCCTTCGAGACTAGAAGTAAACCGCGGGAGATGTTGCAAACATGTTTCTGATTCGTGCGGGCGCTTATGCTTTGTGGTTTTTAATCGGTTTTTAATTGTACTGCCGGATAGAGCGGATCATCGAGTGTTTGGCGGTTCTGAGATGCGCATGCAGCGCACACAGCGCGTCCACATCCTGGCGGCTGATGAGCGCGGTAAGAATCGCCATATGCTCCTCCAGCGCGACAATGTTGCGTTGTTTCAGGTCGCTTTCATCCCATTGATAATGCGAGTGAAAAATCACAGAGATAATTTCCAGTGACTGATTGAAAAACGGGTTGTTGGCGGCGGAGAGAATCAGCGTATGCATCTCTTTATCCAGCGCGGCAAACTGGCGGTAGTTGCTGGCGATGGTGTCGCGCAGCGCGCGATGGCGATCCAGCAGATCACGCGCCTGCACCCAGCGTTCATCACCGGCGGCGAGGTTAAGAAAGCGGGTCAGCGCGTGCGTTTCCAGCATTTCGCGCAGTTCAAACAGCTTTTCGGCGTACTCCTGATCGAATTTCTTCATCCGCCAGTGGCCGCGCTTAACCGGTTCCAGCAGGTTATAGCGCATAAAACGCAGCAGAAACTCGCGCACCACCACTGGACTGACCCGCACCTGCTGCGCCAGCTGCAGTTCGGTAAAACTGTCGCCTGGCATCAGCAAGCGCTGGTTAATCAGGTTAAAAAACGCCTGCTCAAACTGCACCGCCTGTTGGTCGATCGGTGGGCTGAGTACGCTAAACCCATCCTCCTCGCAGGGATCGCGCACGATCACGTAGGTCTCAGCCACTTTTTCCAGCACGCCGCGCTGATGCAGATGCTGCAGCGTGTGCCGCACCGTGGTGCGGCTGATATTAAACATCTCGGCCAGCGCTGCCTGCGGGGGCAGCGGCGAGCGCACATGGCGGCGGGCAATGGCTTCCAGCATTTGATTGATGACGTTCTGGCGCAGATTCTGACTTCGGCTCATACGGCCCTCCGGTTTTTTATGCATTAAAAACCACGCAAAGCCCAAAAAAATCGCGCTGCCTCACACTTCGTACAGCGCAACCTCCCGCCGCGGTCGATTTTCGCCATAACTGCGTGAACAGCCCAGGAGGAAACGATGACGAACATGAAAACGCTGGTGGTCGCCGAACCGCGCAGCATGGTGTGGCAGCAGCGCAGCGTACCGACGCCTGCCGCGCACGAGGTCCTGATTAAACCGATTGCCGCCGGCATTTGCGGCACCGATATTCACGCCTGGGGCGGCAATCAGCCGTTTTTCTCCTATCCGCGCGTGCTCGGTCATGAGCTGTGCGGTGAAGTGGTGGCGCTGGGCGCGGCGGCGCAGGGTTTTCAGCCAGGGCAGCGCGTGGCGCTGATTCCTTACGTGGCCTGTCAGCGTTGCGACGCCTGCTTAAGCGGCAAAACCAACTGCTGTGAACAGATTTCAGTGATTGGCGTGCATCAGGATGGGGGTTTTTGCGAGTTTCTCAGCGTGCCGGACACTAATTTGCTGGCGGTTGACGATGTGGCGCCCGAAGCAGCGGCACTGATCGAGCCCTTTGCCATCAGCGCCCATGCGGTGCGACGCGCGGCGCTGGTCGCCGATGAGCAGGTGCTGGTGGTCGGAGCCGGACCGATTGGCCTGGGCGTCGCGGCGATTGCCGCCGCAGCCGGTGCACAGGTGGTGGTGGCCGATACCAGCGCTCAGCGGCGCGCGCACGTTGCGCAGCAGTTGCAGCTGGCGACGATCGATCCGCTGGCCGATGATTTTATCGCCGCGCTGCGCGCAGAGTTTGGCGGGCGGCTGGCCGCTAAAGTGATTGACGCCACCGGCAGTCCGGCGGCGATGAACAGCGCCGTGCAGCTGATTCGTCACGGCGGCACCATCGTGTTTGTCGGCCTGCACAAAGGCGATCTGGTGATCCCCGACACCGAGTTTCACAAAAAGGAGACCACGCTGCTGGGCAGCCGCAACGCCACGCGGGAAGACTTCGACAAAGTGCGCGCCCTGATGGCCAGCGGTCAGCTGCGAGCCGATATGATGCTCAACCGCCATTACGACTTCTCGACGCTGGCCGAGACTTTTGAGCCCGGGGTGATCAACAACCCTGAGCTGATCAAAGGCGTCATCCATTTCGCCCGCTAGAGAGAGTGTCAGGCGCGCAGCGTGGCAAAAAAATGTTGCCGTACCGCCTCGGCGTCGACGCCCAGACACAACCGCTGGGCGCGCAGGCCGGCGAATGGATCGTCGCGCGAGGTGAGGGTGCTCACGCGCTGCAGCGTCTGGCCGCGGCTGATGCCTTCGGTCACCACGCGCACCGGCGCTGTCGTCACGCTGAACGCCTGCGGCAGCGCCAGCCACGACAGCGTCAGGGTATCGTGCAGCGCCATGCCATCAAACCCCTCTTTTTGCAGGCTGTAAGCCAGATAAGGCCGGCAGATGGCACTTAACACCGGCTGATTCAGCTGGCGCACTTCCTCTCCGCTGATCAGCACCTTGTGCGTCACATCCAGCGGCAGCATTACCACCGGCAGCGCCGAGGCCAGCACCTGATCGGCGGCATGCGCATCTTTCCAGATATTGAACTCGGCGAACGGCGTCACGTTGCCGGCGTGGCCGTCGGTGCCAAACGCACCGCCCATGATCACCAGCTCTTTCACCAGCGGAATGATGTCTGGTGCCTGGTTGATGGCGCAGGCGATGTTGGTCAGCGGCCCGATTGCCACCAGGGTAATCGCGTGCGGCTGCGCGCGTACGCTATCAATGATGAACTGCACCGCGCTGTCGGCGACATCGCTATACGGGTTATCGAAGGCATCGCCGAGACCGTCTGCACCGTGCAGGGTGGCCGGTGCGGAAGGGGCCAGCGCCAGCGGACGCGAACAACCGCGATACACCGGCGCGCTGATGTTCATCTTTGCACAGAACAGCCGGGCGTTTTTTACCGCCTGGCCAACCGCGACATTACCAAACACCGTAGTGATGCCCAGCAGCCGCTGCGTGCGCGCCGCATACGCCAGCGCAAAGGCGTCATCCACGCCGATATCAGTATCAAAAATCAGGGTACGCATCGGAATCTCCTTGCTGATGATGTCTGCCACGGTAAAACATAATCGTTCCCGACGATACGGAGACGGCAGGTGAATATTGTCACCTCCGCCGCGCCAGCGTATTATCGTGCCTCTGAGGTGATGGCGTGCCACCTTATCCAACCGCCCTCTGGTTACAGACGGCTGATGACGCCTGACAACTTGCTTATCCCTGCGCGGGAGACGGCGGTGTGTCAGGTGTAGTTTCTGTCCTGCCGCGGCCCTGCGCGTATCTCAATTCAGGAGCTCCAGACTATGCTGAAGTCGCTGTTCGCGGTCATGATCGGTGGTGCCATCGGTTGCACGCTGCGCTGGCTTATCTCTTTGCGTTTCAATACGTTATTCCCCAATCTGCCGCCAGGTACGCTGATCGTTAATCTGGTCGGTGGCTTTATTATTGGCGCGGCGATGGCGTGGTTTGTGCGCAATCCGCACATCGATCCCGTATGGAAACTGCTGATCGTCACCGGCCTGTGCGGCGGGCTGACGACGTTTTCGACCTTCTCGGCCGAGATCGTGGTGTTGCTACAATCAGGAAAATACCTGTGGGCAATGTCGAGCGTGATGGTGCATGTCATCGGTTCATTGCTGATGACCTTTGCCGGTTTTGCCGTGGTGAACCTGCTGGGCTAAACGACACGCTTGAAATCACCCTTAAGAGGGGGATACTGATCAGGATGCTGTGCGGGTGGCGCACAGCCTCTGTCACCGCTTTATCCGGACGATTAAGGAGCTGTTGATGTCTGCAAACCCGAAATTCCTTAACCTGGTGCTGTTAAACGGTGAATCGGCGCATAAGCTGCAGGCGGCGCGTGCCGCCGGGTTCGATCAGGTTGAAATGTGGCGGGAAGAGGTTACTGAGCACACGGCGGCGCTGGCCGCGCAGCTAAACCTGGGCTTTACCAATCTGCAGGTGCTGCGTGACTTTACCGGCGCGCCGGACAGCGAACGGCTGCAAAAGCGCGCCGAACTGCGTGATTTCATTCGCGTCGCGCAATCGCTGGGCTGCGATACCATTCAGGCGCCGGCAACCACGCGCGAAGACTGCGTTGCGGAGCGCATTGATGAAGATCTGCGCTGGCTGGCCTCGGAAGCCGCGCGCTATAACATGCGCATCATGTATGAACCGATGGCGTGGTGCAGCGTCGACAATACGCTGCCGCTGGCGTGGCAGCGTTTGCAGCGGCTGGATCAGCCCAATATCGGGCTGGTGGTCGATCTGTTCCACATCTGCGCACGCGGTGGCGATGCCTCTCAGCTCGACGGCATTCCGGCCGACCGCATTTATGAAGTGCAGCTGTGCGATATGGCGCAGATGCCACCGCAGGAAAAGCAGGCGCTGAGCGACTATGCGCGCCATCAGCGCTTACTGCCCGGCGACGGCATCATTGAAGTGGAACGCTTTGTCGATAAGCTGAAAAGCGCAGGCTATCGCGGTCCGGTGGGCATCGAAGTGTTTAACGATCGCCTCAAAGCACAGCCGCCGGAAGCGGCCGCGCGTCAGGCCTGGCAGGCGCTGCAGCGCTACTGGCCTTAATCCTGCAGGCACTGGGCGATGTAGGCCGCTGCCTGCATCGCGCCGTGGCTGGAAATGGTGTGACCGGTGGCGGGTTCATACTGTGCGGTGACCGCGACGCCCGCGCTCTGCAGGCGCTGCGCGGCGGAGACGGTTTCGCTGAACGGGATGACCTCATCGGCTTTGCCGTGAATCAGCAACGCGGAGGCATGCGGCGGCGGCGTGAGCGCCTCGTCAAAGGCCAGGCGACCGGAGAAGGCCACCACACCAGCCAGCGGATAGCGTCCGGAGGCCAGCGCATCCAGCGCCATGATCGAGCCCTGCGAGAATCCCACCAGAATCACCTTTTGCCACGCGCCGGCCATCGCGTGCTGCGCCATCAGCTGCTGCAGCGTGGCGTCAAAGGCGTCGCGCGCAGCCCGTACGCGTGCCGGACGGTTTTCCGGCGTGATGCCGGTCAGGCTGAACCACTGATAGCCCATGGCGTGCTCAAAGGGAAAGGGCGCATCGGGCGCGGCAAATGCCACGTCGGGCAGCAGCGCTGACCAGTGTTGCCCCAGCACCGCCAAATCCGCGCCATTACTGCCGACGCCATGTAAAAACACCACTAACGCTTTTGCCATTGCCCTGCTCCTTAAAAACCGTAGTCCGCCAAATCCGGTCCCGCCGGCACGATGCCGTTGGGATTCAGCGCTTTAATCGAATAATAGCCCTGTTTGATGTGGTCGATGTTCACCGTTTGCCGCACGCCGGAGACCGCCAGCACACTCTTCAGATAACGATCGAGCAGCGGGTAATCGCGCAGGCGGCGCAGGTTGCATTTGAACAGGCCGTGATAGGCGACGTCAAAGCGTATCAGGGTCACGAACAGGCGGATATCGGCTTCGGTCAGTCGTTCACCCAGCAGAAAAGTGCGGCCATCTTTCAGCCGTTGCTCCAGCTCATCCAGCTGCTCAAACACCTCATTAAACGCCTGCTGATAGCTCACCTGGGTGGTAGCGAAACCGGTACGATAAACGCCGTTATTGAGACGCGGATAGATCGTTGCGTTCAGCGCGTCGATCTCCGGGCGCAGATCCTCAGGGTAGAGATCGAGCCGGTTGTCAGCCAGATCGCCAAAGCCGCTGTTGAACATGCGCAGAATATCCGCCGACTCATTGTTAACAATGGTCTGGGTTTTTTTATCCCACAGCACCGGCACGGTGGCGCGCCCGGTAAAGTCGGCGTCGGCGCGGGTATACAGCTGGTGGAGATACTCAGCGTTGTTCAGCGGGTCGCGATCGGCACCGGGATAATCGCCGAAGCGCCAGCCCTGCGCGCCAAGCTGCGGCTCAACCACCGACACGCTGACAATCTGCTCCAGCCCTTTCAGGCTGCGCGCAATGAGCGTGCGCGAGGCCCACGGGCAGATCAGCGCGACGTACAGATGATAGCGATCCGGCTCGGCGGCAAATTCGCTGCTGCCATCGGCGCTAATCCAGTGACGAAAGCTGGAAGTCTGGCGTACAAAGCCACCCTGTTTATCGGTGGCCTGAACCGGATGCCACTCTGCGCTCCACTTACCGTTTACCAACATCGCTCTGCTCCTCTGAAGTGATGTCAGCAGCTTACCGTGCTGTCGTTATGCTGATAATCCGGGCAAAACGGCTTTGATTGTTTCCATAATGGAAGGAATCAGCCGGGCGGATGCAGGCGGAAGTGCTCGGCCAGAAAGTCGATCAGCAGGCGGGTTTTCTGCGCCAGATGGCGCGCGGGCGGATACAGGGCAAACAGGCCCATGGCTGGCGGCGCAAAGTCCTCCAGCAGCGTGACGATTTCGCCCCGCTGCAGCGCCGGTGCAGCGATAAAACCGGGCAGACGCGCAATGCCGAGGCCGGCCAGCGCCGCCTGCAGGCAGGCTTCGGTATTGGAGAAGCACAGGCGGCCGCGAATCGGCATGCTGACGCTGTCGCCGCACGGCGTGACGAACGGCCAGTGCCACGGATCGCGAAAGTTGGTATCGCTGATGCACTGATGCGTCGCCAGGTCGCGCCAGTGCTGCGGCGTGCCGTGTTGCAGCAGATAGCCGGGCGCGGCGGCGAGGCGAATTGGCACCTCGCCCAGACGGCGCGCAATCAGGCTGCTGTCGTCCAGCTTGCCGATGCGGATCGCCATATCGAAGCCTTCATCGACGATATTCACGGCGCGGTCGGAGAAGTTGACGTCCAGCTCAATCAGCGGATAGTGACGCGCGAACGCCACCAGCACGCTGGCCAGCACCGCGGTACCGAAGGTGCCGGGTGCGCTGATCTTCAGGCGGCCGGTAGGAGAGCGGGCATTCTCCTGCACCGTGGCATCCAGCGCGTCGAACGCCTCCAGCAGGGTTTTCACCCGCTCATAATAGGCGCGGCCGATCTCGGTGGGCGACAGCGCCCGTGTGCTGCGCTTGAACAGCTGCACGCCAAGCTGCTGCTCCAGACGCGACACCAGCTTTGACGCCTGGCCGCTGCTGGTGCCGAGTCGGGCGGCGGCTCCGGAAAAGCTGCCGACTTCGAGTACGGCGACAAACATGCGATCACAATCAAGACGATCCATGGCATTTCCTGCAAGGGAAAAGGGTGAGTATACACAGGCGAAGTGAAAAATCGTGGCACGGGCCGCGACAGCAATGTACGCAGCATGGCGCAACGACCCGCTTTACATTCAGTGCGCCGCACCTTTCGCACGGCGGCAAAACCTGCTGAACTAGGCGTTCGCCTTAAGCTGGCCGGGAGCCACCAATGCCTTTGCTTCACCTGTCATCGCTGGCGGAGATCACCGCTGCCGAATGGGATGCGCTGTTACCTGACAATCAACCTTTTTTGCGTCACGCCTTCCTGCTCGCGCTGGAAGAGAGTGGCAGCGTGCGCGCGGAAAACGGCTGGCAGCCGGATCATCTGCTGTGGCGCCAAGACGGCAGGCTGCGGGCAGCGCTGCCGGGCTACCGTAAACGCAACTCGTGGGGCGAATATGTGTTCGATCACGCGTGGGCCGATGCCTGCCAGCGTGCCGGTATCGCCTATTACCCCAAATGGCTCGGCGCCATTCCGTTCAGCCCGGTGACCGGTGCGCGTCTGCTGGGCGACGAGACGGCCATCATCCCGATGCTGGAGGCGCTGCCCGATGCGTTGCAGCGGCACGGCTTAAGCGGGGCGCATATCAACTTCACCACGCCGCACGCCAACGCGCTGCTGGCAACCCAGCCGGACTGGCTGGCGCGTCTCGGCGTGCAGTATCACTGGCACAATCGCGGCTACCGCGATTTTCACGACTTTCTCGACACGCTGATGTCGCGCAAACGCAAGCAGCTACGCAAAGAACGCGAACAGGTGGTCAGCAGCGGTTTTGCGTTTAACTGGTATCGCGGCGATGAGCTGCGTGAAGATCAGTGGGATTTTGTGTATACCTGCTACGCCAACACCTACGCGGTGCGCGGCCAGCGACCTTATCTGACGCGCTCCTTCTTCAGCCTGCTGGCGGAGCGGATGCCGCAGGCGATTCGCGTGGTGATCGCCACGCTACAGCAGCAGCCCGCCGCCATGGCCTTCTGTCTGGTGGATGACGACACGCTGTATGGCCGCTACTGGGGCTGTCTGGCGGAGTTTGACCGGCTGCACTTCGAGACCTGTTTCTACCAGGGCATGGATTTCGCCATCGCCGAAGGGCTGCAGCGCTTTGATGCCGGTGCGCAGGGCGAGCATAAGCTGGTGCGCGGCTTTGAACCGCAACTTACCCACTCCTGGCACTATCTGTGCCATCCGGGGCTGCGTGACGCGGTCGGGGATTTTTTGCAGCAGGAGCGGGCAGGGGTACGCGCCTGGGCACAGGAAGCGCGCGACGCCCTGCCTTACCGGCGCGGCGATTAATCGACGCCGACAAATCCGCCGGTCTGATGCTGCCACAGGCGCGCGTACAGCCCGCCGTGCGCCAGCAGTTCGCGATGGTTACCCATCTCAACAATGCCGCCGTTCTCCAGCACCACCAGCCGGTCCATTTTCGCGATGGTCGACAGGCGATGGGCGATGGCGATCACCGTTTTGCCCTGCATCAGCGTCTCCAGGCTCTCCTGAATCGCCGCTTCCACTTCCGAGTCGAGCGCCGACGTGGCTTCATCCATGATCAGAACCGGCGCATCTTTCAGCAGCACGCGGGCGATGGCAATACGCTGGCGCTGGCCGCCAGAGAGTTTGACGCCGCGCTCGCCGACGTGCGCATCCAGCCCGGTACGGCCCTGCGGATCGGAGAGCAGCGGGATAAACTCGTCGGCGCGGGCGCGCACAATCGCCGCCTGCAGCTCGGCTTCGCTGGCATCCGGGCGACCGTACAGCAGGTTTTCGCGAATTGAGCGGTGCAGCAGCGATGTATCCTGGGTGATCATGCCAATCTGACTGCGCAGGCTCGCCTGCGTGACCTGCGCGATGTCCTGATCGTCAATCAGAATGCGCCCGCCGTTGATGTCATACAGCCGCAGCAGCAGGTTCACGAGGGTCGATTTACCGGCGCCGGACGGGCCAATCAGACCGATTTTCTCGCCAGGCTTGATGTTGAGATTCAGGCGGTTAATCACCTGGCGGCCGCCGCCGTAGTCAAAGCGCACATCCTCAAAGCGGATCTGGCCGCGCGTCACCTGCAGCTTTTTCGCCTGCGGCGCATCCTGCACGCTGAGCGGTTGCGCAATGGTATTCAGGCCATCCTGCACCATGCCGATGTTTTCGAAGATGCCGTTCACCACCCACATGATCCAGCCGGACATGTTCACCAGGCGAATCACCAGGCCGGTGGCCAGCGCGATGGCACCTACGCTGATCAGCGACTGGCTCCACAGCCACAGCGCGAGGCCGGAGGTGCTGACAATCAGCAGGCCATTGAGCGTCGACAGCGTGATATCCATGCTGGTCACCATGCGGCTGGCGTGCTGGGTTTTGTCGGTCTGTTCCTGAATGGCGTCGCGCGCGTAGCGTTTTTCCAGATCGTTATGGGCAAACAGTTTCAGGGTGGCGATATTGGTGTAACCGTCAACGATGGTGCCCATCAGCTTCGAGCGCGCCTCGGATGACACCACCGAGCGCTGCTTAACGCGCGGCACAAAGAAGCGCAGCGACAGGCTGTACGCCACAATCCAGACGATCAGCGGAATCATCAGGCGCCAGTCGGCTTCCGCGAACAGCACCAGTGAGGTCACGGCGTAAATCACCACGTGCCAGATGGCATCCACCAGCTGAACCGCCGAGTCACGCAGCGAGTTACCGGTTTGCATGATGCGCTGGGCGATACGGCCGGCAAAATCGTTCTGGAAGAAATTGAGGCTCTGCCGCAGCACATAGTTGTGATGCTGCCAGCGAATCATACTGGTCATGCTGGGGTTAATGCTTTGATGCACCAGCATATCGTGCAGCGCGATCACCACCGGCCGCAGCACCAGCGCCACCGCCGCCATCCACAGCAGAATCGGCCAGTTATCGCTGAACAGCGAAGCGGGCGTGGTGTGATTGACCAGATCGATAATACGGCTGAGATAGCTAAACAGCGCCACTTCGATCAGCGCCTGCGCCAGTCCGACAATCAGCAGCGCGACAAAACTTGGCCACACCTGACGCAGATAATAGAGGTAAAACGGCCACACGCTGGCGGGTGGGGAATCGGTGGGGGCATCCTGAAAAATATTGATAAAACGTTCAAAACGACGATACAACATAAGGCCACTCTTTCCGATCGGTGAGAGTTAACAGCTTAGTGCAACTGAACAGGGATTATCGACATGGATTTGCAGATTCGCGGACGCGAACCGGGCGATGCCGCCGCCTATCAACGTTTATACAGTCATCCCGAGGTGTATCGCTGGACCACGCAGCTGCCGTTTCCCAGCGTCGCCACCTGGCAGAAAAAATTTGAGCGGATGGACAGCAAAGGCTATATCGGTTTTGTGGCGGAAATCGACGGGCAGATGGTGGGCGAGCTGACGCTGTTTACCGAACAGCGGCCGCGTACGCGTCACAGCATCAGTTTTGGTATTGGCGTCGATCCGGCGTTTAGCGGTCGCGGCATCGGTGAGCGGCTGATCCGCACCGGTATCGACTATGCCTTTAACTGGCTGGGCGTAATCCGCGTTGAGCTGGAAGTGTTTCACGACAACCAGCGCGCGCTGCGTCTGTATCAGCGCCTGGGCTTTGAGCAGGAAGGCGTGAAGCGCAAAGCCTGCCTGCGCGAGGGCGAGTACCACGACATTATCGTCATGGCGATACTGCGCGAGTGATGGTTGCGGTCGTAAACCCACTGTAATGAATCAAAGAGTAAACATCGTGATGCTGTCGCACTACTGATTGGCCAAAATGGAATTTTTTCAAACGGAGATGCGTTTTATGGATGAAAATGATGGATTGAAAATTGCTGTATCGCCTGTGCACATGGCGGCTGTGCTATCAGACAAAAATATCAGCGAAGGAGAAACACTCAGCAATCGTCTTTTTGGTGGACTGGGACTTATCGGTGGTGTGGCAGAAATGTTCGGTGCTGGGGCTATGTGCGTGGTTCCAGAACCCACGATGTTGACCAAAGCTGGTTGTATTGTTGTCGGTACACATGGACTTGATACCATACAGGCCTCATTACGACAGGTCTGGACAGGTCGCAATGTCAGCACTGATACGTATCATTCAGCCGTGAAGCTCGCAGAAACCTTAGGGGCGGATAGCCAAACCGCCCTACATGTAGGCATGACGGTGGATGTTGCGATTCCCATGAGTTTCGCGTTTGCGGCAGGAGCCGTGCGCGTTGCTGCTGTACGCTCTGGTCGCATCAACCTGGCGGTTCATGAAGCGCTAGCGGGCAGCACTGGCGGACACACGCTTGAACGCCATATTGGTAAAACAGCTGAAGAGTTAGTTGCCAGGCTGGAACGCAGGCCCTCTCTTTACGCGACCAGTAGCTTCAGGACAGTGAATGAGGCGGAGCAGCTAATTAGTCGGGTAATCAGGGACAATAGCCACCAGATAGAAATGTGGGTAAAACATCTCCCTCCCGGAATGAATGCCAAAATGGAACTGGAGAGAATTTTTGCCACTCAGACAGGTATCATGATTCGTCGTGGTTCCCCGGACGTTATTCGCTGCTATAGGGTTCGGTTGGTGCTTCGTTTTGAGCAGTGGCATGGAAAACCCTATTTTATTCTTACTGCGTTTCCTAAGGCCTGACATGAACCGTTCAAATTTCAATGAGCTAGGCTGTTTCATTACAATATATTTTGGTCAGGACTATGACCTTATAGATGATAGTGATGAAATCGAGCCAAAAATTGATGCGTTTTTACGCAACGAGCATCCCGCCAGTTGGCAGGGACTAGCGGCGGATATTGATCTTTTTTTGAGTGAAAGTTCGGATCCAGAAAGGACATTCAAAGCGTATTTTCAGGACGAGTTTGATCCTCATTTATGGGGCACCACTGCTGTCGATTTTCTGCATAGGGTACGCACAAACCTACGCAAAGCGCTGGCTGAACAATCCGATCAGCTCAGCTAAGACCGCTGGAAGTGGCCCACCGAACCAGGTCGCTATAAATAGCGACCCTACAGGTAGCCTGTAGGGTGCGCATTCATGCGCACCAGGCAACTCAGCTCGCCACAATCGCGCCCCGGCAGTGTCCGCCGGCTACTGGCTGCGCTCGACGTATTTTTGCATATTCTCTTTGGTCACCAGCTCGAACGGGATCCACACGTGTGAAGCCACTTTCTCGCCTTTAATCAGCTTCTGCGCCACGTCTACCGAGGTTTTGCCCTGGCCGATGGCGTCCTGAAACACCGTCACCTGCATCTTATCCTGCGCCAGAGCCTTCAGGCCGTCCGGCGTGGCGTCGATGCCGCCCACCAGAATCTTTTTATTGCTCTTTGCCAGCGCCATTGCCGCGCCAATCGCCATCTCATCGTTATTGGCCGCGACGATATCGATCGCTTCACCGTTGCCAATCCAGTTGAGCATCAGGTCCATGCCTTCGTTGCGCGCATAGTTTGCTGGCTGCTTCTGTACCACTTTCATGCCCGGGTATTTCGCCACCACCTGCTCGACATCTTTGGTGCGCTGCAGCGCGCCGGCATCGGTCAGGTTGCCGATCATGATCGCCACGTTACCTTTATAGTTCGCCAGTTTAGCCAGCGCCTCCATTTGTAGCGTGCCGGATTCGCGTTCGTCCGAACCGACAAACACCACGCCGGGCGGCAGGGTTTTATCGCCCGGCGTGCGGTTGACGTACACCAGCGGAATTTTCGCCTGCTGCGCCAGTCTGGTCAGCTGTGGTGTGCTGGCGGAATCCACCGGATCGACGATGATGGCATCCACGCCGGCGCTGATAAAACTTTGCACCTGGTCGGTCTGGCGACCGACGTCGCCGCGCGCATCTTCAAACTGGGCATCCAGCCCGCGCGCTTTAGCTTCTTTATCAATGGCATGACGAATAATGGTAAGGAAGTTCTGGTCAAAATAGGCCATCGACACGCCGATCTTCTCCGCCAGCGCGGAAGCAGAACTGGTCAGCAGGCCAAGTAACAGTATCGCCTTGAGGGTTTTCATCGCAGACTCCAGAGTAAGCTGTTTATTGGAATAAATTTTTCATTGGTGTTGAAAATGGCTCAATGAAATCATTTTCAGCCTACGAGCCGGCAGCAGAGCTGGCAATCTGCTGCGTGGTAATTTGCTGTGCAGCGCACAATTTGCCCGACGCGCATGGATGCTTTGCCTGCTCATAGTGATCGCGCAAACTCTTTTCTCAGCGCTGGCGCACATTCCGCGGCGAAAGCCAGCACGGATTAAAGATTTTGTGCGCTACCGCACCCGGCTTTGTGTCAGCGACCAAAACCCGCGCCGTTTCGCCGCGCGGATTCCTTCATTCGCACAATGACCAGAGCAACACTGGCTTCCTATAGTTGCTGAACAGGGAAATCTGCGCGGTATTCCTGACCATCATCGCTTCGGGGCAGGATGCTCCTCCATCAAGGAATTCAGCCTATGTTGCAACGCAAAAACCGCAGCCAGAACAGCCACGTGCGTATCTGGATCCTTTGCCTGATTCTGTTCCTGTCAGTGGTCGCTTATGCCGATCGCTCGATCCTGTCGATCTCCGGCTCAGCGATCAAACAGGAGTTTGGCCTGTCGGCGATCCAGCTCGGCCTGATCCTTTCGGCCTTCAGCTGGGCGTATGTTATCGGCCAGATCCCCGGCGGATTGATTCTCGATCGCTTCGGCACCAAAAAGGTCTACGGCGTGACGCTGGCGCTATGGTCGGTTTCGACCCTGCTGATGGGGTTTGTCGGTGAGTTTTCCAGTGGCATGACCATGGCGCTGACGCTGATGTTTGCGCTGCGCTTCGCGCTGGGCCTGATTGAGGCGCCGAGCTTTCCCGCTAACGCCCGCGCAGTCATCATGTGGTTCCCGGGCGCAGAACGCGGACGCGCATCGTCGCTGTTTGCCTCGGCACAATACTTTGCCGTGGCGATATTCTCACCGCTCTCCGGCTGGCTGGTGTCGCGTTATGGCTGGGAATGGCCATTCTTTGTGCTCGGCGGCATCGGCGTGCTGGCGGTATTTGTCTGGGCGGGCTATATGCGCAGCCCGCGTCAGCATCCGCACGTTTCCGCCAGCGAGTTACATTACATTGAACAGGGCGGCGCGCTGGTGGATATCGACGCCGCGCAAACGCTGCGCGCACGGCCACCGGTCAGCAAAGCGATGTTCAAAACATTGCTCACCAACCGCATGCTGTGGTGCGCCTACCTCGGCCAGTATTGCACCATCGCGCTTAGCTACTTCTTCATTACCTGGTTCCCGATCTATCTGGTGCAGGCGCGCGGCATGAACATTCTGGATGCCGGTTTCGCCACCATTGCACCGGCGCTGTTTGGCTTTCTGGGCGGCATCAGCGGTGGCTACATCTCAGATAAGCTGCTGGCACGCGGCTGGAGCCTGTCGTGGGCGCGCAAAACGCCGTACATCGTTGGCATGCTGATGGCCGCCTCGCTGATTCTGGCGGCGGTGATCCCTTCCAACGCCGGCATTATCGCCATCATGTCGTTTGCCTTCTTCGGCAAAGGTGTGGCGGCGGGCGCGGGCACCTGGACCGTGGTCAGCGATACGGCGCCCAAAGAAGCAGTTGGCCTCGCCGGCGCGATCTTCAACGGCATCGGTAACATGGCGGGTTTTATCACGCCGCTGTTGTTTGGCGTGATCGTTGGCCTGACCGGCAGCTACAGCATTGGCCTGGTGTTCGTCGGCGCGCACTGTGTCGTCGCGGCACTGCTGTTCCTGCTGGTGATGGGCCCGATTGAACGCGTAGGCGATCGGTCTGAGGTTGCCGATCTGGAATCCCGATCGGAAATAAACTATGATGTTAAAAAGTGCACTTGAGCACTGTGCATGAGTGCACTATTTTACCTGCTGGTTCGTAAGACAGGCAGGGAAGCAGGATGGGTTCAATCAGGGCGTTTCGTCAGGCCTGGCTGGCACAATTTTATACCCATGGGACACCGCATGCGCAGATTCCGCGTGCGATTGAATCAGCGCTGGCGCGTAAGCTGGATATCATTCATGCCGCCACTTCGCATCAGGATCTGCGTTCGCCGCCGGGTAACCGTTTTGAAGCGTTGAAGCCGCCGCTGCTGGGTTATTATTCGATTCGGGTTAACGCGCAGTATCGGCTAATTTTCCAGTGGGCAAAAGGCGAAGCCTGGGATCTGTATCTGGATCCGCACCGCTACAAAAAATAGCGCTAACGATCCCTTCTGGCCCGCTACCCGTACCAAAGAGAGCACCTTATGAAACAAGCAATGCGCAAACCCACCAGCGTGGGGGACGTCCTGCAGTATGAATTTCTCGAACCGCTCAACCTCAAAGTGAATGATCTGGCGGAGATGCTGAATGTGCACCGCAACACCGTCAGCGCGCTGGTGAATAACAACCGTAAACTCAGCACTGAGATGGCCTACCGGCTGGCACGGGTTTTCGCCACCTCGATTGAATTCTGGCTTAACCTGCAGCGTCATCTCGATCAGTGGGAAGTGGAAAATGACGCCAGAACGCAGGAGGAGTTAAGCCGTGTCATGACGCTGAGTGCCTTTTTAGCCCAGCGCGGCACGCAGGTTGCCTGAACCTGACCCGACCAGTCACGCCGCCCTGAAGATTTTTTGCTCAGCTGCCGATATCACTCCTTACCATCCACTGATATTAAGGAGCGATATCGTGATAAAGCTGATTACCGTTGACGAGCTGCGGCCAGGCATGTTTATCCACAAGCTTGAGGTCTGGTGGATCAAGGACAAACGCATTCGCAACCAGATGCTGATCACCGATAAGCGTCAGATCGCCCTGATCCGTAACGAGGGGATCCAGCAGGTATGGATCGATCCCGAGCGGTCGGTGCGCGCGCCTGCCACGCCGCAGCCGAAAAAAGACATTCCGCAGACGCCGTTTTTCCGCGAGATGGATCAGGCGCAGTGCATCTTCAATCAGGGCAAGCCGCAGGTGCTGGCGATGTTCAACGAAGCGCGCATGGGGCAGGGCCTCGATCTTGCCTTTACTCTTGAGCTGGTGGATGAAATTGCCGGATCGATTACCCGCGAGCCGACCGCGCTGCTCAGCGTGGCGCGGCTGAAAAATCATGACGATTACACTTACCTGCACTCTATGGCGGTGTGCGGTCTGATGATTTCGCTGGGCAAGAAAATGGGGCTGGATGAGCAGCAGCTGCGGCGCGTGGGCATGGGCGGATTGCTGCATGACGTCGGTAAAGCCGCGGTGCCGCTGACCATCCTCAACAAGCCGGATAAGCTCACCGACGAAGAATTTACGATTATGCGCCAGCATCCAATCGTCGGTGCGCAAATGCTGATGGAAGCCCATGCGGATGAAGATTTGCTGGATATTGCGCTGCATCATCATGAAAAATTCGATGGCAGCGGCTATCCGCATCGGCTGCAGGGCGAAGAGATCTCGCTCTACGCACGCATGGCGGCGGTGTGTGACGTCTACGACGCGGTGACCTCCGATCGCCCGTATCGCAAAGGCTGGACGCCGGCGGAGGCGATGCACAATATGCTGAGCTGGCGCGGCCACTTTGACAGTGCGCTGCTGCACGCGTTTGTGCGCACCATCGGTATTTATCCGGTGGGATCGCTGGTACGGCTGGCCTCCGGGCGCGTGGCGCTGGTGGTGCAGGCCGGAGAAAAATCGCTGCTGAAGCCCAAAGTGCATGTGTTCTGGTCGCTGCATTCGCAGCGCGAGGTCAAACCGGAAGCGCTGGACCTCGGCGACAGCTTCTGCACCGATACCATCACCGGCGCTGAGGACAGCGGCTTGTGGCACAACGTTGACCTGAACCGCATCTGGGCGCTGGAAAGCGCCTGATCTGCCCGCGTTTTTATACTTTCTTTACGCCCGCTCTGCGCCTTTTTACCCCTTCTTTATGCCGCGCCGCGCATGCTTGCTGCACTACCAAATCCTCTGGAGGTTGCTGTGAGTGTGGGCGTGATAGCCGGCATCGTGCTGGTATTTTTATTACTGGGCTACCTGATTTATGCCCTGCTTAATGCGGAGGCATTCTGATGGCGGCGAATGCGTTTTTACTGATTGCGTGCTATCTGCTGGTGCTGATGGTGCTGGCGCAGCCGCTGGGCCGCTTGCTGGCGCTGATGGTGGCGGATAAGCCCCTGCTGGCGCGCAGCGAACGCGTGCTGTGGCGTCTGGCCGGCGTTGACGGCGCGGCGATGCGCTGGCCGCACTATCTGCTGGCCATCCTGCTGTTTAACGCGCTCGGCTTTGTGCTGCTGCTGGCGATGCTGATGGGGCAGGGCGCGCTGCCGCTCAATCCACAGCATCTGCCTGGCCTGAGCTGGGATCTGGCGCTCAATACGGCGATCAGCTTTGTCACTAACACCAACTGGCAGGCGTACGCGGGCGAAAGCACGCTGAGTTACTTCAGCCAGATGGCGGGCTTAACGGTGCAAAACTTCCTCTCGGCGGCAACCGGCATTGCGGTAGCGTTTGCGCTGATGCGCGGTTTTGCCAACCGTTCGCTGGAAACGCTCGGCAACGCGTGGCGCGACCTGACGCGCATCACCGTCTACGTGCTGCTGCCGATTAGCCTGCTGATGGCGCTGTTTTTTGTCAGCCAGGGCAGCATTCAAAACTTTGAACCCTATCATGCCTTCACCACGCTGGAAGGCGCGCAGCAAACGCTGCCGCTCGGGCCGGTGGCTTCGCAGGAAGCGATCAAAATGCTCGGCACCAACGGCGGCGGTTTTTTTAACGCCAACTCGGCGCATCCGTTCGAAAACCCTACGGCACTGACCAACTTTGTGCAGATGCTGAGCATTTTCCTGATCCCGGCCGCGCTGTGTTTTGCCTTTGGTCAGCAGCTGGGCGATCGCCGTCAGGGCCATATGCTGCTGTGGGCGATGAGCATCATGTTTGTGCTGGCGGTGGTCGCGGTGATGTGGGCCGAGCTGCGCGGCAATCCGCACTTTCTGACCCTGGGCGCTGATAGCGCGATCAACATGGAAGGCAAGGAGACACGCTTCGGCATTCTCAACTCCAGCCTGTTTGCGGTGATCACCACCGCGGCGTCGTGCGGTGCGGTTAACGCCATGCATGACTCCTTCACTGCGCTGGGCGGTATGGTGCCGATGTGGCTGATGCAGCTGGGCGAAGTGGTGTTTGGCGGCGTCGGTGCCGGCTTGTACGGCATGCTGCTGTTCGTGCTGCTCGGGGTGTTTATCGCCGGTCTGATGATTGGCCGTACGCCGGAGTACATGGGCAAAAAGATCGATGTCTGGGAGATGAAAATGACCGCGCTGGCGATTCTGGTGACGCCGACGCTGGTGCTGCTCGGAACTGCGCTGGCGATGATGACCGAAGCCGGACGCGCCGGTATGGCTAACCCTGGCATTCACGGCTTCAGTGAGGTGCTGTATGCGGTGTCGTCGGCGGCCAACAACAACGGCAGCGCCTTCGCCGGTCTCAGCGCCAACACCCCGTTCTGGAATCTGCTGCTGGGCTTCTGCATGCTGGTCGGCCGCTTCGGCATCATCATTCCGGTGCTGGCCATTGCCGGTTCGCTGGCGGCGAAGAAAATTCAGCCGGTGGGCAACGGCACGCTGCCGACTCACGGCCCGCTGTTTATCGCACTGCTGGTGGGCACCGTGCTGCTGGTGGGTGCGCTGACCTTCGTTCCCGCGCTGGCGCTTGGCCCGGTGGCGGAACATCTGCAACTTATTCAGGGATAACGGAATCATGAGTCGTCAACAACTGGCGCTGTTTGATGCGGCGCTGACGCGCACCGCGATGCTGGATGCGGTGAAAAAACTCGATCCGCGCGTACAGTTTCGCAACCCGGTGATGTTTCTGGTGTGGATCGGCAGCGTGCTCACCTCGCTGCTGGCCATCGGTATGGCGGCGGGTCAGCTGAACGGCAGCGCCGGCTTTACCGCGGCGGTCGCCATCTGGCTATGGTTTACCGTGCTGTTCGCTAACTTCGCCGAGGCGCTGGCGGAAGGGCGCAGCAAGGCGCAGGCCAACAGCCTGAAAGGGGTGAACAAGCACAGCGATGCGAAGAAACTGGCGGAACCGTTTCACGGTGCGCAGTGGCGGCCGGTGGCGGCCGATACGCTGCGCAAAGGCGATGTGGTGCTGGTGGAAGCCGGCGACATCATCCCGTGCGACGGTGAAGTGCTGGAGGGCGGCGCATCGGTCGATGAGAGCGCCATTACCGGCGAATCGGCACCGGTGATTCGTGAATCCGGCGGGGATTTTGCCTCGGTAACCGGTGGGACGCGCATCCTGTCGGACTGGCTGGTGATTCAGTGCAGCGTCAATCCGGGCGAAACTTTCCTCGACCGCATGATCGCCATGGTGGAAGGCGCGAAACGCCGCAAAACGCCCAACGAAATCGCCCTGACCATTCTGCTGGTGTCGCTGACCATTGTGTTCCTGCTGGCGACCGCCACGCTGTGGCCGTTTTCCGCCTGGGGCGGCACGCCGGTTAGCGTGACGGTGCTGGTGGCGCTGCTGGTGTGCCTGATTCCCACCACCATCGGCGGACTGCTGTCGGCGATTGGCGTGGCGGGCATGAGCCGCATGCTGGGAGCTAACGTGATTGCCACCAGCGGGCGCGCCGTGGAGGCCGCCGGCGACGTGGATGTGCTGATGCTGGACAAAACCGGCACCATCACGCTCGGTAACCGCCAGGCAACGCAGTTCCTGCCCGCGCCGGGCGTCAGCGAGCAGCAGCTGGCCGATGCGGCGCAGCTGGCATCGCTGGCCGATGAGACGCCGGAAGGGCGCAGCATCGTGGTACTGGCGAAGCAGAAATTTAACCTGCGCGAACGCGATCTCAGCAGCATGGGCGCCAGCTTTATCCCGTTCTCTGCGCAGACGCGCATGAGCGGCGTCAACGTACAGGATCGCCTGATCCGCAAAGGCGCGGTGGACGCGGTACGCCGTCATATTGAAGCCAGCCACGGCAGCTTCCCGGCTGAGGTTAATGCCCGGGTGGAAGAGGTGGCGCGCGCCGGCGGTACGCCGCTGGTGGTGGCCGAAGGCGCGCAGGTGCTGGGCGTGGTGGCGTTGAAGGACATCGTTAAAGGCGGCATCAAGGAGCGTTTCGCCGAGCTGCGCAAGATGGGCATCAAAACGGTGATGATCACCGGTGATAACCCGTTAACCGCCGCGGCGATTGCGGCGGAAGCCGGTGTCGATGACTTCCTGTCGGAAGCGACGCCGGAAGCCAAGCTGGCACTGATTCGTCAGTATCAGGCGGAAGGGCGCCTGGTGGCGATGACCGGCGACGGCACCAACGATGCGCCCGCGCTGGCGCAGGCTGACGTGGCGGTGGCGATGAACTCCGGCACCCAGGCGGCGAAAGAGGCGGGCAACATGGTCGATCTTGACTCTAACCCGACCAAACTGCTGGAAGTGGTGCACATCGGCAAACAGATGCTGATGACGCGCGGTTCGCTTACCACCTTCAGTATCGCCAACGATGTGGCGAAATACTTCGCCATCATCCCGGCGGCGTTTGCCGTGACCTATCCGCAGCTCAATATGCTGAACGTGATGGCGCTGCATTCACCGGCCTCGGCGATTCTGTCGGCGGTGATCTTTAACGCGCTGGTGATTGTGTTTTTGATTCCGCTGGCGCTGAAAGGCGTGAGCTATCGGCCGATGAGCGCGGCAGCGCTGCTGCGCCGCAATCTGTGGATTTATGGCGTAGGCGGTTTAGTGGTGCCGTTTATTGGTATTAAAGCGATCGACCTGCTGCTGACGCTGTCGGGCCTGGTGTAAGGAGAAGAGAAATGAGTCAGTTACGTCCGGCTATAGTATTGTTAGTGCTGCTTACCCTGCTGACCGGCGCGGTCTATCCGCTGCTGACCACCGGCCTGGCGCAGTGGTGGTTTCCGTCGCAGGCCAACGGTTCGCTGATTGAGCGCGACGGCGCGGTGCGCGGCTCAGAGCAGATCGGTCAGGCGTTCAGCCAGCCGGGCCACTTCTGGGGCCGTCCATCGGCCACCAGCGACGTGCCGTACAACGCGCAGGCATCAGGCGGCAGCAACCTTGCCGCCAGTAATCCGGCGCTGGATAAAGCGGTGGCGGAGCGGGTGGCTGCGCTGCGCGCTGCCAATCCGCAGTCGCCGGCAGCGGTGCCGGTGGAGCTGGTAACCGCTTCAGGCAGCGGCCTGGATCCGGATATCTCCCCTGAAGCCGCGCTGTGGCAGGCACCGCGCGTCGCGGCAGCGCGCAACATGACGCTGAAAGACGTCGAGGCGCTGATTGCGCGCAACACCGAGCGCCCGCTGCTGCCGTTTATCGGCGAAGAAACGGTGAACGTGCTGCGGCTGAATATGGCGCTGGATGATTTGCAGGGATAGTTTCAAACCGCGCGAAGAATCGCGCCGCTACAAAAATGTGCACATACCGTAGCGGCGCAATTTATTGCGCAATGCCACATTGGTGCACGCGATAAAAATGGACCTCGCATGAACGACGAATTACCGCGCCCCGATCCCGATGCCCTGCTGCTCAATCACAGCGACAGCCATCGCGGTAAACTGAAAATCTACTTCGGCGCCTGCGCGGGCGTAGGGAAAACCTACGCCATGCTGCAGGAGGCGCAGCGCCTGCGGGCGCAGGGGCTGGACGTGCTGGCTGGCGTGGTCGAAACCCACGGCCGTGAAGAGACCGCCGCGCTGCTGCAGGGGCTGGCGGTGCTGGCGCGGCGCGCCACCGGTCGGTCGCGCCATGCGGAATTCGACCTCGACGCCGCGCTGGCGCGCCATCCGGCGGTGATCCTGATGGATGAACTGGCGCACACCAACGTGCAGGGCTCGCGCCATCCCAAGCGCTGGCAGGACATTGAAGAGCTGCTGGATGCCGGTATCGACGTGATTACCACCGTCAACGTGCAGCATCTGGAGAGCCTGAATGACGTGGTGGGCGGCGTCACCGGCATTCAGGTGCGCGAAACCGTACCCGATCCCTTTTTCGACAGCGCCGATGAAGTGGTGCTGGTGGATCTGCCGCCGGACGATCTGCGTCAGCGGCTGAAAGAGGGCAAAGTGTATGTCGGCGACCGCGCCGAGCGCGCCATCGAAAATTTCTTCCGCAAAGGCAACCTGTTCGCGCTGCGTGAACTGGCGCTGCGCCGCACGGCCGACCGGGTAGACGATCAGATGCGCGCCTGGCGCGATCAGCAGGGGCGCGACAAAGTGTGGCACACGCGCGACGCGATTCTGCTGTGCATCGGTGACGACACCGGCAGTGAAAAGCTGGTACGCACCGCCGCCCGTCTCGCTGCCCGGCTCGGCAGCGAGTGGCATGCGGTGTATGTGGAAACGCCGCGCCTCAACCGACTGCCGGAAGCGCAGAGGCGCGCCATTCTGCGCACGCTGCAGCTGGCGCAGGAGCTGGGCGCGGAGACCGCCACGCTGTCCGATCCGGACGAGGCGCGCGCGGTGCTGCGCTATGCGCGCGAGCACAATCTCGGCAAAATTGTTACCGGCCGGCAGCCGCAGCGGCGCTGGCGACGCGACAGCTTTGCCCAGCGTCTCGGCGAGCTGGGGCCGGAGCTTGACCTGCTGGTAGTGGCGCTGGATGAGCCGGTGCGCGATGTGCCAGCGGCCCTGAGCGGCCAGCGTGCCAGCGGCGAGAAATGGCGGCTGCACCTGCGCGGGTGTCTGATGGCGATCGCGCTGTGCGTGCTGGTGACGTTGATTGGTCGCTGGTGGCTGGTGGAGTTTGATACCGCCAACGCGGTGATGATCTATCTGCTGGCGGTGGTGCTGGTGGCGCTGCGCTTTGGCCGGTGGCCGTCGGTGTTCGCCACGGTAATCAATATTCTGGCCTTCGACCTGGTGTTTGTGGCCCCCACCGGCACGGTGGCGGTATCGGATCTGCAATATCTGGTGACCTTTGCGGTGATGCTGGCGGTCGGGGTGATTGTCGGCAATCTCACCGCCGGCGTGCGCTATCAGGCGCGGGTGGCGCGCTACCGTGAACAGCGCGCGCGCCATCTGTATGAGATGGCGAAATCGCTTGGCAGCGCGCTGACGCCGCAGGATATCGCTGCTACCAGCCAGCGCGTCATTGAGGTGACGCTGCAGGCGCGCAGCCAGCTGCTGCTGCCCGACGAACAGGGCGAGCTGCAGTCGGCGGGTGAAAGCACCATCGGGACGCCGCCCGACCTCGGCATCGCCAAATGGAGCTACAGCAAAGGGCAACCGGCCGGTGCCGGCACCGATACGTTACCGGCGGTGCCGTACCAGATTCTGCCGCTGAAAAGCGGGGCACACTGCCGCGGCCTGCTGGTGGTTGAGCCGGACAACCTGCGCCAGCTGATGATTCCCGAACAGCAGCGGCTGGTGGAGACCTTTACGGTGCTGATTGCCAACGCGCTGGAACGCATGGCGCTGTCGCACAGCGAAGCCGCGTCACGGCTGGCCGCCGAGCGCGAGCAGCTGCGTAATGCGCTGCTGTCGGCGCTGTCCCACGATCTGCGCACGCCGCTGACGGTGCTGTTTGGCCAGGCTGAGATGCTGATGCTGGACCTCGCCAGCGAGCAGTCGAAATACGTTGGCCAGGCCAATCAGATACGCGAACAGACGCTGAGCACCATCCGGCTGGTGAGTAACATGCTGGATATGGCGCGCATTCAGTCCGGCGGGCTCAACCTGCGCGAAGAGTGGGTGGCGCTGGACGAGGTGATTGGCGGCGCGCTAAGCAGCATGGGACCGTCGCTGAAAGGGCACGACTTTACGCTGGATTTACCGCCGGAGCTGGTGCTGATCAAAGGCGACAGCGCGATGCTGGAGCGGGTGTTTACTAACCTGATCGAAAACAGCCTGAAGTATGCCGGCAATGCCGCGCAGCACGGCATTCGCGCCTGGCGCGATAAAGCCCGGCTGGAGATCGCTGTCTGGGATAACGGACCGGGTATTGCGCCGGAGAATCTGACGCGCATTTTTGACAAGTTTGCCCGCGGCGACAAGGAGTCGGCCGTGCCGGGCGTCGGGCTGGGGCTGGCCATCAGCAAAACCATTATTGAGTCGCATCGCGGGCGCATCTGGGCGGAAAACCGGCCACAGGGCGGGGCGGTGTTTCGCCTGTCGCTGCCGCTGCCGGCCGCGCCTGAAATTTCTGAAGAAGCACTGAAATAACTTCACATAAGTTCGGTTATACTCGATGGCTTGTCTGTTGATAAATGGGAACTTATGGAACGTTTTACCGAAAACCTGATGTATGCATCGCGCTGGCTGCTGGCACCGGTTTACATTGGACTTTCGCTGGGGCTGCTGGCGCTGACGGTTAAATTTTTTCAGGAAATTTTTCACCTGCTGCCCAACATTCTCAGCATCGCGGAAAACGATCTGATTCTGCTGCTGCTGTCGCTGGTGGACATGACGCTGGTCGGTGGCCTGCTGGTCATGGTGATGCTGTCCGGCTATGAGAACTTTGTCTCCAAGCTGGATATCGATGAAAGCAAAGAGAAGCTGAGCTGGCTCGGCAAGATGGATTCCGGCTCGCTGAAAAACAAAGTGGCAGCTTCGATTGTGGCGATCTCATCGATTCACCTGCTACGTATTTTTATGGATGCGCGCAACGTCGCCAATGAAAAGCTGATGTGGTACGTGATCATCCACCTGACCTTCGTGCTGTCGGCCTTTGTGATGGGCTGGCTGGATAATATGTCGAAGGTTGAAAAGAAATCGTGACCTTCACGCACGATCTGACCCATTGCACCAGGTGCGCATCAATGCGCACCCTGTAAAAACCGCAGTGCCCCGTAGGGTCGCCATTCATGGCGACCTGGCCAGTCGTACCCTGTGCAGATGAATGCGCACCCTGTAAAAACCCGCAATGTCCCGTAGGGTCGCCATTCATGGCGACCTGGCCCATTACCGCACCGGCTGTGTGCCGGTCAGCTGCGGCATCACGTCCCTGATCATCGCGAAAAAATGCTGCAGGCGGGCCGGATAATAACTGGCCCACGGGTAGGTCAGCCACACCGGCAGCGGCGGCGCCTGCCAGTCGGGCACCAGCTGCACCAGCGCGCCGCTGGCTAAATCCTCCTGCACTACCCATGACGACACAATCGCGGCGCCCATGCCCGCCAGTGCGGCTTTGCGCACCGCGTACAGGCTATCGCTGGCGAGGCGCGGGGCAATCGCCAGGTTGATCGGCTGGCCGTCGCTGAGACGCTGCAGCGCAATTTCGTTACGATAAAAACTGGTCAGCGCCAGCCACGGCAGCTGCGTCAGCTGGGCAACCTCTTTCACCGGCGCATGAGCCGCCAGCAGCGCCGGTGCCGCAACGACAAAGCGCGGCACTTCCGCCAGCAGCACCGCCACTACCGACGGATCGGTGGGCGCGCCGACCTGAATGGCGCAGTCAACGTTTTCAATGACAAAGTCCGGCGTGCGGTCGTTGAGCATCCACTCCACTGCCAGGCGCGGATAGCGCTGCAGATAATCCATCAGCGGTGCAATCAACTGATCCTGACCAAATGCATGCGGCGCACGCACGCGCAGTGTGCCGATCGGGTCGTCATTCGCGCCGGTTAACTCATCTTCCAGCGCGTGCCAGGTCGCCACCAGCTGCCGTGCCTGGGCATAGCAGCGCTCTCCGTCGTCGGTGAGTTTCAGCGCATGGGTGGTGCGTAAAATCAGTTTCAGGCCTAGCCGCTGCTCCAGCGCCTGCAGACGGCGACTCACGGTGGGCTGGGTGGTGCCGAGCTGCGCCGCGGCCGCCGACAGCGAGCCGCTTTCAACAATGCGGATAAACGTCTGCATCAGTTCGATGCGGTCAACGCTGGTGAGTGTGCTCATACGTACCATGCATAACAGTTCTGTGTCTTAGCAGTCTACCGCGTATGGCCGCAACGCGCTTTAATAAGCGCATCATCACGGGGGAAAACCATTATGTCTGCCATGTCTCAATCTTCTGCCATGCCTGCTGAAAAGCTGCCGACGCCGCTGGTGTTTACGCTGGCGGCCGGTGCCGGTCTCAGCGTGGCATCGATTTACTACAGCCAGCCGATGCTGGATATCATCAGTAAACAGTTCAATGTGGGCATTGGCAGCGTCGGTATGGTGCCGATGCTGACCCAGGCTGGTTACGCGCTGGGGATTCTGCTGCTGGCCCCGCTCGGTGACCGCCACGATCGCCGCACCATCATTCTGGTTAAAGGCTTACTGCTGGTCGCCGCGCTGCTGCTGTGCGGCTTTTCCGGCGGCATCAATGCGTTGCTGATCGCCAGCTTTGTTACCGGATTAACCGCTACCGTGGCGCAGGACATTGTGCCGGCGTCAGCGGCGCTGGCACCGGAGCGCAGCCGTGGCAAAACCGTCGGCACGGTGATGACCGGGCTGCTGGTCGGCATTCTGCTGTCGCGCGTGGTGAGCGGCGTGGTGGCGGAGTATCTGGGCTGGCGCACCATGTACATAATGGCGGCGGCGGCGGTGCTGCTAAGCAGTCTGGCGCTGTGGCGCGCGCTGCCGCGCTTTACGCCGGGCACCACGGTGAGCTATCCGCGTCTGCTGCTGTCGCTGGCGCATCTGTGGCAGCATCACCAGACGCTGCGCCGTGCGGCGCTGGCGCAGGGCCTGCTGTCGGTAAGTTTTAGCGCCTTCTGGTCTACCCTGGCGCTGATGCTGAGCGATCGCTTCCATCTCGACAGCGCCGTGGCAGGGGCCTTCGGTCTGGCCGGTGCCGCCGGGGCGCTGGCCGCGCCGCTGGCGGGCAGTTTTGCCGACCGCATCGGCCCGGCGCGTGTCACCCAGTATGGCGCCACGCTGGTGATGGTGTCGTTTGCCCTGATGTTCCTGCTGCCGGTACTGCCGGTGCCGGCGCAGCTTGGCCTGATTATCCTCAGCACCATCGGCTTTGACCTTGGCGTGCAGGCCACGCTGGTGGCGCATCAGACGCTGGTCTACAGCCTGGCGCCGGAAGCGCGCAGCCGCCTCAATGCGCTGATGTTCACCGTGGTGTTTATCGGTATGGCGACCGGTGCGGCGCTCGGCAGCCTGGCGCTGGCCCATTTCGGCTGGAATGGCGTGGTCAGCCTTGCGACGGCTGCCGCTGTGCTTGCGCTGCTGATTCGCCTCGCCAGTCGCCATCTGCAAAACTAATTCACGATCCTGTGCCAGGCTTAAAGGAGAATGTTATTTAAAAACGGAGCGTTATGAACTTCCTGGCCTGGACCGCCCTTACTGGCGGTCTGCTACTTTTGATGTCACTGGCTTCCGGCTGGATTCACCGGGGGCCGGTGACGTCTTTTGGTCTCTACCTGTTCGCGGGCATTCTGTGCGGCCCGTGGATGCTTAATCTGCTGCAAATCGACATTATCGGCCACGCCGAGCTCGCCGCCCATATCACCGAAATCACCATGGCCGCCTCGCTGTTTATCACCGGGCTCAAGCTGCGTCTGCCGATGAGCGCGCACGCGTGGCGCGTCGGGCTGCGGCTGGCATTCCCGGCGATGTTGCTGACCGTCGGCGGCATGGCCTGCCTGATTCACTGGATTACCGGCTTTGGCTGGCCGCTGTCGCTGGCGTTTGGTGCCATTGTTGCCCCGACTGACCCGGTGCTCGCCAGTCTGATCTCCGTTAACGATGCGCGCGATGACGATGCGCTGCGCGTGGCGCTCTCCAGCGAGGCCGGCATGAACGACGGTTCAGCGCTGCCGCTGCTGATGCTGGCGCTGCTGCTGATGCACCCGGGGGCCTTCAGTCTGGAGCTGCTGGGCGGCTGGGCAGCGCGCGATGTGGTGTGGGCGATTGGCGGCGGGCTGGCGATTGGTTATCTGCTCGGACGGCTGATCGGGCAGCTGGCGACCCATCTGCGCAGCGCGCATCACGACGTGGCCCCCAATGATTTCCTCGCGCTGGCACTGATCGCCCTGAGCTACGCGGCGGCGCAGTCGGTGGATGCGTCTGGCTTCCTTGCCACCTTTGCGGCAGGCGTTGGCTTACGCCGCGCCGAGCTGCGCGTGACTAAACGCTTTCCACTGGAAGATTTACCGGAAGAGAAGCGCTACCTGCCGGCAGAGGTGCTGGTCAATCCTAACCAGCGCCTCAAACAGGGGGGTGGCAGCCCGGTAAAATCGGTCGGCCTGGTGGTCGGCGATGCGCTGTCGTTTGGTGATACTATCGAACGCCTGCTGGCGGCAGCGATGATGGTGGTGCTGGGTATTACGCTGGCGCATCACTGGAATCTCACCGGCATCGGCCTGGGGCTGCTGCTGTTTGTGGTGGTGCGACCGCTGGCGGTATGGCTGACCACCTGGCGCTGCGAAATGCCGTTTATGCGGCGGATGCTGATTGGCTGGCTGGGGATTCGCGGCATCGGCAGTATCAATTATATTGCTTATGCCTGGGTGCACGGCCTGCAGGGCCCGCAGGCGGAACAGATGATGGACATGGCGCTGACGCTGGTAGTGTGCAGCATTGTGCTGCACGGCATCACGGTGACGCCGCTACTGAACTGGCGTGCTGCCCGGCAGGCGGCACGCGCGCAGCAAGACGAAACGTGATTTTCTGGAAATAACGGGAGCTTATTATGAAAGCATTGCTTATCGCCCTGGTAGGGCTGTCGCTGTCTGCCAGCGCGCTGGCGGATGATACGGATGCCGACGCGCAGGAGAATATCTACGCCAGCCAGCTGTGCCACATTGTTAGCGGGGAACAGAAAACCGGTGACATGCAGAGCTACACTGAGAAAATGAAGTCACAGCTGGCGGCCAGCCAGTCACCATCGGCCATGAACAAGCCCTCCTTCAACGAGGAAACCGCGCAGGAAGTGGTCAACGGCTGGCTGGAGCTGGGCGAAGAAGAGCGGGCGAAGCTGCGTCACGATCAGCAGCAGTGTGAGCAGACAGTGATGACTCAATTCCAGCAGCAGGATTAATTTTCCCTTCTCTTCGTGAATACGCGCCTTTTCTGGCGCGTTTTTTTATGGCTTTTTTGTACGAAATGCGTACATTATCGCCAGATTGAAACAGGACCTGCATCACATAATGAGACGCCAGCCTCCGGGCTGGCGCATTTTCCATACCGGCTACTGGGCAAGATGATTACACGGCGTCGTTTTCTGTTGGCTAGCGGAGCAACCGTACTCTCCATGACGGCGGGCAAACTGTTTGCCCGGGATGACATTATTCCGCTCTGGCCGGACGACCCACCGGGTGGCGGCGGTCCGTCTGGCCTGCTGAAAGTCAGCGCTAACGGTTCATGGACCAATATCGTTTCTCCCGCCATTCAGCGCTTTCGTCCGGAGAATCCCAACGGCGAAGCGGTGATCGTTGCGGCTGGTGGCGGCTACCGTTTTATCGGCATGGGGCGCGAAGCCTGGCCGGTCGCGCGCTGGCTTAATGCCAACGGGTATACCGCTTATGTACTGAGCTACCGTCTGCCGGGTGAAAAGTGGCAGGCCGGCAGAATGGCGCCGCTGCAGGATGCGCAGCGCGCGATTCGCATGGTGCGCGCGATGGAAAACAAGGTGCACCTGCTAGGCTTTTCGGCCGGCGGCCATCTGCTCGGCATGGCGGCAGCGCGGCCTGACTTCGTCACCTATTCACCGCAGGATTCGCTGGATGACATCCGGCCAACCGCAGACAGCGTCGGGCTGATTTACCCGGTTATCACCCTTGAAGCGCCGTATCAGCACACCCGTACTCACCAGATGATCGTGGGCAATGACGCCACGCCGACCCAGGAAGCCAACTGGTCAGTGCAAAATTACGTCACCCGCGCCTACCCGCCAACCTTTCTGGCGCAGGCGGAGGACGATCATACGTCCAACCCCCACAACACCGAGCTGATGCGCGACGCCTGCCGCCGTATGCGCGTGCCGGTTGAGCTTATTGAACTGAGCAGCGGCGGCCACGGCTTTGGCCTCGGTAAAGCCGGCACCCCCGCCGCGCTGTGGGACCAGGCGTATGTCCGCTGGCTGGATAAGCTGGGTTAATTTCTTTACTGGCGCATCAATCCAGGAGTGCTTGCAACGGCGCTGCAGTAACCCTCCGCACGAACCGTAGCGGCGCAATTTATTGCGCAAAAAAACAGCGGCGCAGCGGTCGGATTAGCGCGATAAATCGCGCCGCTACGATGTGGTGCGCTCAGCGAGCATGGCGATTGAATCAGCCCGTGCCGTCACGTCAGATTAAAATACCGGTCCCAATCGAGGAGCGCTTGCAACGGCGCTGCAGTAACCCTCCGCACGAACCGTAGCGGCGCAATTTATTGCGCAAAAAACAGCGGCGCAGCGGTCGGATTAGCGCGATAAATCGCGCCGCTACAATGTGTGCAGGATGATGGTGCAGAAATAAAATGCCGCACGAATCGTAGCGGCGCAATTTATTGCGCAAAAAACAGCAGTGCAGCGGTCGGATTAGCGCGATAAATCGCGCCGCTACGATGCGGTGCGCTCAGCGAGCATGGCGATTGAATCAGCCCGTGCCGTCACGTCAGATTAAAATACCGGTCCGGCTGGCTCGCTGCCGGCAGCGGGAAATCGTTGTTCATCGCTTTCAGATTGCGTTCGATATTCACGCACAGCGCGTCCAGCGGCAGGTGATTGGGCGCGGTGCCGAACGGATCTTCCAGTTCCTCCGCCAGTGACTCCAGCGACAAAAAGGTATACGAAATAAACACCGACACCAGCGGCGTCATCAGGTGCAAATCCGCCACCAGCGCGAACGGCAGCAGGGTGCAGAACAGATACACCGTGCGGTGCAGAATCAGGCTGTAGGCGAAGGGAATCGGTGTGCTGGCCAGCCGGTCGCAACCCCCCAGATACGCCGACAGATGGTTAAGGTTGTCATCAATACTCTGCCAGACGATATCCGTCACTAATCCCTCATCACGCCGCTGCGCCAGCCATTCGCCCATGCATAACATGATTTGCGAGGTCGGCATCGGATGGCCGAGCACCGCGGCGTGCCACGCGGGCGGCAGCAGCCGCTGCAGATCGGCCTGGGCATCGGTTTTACGCAGCCGGTGTTTCAGGCTCCAGCTAAACGCCAGCTGCAGCCCGATAAACTCCTGCACCTGTTCCGCACGCAGTCCGCGCAGCGTTTTCACCTGGCGCAGCAGCGAGCGCTGAGTGATGTGCATATTGCCCCACAGCGTGCGCGCCTCGATAAAGCGCGCGTAGCTGGCGTTATTGCGAAAGCCAAGAAAGATGGCGATCGACACGCCAATCAGGCTGAACGGTGCGGTGGTCAGGTGAATGCCGAGCGTGGAATACCAGGGATAACCCAGTATGGCGATCACTGACATCAGCAGGTTAAGCGACAGGCGGAACGCAATGCGAGACAGCACTGAGCCGTGCCAGTCAAACAACCGGAGAAACCAGTGTTGATGAGGACGTACGATCATTTTGCGATGGTGTTTTTTATGATTTTGTCGCCACAGATTACGCCCGTCGCAGGCGCAGAATCAACGCCGGTGAGCCGCTGTTTTACCAGCAAAAACGCTGCGCTTTGGACAATTAATCTATTTAAATCAAGCTTCTAAAAACGCTTTGAACAAGTTGTAAAATTCTTTGCGTTATCTCTTTGTCCGCGCTTTCTCTAAAGTTTATTCCAGCAGCACAACACACAAATTTAAAACCACTTTAGAGGAAACTATCATGTCTAAACTCGACCTGCTTGACCCACAGAACTCAACCCTGATCTTCATCGACCACCAGCCACAGATGGCGTTTGGTGTCGCCAATATTGACCGCCAGCAGCTCAAAAATAACACCGTCGCCCTGGCGAAAGCGGGGAAAATTTTCGACGTGCCGGTGATTTACACCTCGGTAGAAACGGAAAGCTTCAGCGGCTACATCTGGCCGGAACTGCTGGCGGTGCACCCGGAATCGAAGCCGATTGAGCGTACCTCCATGAACTCCTGGGAAGACGCGAAATTTGTCGAGGCGGTAGAGAAAACCGGCCGTAAAAAACTGATCATCTCGGCGCTGTGGACCGAAGTGTGCCTGACTTTCCCGGCTCTGATGGCGCTGAAAGCCGGTTACGAAGTGTATGTGGTGACCGATACCTCCGGCGGCACCAGTGTTGATGCACACGAACGTTCCGTGCAGCGCATGGTGCAGGCGGGTGCGGTGCCGGTAACCTGGCAGCAGGTGCTGCTGGAGTACCAGCGCGACTGGTCACGCAAAGAGACCTACGATGCGGTGATGGATCTGGTGCGTGAGCACAGCGGTGCCTACGGCATGGGCGTCGACTACGCCTACACCATGGTGCACAAAGCGCCGCAGCGTCAGGGCTGATTCAGCGGTAGTGCGGCAGGCGGGTTTTCAATGCGTCGATAAACAGCCGCAGCGCCATCGACTGATGCCGGTTCGGCGGGAACCACAGCGCGATTCCCGCCGACTGAATGCGCCAGTCGGCCAGCAGCTCCACTAATTTCCCCTGCTGCAGTGCCTCGCTAACGTACAGTGAAGGCACGAACGCAATCCCTGAACCGTTGATGGCCGCGCGCGCCATCAGCGCGTTATTGTCTAACGTCAGCGTACCCGGCACGTCAATCTCCAGACTTTCTTCCGCACTCTGATACTCCCAGCGATAGCGTTTGCCCCCGGGCAGGCGATGACGAATACACTGCTGCTGCAGTAAATCCTGCGGCTGACGCACCGGCGCGTGCACCGCCAGATAGTCGGGCGAGGCTACGGTAACGAAGGTCAGCGGGCCGCCAAGCGCAATAGCCACCATATCCTGCGGCACATCTTCAATCAGCCGGATGCCGGCATCAAACCCGGCGGCGGTGATATCTACCAGCGCGCCCTGGGCGGAGAAATCAAGCTGAATACCAGGATAGCGCGCGCTGAACTCGGGCACCACCTGATCCAGTAGCAGGCCAATCACCACATCGCTGGCGCTGATGCGCAGCGTACCGTACTGCTGCTGGCGGCTCAGGCTGACGTCGTGCAGCACCTCATCCATCTGATTGAGCAGCGGCGCGAGGCGCTGTAATAGCTGCTCACCGGCGTCGGTCAGCGACACGCTGCGTGTGGTGCGCTGAAACAGCTGCACGCCGAGGTTGTGCTCCAGCGTTTTCACCAGGTGGCTGAGCGAAGAGCGCTTCAGGCCAAGCAGCTCGGCGGCGCGCCGAAAGCTGCGCTGCTCGCCCAGCGTTTTGATCGCCTGCAGTTCGTGCCAGGAGGGGCGTTTCATTGGTGGTATTTCCTCACCAGGTCATGTGCGATTGGGGAGATTATGACCACCAGTAAAGCGATCTATCATCAGGTTTTCAACATGAGGAGCGCAAAATGAAAACCTGGTTAATTACCGGTGCCAGCAGCGGGCTGGGCCGGCTGATGAGTGAACGTTTACTTGAGCGTGGCGATCGCGTGGTGGCAACGGTGCGCCGCGAGCAGGCGCTGGCCAATTTGCAGCAGCAATATGGCGATCGGCTACTGGTGATGCGGCTGGATCTGGCCGAAACGGCCAGTATCGCACCGGCCATCGCCACTGCCTTTGCCCGCGTCGGGCGTATTGATGTGGTGGTAAGCAACGCCGCTTACGGTCTGTTTGGCGCGGCGGAAGAGCTCAGCGACGCGCAGATTGCACGCCAGATCGCCACCAATCTCACCGGATCGATCCAGCTGATTCGCGCCGTCATCCCGCATTTGCGCCAGCAGGGCGGTGGCCGCATTGCGCAGATCTCGTCCGAGGGCGGCCAGGTGGCGTATCCCAATTTCAGCCTGTATCACGCCAGCAAATGGGGCATTGAAGGTTTTGTCGAAGCGGTGCGCCAGGAAGTCGCCAGCTTGGGCATCGAGCTGCTGCTGGTGGAGCCGGGCCCGACCGTCACCAACTTCGCCAGCGGGCTGGATATCGCCGCGCCGCTCGACGCCTATCGTGATAACGCATCCGGTCAGTTGCGTCGGGCGATTGAAGCGGGTGACTTTGCTATATTGGGTGATGCCGGAAAATGCGTGGCGGCCACGCTGGCGACGCTGGATCAGGAAACGATGCCGCTGCGGCTGGCGCTGGGCAGCACGGCCTATCAGCACATCGAAGCCGCGCTGGAAGCCCGGCTGGCAGAGCTGCGCGCGCAGAAAGCGCTGGCGTTTGGCGCGGATGCGTAACTTTGCCGTGTCACCTGGTTGCGCAGACCGTTATTAATGGCGGTCTGCGGCTGGTTAACACGGACTGGCTGACATCGTTGGCTCTTTTATTTACCTTAACCATAAAAACGATTTTTATTTTCGTTTTTAACGATATGCTTCAACAGATATTGGCATTTATCAACAACATTGCCGGCATTTTTAAACCCCTGTTCAATCACGGCAATATTTAATACATGGTCGTCATGGTTAAACTGCATTGGTTCGGTATCGCACATGTTCCAGGCACGCGTTGTCGCTTCTGTCCAGTGATGAACGCTTTCTCCGGACCAGGCAATATTCTCTTTAAGCATTCTCACTGGGTTCCCGCCCCAGCAGCTATTGGAGTGTATCGTTTTCCCCGCCACCAGACTCATGGCACCAATTACGCTGCCGGAGTGGATCGATGAACCTTTTAAAATCATCGCGTTTTGTCCGATCCACACGTGATCGCCAATATAAATGCTACGGGAATGATTGATGCGCTGATTATCCGCAATGTTATATATCAGATGAGGATCGGCGGTTCGCATCCAGATACCAAAGGAGAGACAACAATGATTGCCAATGATGATATTTTTTTCTTCTGAGAGAATCAGCGTTAACTTTTCATTGAAGTAATTATGTCTGCCAATGAAGCAGACCGAATTTGAGAATGCAATTATTTTAACGATATAGGGTATCGCACTTTGGCTCAAATAAATGATTGAATTATCCGCCCGAAAATCCACTACGGAATCCTGCAGGACTACGCCCTCCTCACATATCAGAATATTGTTCTTACCATGAAAATTAATCTGGCTATTTATGAGTGTCGGTTCTTTACCGAGAAATTTGTTACCTTCAATAAGCCTGAGCTGCTCTGGATGTAATATTGTCATTTTTCGCTACGTGAGTCGGGATGGCCGCTTTCAAAGCGGCCTGAATCACGTCGATATTAAGCGTTGCGCATCAGAACAGCAGGCTGTGCGCCGTGGCGCGCAGCGCAATGCCGAGCAAAATGCCGGGCACGGCGAAGCGGAACAGGCGCGGAAAACGGCTGGAGAGCCCGAGGAAAATGCCGATGCCGGGCAGGTCGAAGGTCTGAATCAGCAGGCCTGCCGAGGCGTTGATGTTGTGCGCACTGTACTGCCCCTGTTCGACCAGACCAGCAACCACGCCGTAATAGGCGGTGCCGCCGGCCAGGCATTTGGTCAGCGCGGGCAGCACATACACCTCGGCGATATGCAGTTTCTGTAATAGCGGTGCCAGCAACTGCGTCAGCAGCTCAATGGCGCCGGCACTTTTCAAAATGCCCACCACCGACAAGGAAAGGATCAGCATCGGCAGCGAACCGAGCGCGAGGCGAATGGCGTCGGCACCCGAGGTGTTGATGATGGCGATCAGCCCCGGCTTCGCGTCGCTGTTCTCCACGCCCTGGTCTTCATCGCGCAGCGCGACATCGGAAAGTTTGCGGGCAAAAAAGTGATAGGTTGAGGCGGCCGCCAGCACGCCGCCGCTGATGGAGAACAGCAGCGCGGCGCTCCAGTTGAGTCCGTCAGGAATCAGCGGATAAAAGGCGTTGGCCTGGCCCATCGCGAACAGCATCGCCAGCGTGGCTGCCATGTGGCGGTCTGACGTGCCGCGCTTCTCCATGATCGCCAGCGCGGCGAGCGGTGCGGCAAAACTGACAAAATTTAACTGGATGAGTGCGAACAGCGCCAGGCCGGTAATCCCCAGCGGCTTCAGTAACGGCGTGGCGTGGCGCACGACAAAATCCAGCACGCCTTTCACTTCGAGGTATTTCATGATGAATAGCATCACCACCATGATGGGAATCAGGGTGTAAAGCGCGACGTCGACCGCGGCTTTGCCCGACTCCATAATTATGCTGATGATATTCACGTGCTGACGTCGTCCCGTTACCGCAAAACGCTGGCCACCGGGCCAGCAAAGCAAAAATCATAGCGGGTATGCGCGCTGTTGAGTAGTCAGCAAACAAAAAAGCCCCCAGGCGGGGGCTGTGATGATGGCGCTGAGGCGGTGTTAGCGCATGGTGACGAACTCTTCCGCCGCCGTCGGGTGAATCGCCACGGTGTTGTCGAAGTCTTTTTTGGTGGCACCCATTTTCAGCGCCACCGCAAAGCCCTGCAGCATCTCATCCATGCCGTTGCCGATACCGTGAATACCCACAATCTTCTCTTCCGGCCCCACGCATACCAGCTTCATGCGGCACGGCTGACGGTGCTGGGTCACGGCGGTGTACATGGCGGTGAACGACGATTTGTACACTTTTACCTGGTCGTCGCCATACTGCTCACGCGCCTGCGGTTCGGTCAGACCGACGGTGCCAATCGGCGGATGGCTGAACACCACGGTGGGAACGTTGCTGTAGTCGAGATGCTCGTCCGGCTTGTTATTAAACAGGCGTTCGGACAGGCGACGGCCTGCCGCCACGGCCACCGGCGTCAGCTCGACCGCACCGGTGTTATCACCCACCGCATAGATGCCTTTGACGTTAGTGTTCTGGAACTTGTCGACCTGAATGTAGCCTTTGTCATTCAGCGCCACACCGGTCACCGCCAGGTTGAGATTATCGGTAGCGGGCTCGCGGCCAATTGCCCATACCAGGCAATCCACCGTCTGCTGCTGGCCGTTTTCCAGCTGCAGCGTCAGGCTGCCGTCAGCATTCCTGATCACCGCTTTCGGGATCGATTCGGTGTGCAGCGTCGGACCTTCCGCCTGCATCACTTCTACCAGTGTCTCAACAATCAGCGGGTCGAAGCTGCGCAGCGGCGCATGCTGACGCACAAACAGGTGAGTTTCTGCGCCCAGCGCATTCACCACGCCGGCCAGCTCTACCGCAATGTAGCCTGCGCCTACCACCGCAACGCGTTTTGGCAGCGCCTCCAGTTCAAAGAAGCCGTCGGAATCGATGCCGTACTCTGCGCCCGGCACCTGTGGATGGCTGGGACGACCGCCAGTGGCGATCAGGATATGGTCGGCGGTAATGGTCTCGCCGTTCACTTCCACCGTGTGGGCATCGACAAAGCGCGCGAACCCTTTGATCACTTCTACCTGGTTTTTACCCAGCACATTGTCGTACGAGGTGTGGATACGGTCGATGTAGGCGCTGCGGTTTTTCACCAGCGTTGACCAGTCAAAGCGATTAACGGTGGTATCAAAGCCGTAATCCGGACCGTACAGGTGAATTGCTTCGGCGATTTGCGCCGCATGCCACATCACTTTCTTCGGTACACAGCCGACGTTGACGCAGGTGCCGCCCAGCTCTTTCGCTTCGATCAGCGCGCACTTCTGGCCATACATCGCCGCACGGTTAATGGAGGCGATACCGCCGCTGCCGCCGCCAATGGCGAGGTAATCAAAATGTCTGGTCATCCGTTGTGTCCATCTGTTGGAAGAAAACTGGCATAGAGTGTAACGCCGCTTCAGTTACCGGCGCAAAGTTTGCACCTATGTATGTAATAGGGTTGAATGCCGGCAAGGGGTTGGCTTAAAGGAACTTATCATGCACCTGACATTTCTTGGTACCGGCGCGGGCGCGCCCAGCCTGCAGCGCAACGTCACCGCCATTGCGCTGACGCTGTCGAAACGCGGCGAGACCTGGCTGTTCGACTGTGGCGAAGCGACGCAGCATCAGTTTATGCGATCGGCGCTTAAGCCCGGCAAGCTGGAAAAAATCTTTATTACCCATTTGCATGGCGATCACATCTTTGGCCTGCCGGGTCTGCTCACCAGCCGTTCGATGGCGGGCCTGACCGAGCCGATGACGCTGTACGGTCCGAAAGGATTGCGCCAGTTTGTCGACACCGCGCTCAGCCTGAGTGGCTCTTATACCGGCTATCCGCTGGAGATTGTCGAGATCGAAGCCGGTCCGGTGCTGGATAACGGTGAGTTTCGCGTCACTGCTTATGCGCTGAACCACGTGGTCGAGTGCTATGGCTACCGCATCGAACAGCATGATAAGCCGGGCTTCCTTGACGCACCGCGCCTGAAGGCGGAAGGCGTGCCGCGCGGCCCGTGGTATCAGGATCTGAAACAGGGCAAACGCATCACGCTGGAAGATGGCCGCGAGATCAACGGCGTCGACTATCTTGGCCCGGCCACCAAAGGCAAAGTGTTGGCGATCTTCGGCGATACCGGCCCTACCGACGTGGCGTTGCAGCTGGCGGCGAACGCCGATGTGATGGTGCATGAAACCACGCTGGAAGCGGCGATGGCGGAAAAAGCCAACGGGCGCGGCCACTCCACTACGGTGCAGGCGGCCAGCGTGGCACAGCGCGCTGGCGCAAAACGCATGATCGCTACGCACTTTAGCTCGCGCTATTTGTCACAGGATCGGGAAAGGCTACTGGCAGAGTGCCAGTCGGTGTTTCCGGCCACCGAACTGGCGCATGATTTTGCGATATTTGAGGTTTAGCGCTTATTCCGGCACGATTTGCGTCACGCTGTAGTGACCGGTGCCGGCGGGCACCAGTTTCTGGTGCAGCCACGGCAGCAGCTCTTCCATCTGCGCTTTCAGCTTCCACGGCGGGTTGATGACAATCATCCCGGACGCGGTCATGCCGCGCTGATCGCTGTCCGGACGCACTGCCAGCTCGATCTGCAGAATATTGCGGATGCCGGTGGCTTCCAGATCCTTCAGCATGTGCTTGATCTGCTGGCGCAACACCACTGGATACCACAGCGCATAGACGCCGGTGGCGAAACGTTTGTGACCTTCCTGAATGCCTTTCACCACATCCTGATAATCGCTTTTCATTTCGTACGGCGGGTCGATAAGGATCAGGCCGCGACGGGTCGGTGGCGGCAGTTTGGCCTTCAGCTGCTGATAACCATCCGCGCGTTCAACGCGGGCGCGCGCATCTTTACTGAACTCACTGCGCAGCAGCGGGTAATCGGTCGGATGCAGTTCGGTGAGCTGCAGCTTATCCTCGTCGCGCAGCAGATGGCGGGCGATCAGCGGCGAGCCAGGGTAATAGCGCAGCGTGCCGGTTGGGTTGAGGTTGCGAATCGCCGCCAGATAGGGCTTCAGCAGCGCCGGTGCGTCCGGCTGTTGCCAGATACGCGCAATGCCTTCCAGATATTCGCCGGTACGTTCGGCGTGCTCACCGCTCAGCTGGTAACGTCCGGCACCGGCGTGGGTGTCCAGATAGAGGAAAGGTTTCTCCTTCTCCATCAGGGCGGTGAGGATCAGGCTTTCAACGGTGTGTTTCAGCACGTCGGCGTGGTTGCCGGCATGAAAACTGTGGCGATAACTCAGCATAAAAAAGAGGGGTCCGCGGTTGGATCAATGAAGTCGAATAGATCGTGTGTGGCGCGATTATAGCCGCGCCGCATAAAAATTGCTGACGTTTTACCATCCGCTTAAGTTTTCAGCGCCCGGGTCGCTTTAGCGGAATGCGACCGGTCTGGTAGAGAACTAATTTCACTTAGGGATAATTCGACTCTCGAAATTTTACCGCAGATTAAGTAAGTTAGTAGCCGAAAACGAAGCGGTCGCGAGCGAAATGCCAGGAATGCGTCTCTGGCAAGGAAACTTTTCGGCCATGGCCGTATAATTTTTTGCTTCAAGCATCCTTAATAACTCCTGGTGACAATAATGAAAAAAATGACTGGTATCGCGGTGGCAAGCCTGCTGGCACTGGCTGGTTGCGCGAAACAACAGCCTGTTCATAGCCTGGTAACGCCGCCCGCCGCCGACGCTCAGCCGATGGCTGAATCCGCTGCACGGCCTGACGGCCAGCCGTTTGTAACCGAAGCGCCAGCCCAGCCGGCCGCTGCCTCGTTCGCTGACGATCGCGCCAGCAACATTCAGCAGTGCCGTAAAGAGCTGGATGCGATGCGCCTCTACAGCCAGGCGTCTTACGACAGCTACCAGGCGGAATTCCAGAAAATTGGCGCGCAGACCAACAAATATCTGCAGATTAAAGATTCGATTGGCGCGGATATTAACGATTTAGTCATGCCGCGCTATCAGTTCCAGATCCGTGAACTGTGCTTCCGCATTAAAACCCGTCTGTCACAGCTGATTATTCGCCAGGCCGGTTAACAATAACGGCGTAAGCCGACCCCTTTTTTAACAGCGCGACAACCTCGCGCGGTGGATGGCTTCATCTCAATTAACATATTGAGATGAGGCCTTTTGTTTTCTTAGCGGCAAGGAGCCGCGACTGGAGGTTTTGATGACACAGCGTCATCTGCTGGCGGTGCTGATTAGCGCGGCCTTACTGCTACCCGGACAGGCCGCGTCAGCGGCTGATGATGACATGCTGCGCGCGTTCAGCGAAGCAGCGCGCACCCTGCCGCCGGCACCGGCAGCAAAACCACAGCCACCTGCAAAACCGGCCGCTAAACCGGCGGCGAAAACCGTCAGCAAGGCAGAGAAAAAAGCCGCCACAGCGCCCGATCACAGTGCGGAACTGACGCGTCTGCGCGCGCGCGTGGCGGAGCTGGAAAAGCTGTCTGCGGCACCTGCGGTGAAAGCGGACGATGCGTTAAAGGCGCAGCTGGCTGCCAGCGACAAAAAACTGGCGGCGCTCAGCGCGGAGAAGCAGCAGCAGGAGAAAAACATCGCCACGCTGCAGCAGGCGCTGAAAGCGGAAAACGAGAAGGCGCTGGCGGCGCTGCAGGCAGAGAGCAAAAAGCAGCTCAGCGCCCAGCAGGCCGGGAACGACAAAAAGCTGGCAGCGCTCAGCGCGGAGAAGCAGCAGCAGGAGAAAAACATTGCCACGCTGCAGCAGGCGCTGAAAGAGGCTCAGCAGCAGCAAAGCGCCGGCAGCGCCCAGCTGACGAAACAGCTCAGTGACGCGCGCGCAGCGGCCATTCAGAGCGCCGATGCGCTTAAAGCGCTGAAAGCGGAAAACGACAAGGCACTGGCGGCGCTGCAGGCAGAGAGCAAAAAGCAGCTCAGCGCCCAGCAGGCGGCAAGCGACAGAAAGCTGGCGGCCTTACAGGCAGAAAACGAGAAGGCGCTGGCGGCGCTGCAGGCAGAGAGCAAGAAGCAGCTCAGTGCCCAGCAGGCGGAAAGCGACAAAAAGCTGGCGGCATTACAGGCTGAAAGCAAACAGCAGCTCAGCGCACAACAGGCTGAGAGCGCCCAAAAACTGGCCGCGCAGCAGACTGCAAGCGATAAACAGCTGAAAGCGTTACAGTCTCAGCAGACGGAAAGCGAGAAGAAGCTCACCGCGCTGCAGACGCAGCAGGCCGAGCGTGAAAAACAACTCGCCGCGCTGGATAGCGAAAAACAGCAGCAGGCGCACAACCTGGCGCAGCTGACGCGGGAACTGGAGGCGGCGAAGCAGCAACCGGCCGCCGCGCCGAAACTTTCTGCTCCGAAAAGCGATGCCGAACGCGATGGCTACACGCTGGGTCAGTTCATCGCCAGCAATGCGGTGGTGCAGCTGCAGATGGTCAAAGACATCGGCCTCAGCATCAGTATGGATCAGCTGATTGCCGGCTTAACCACCCAGCTGCAAAGCGGTGATTCGCTGCTTGATGGCGAAGAGATGGCGCGCCGTTACGCCACTATGCAGGCTTCCATTGGCAAAGGACTGAACGCACTGATTGAAAAAGGTTACGCGCAGCTGGACAAGAAAGTGGCGAAGCGTAAAGCGCTGAAGAAAGATCTCGGCATGCAGTGGTTTGCGGTGAAAAGCGTCAAAGGCAAACTGCTGCCGGACCAGCAGGCAGCGGTCAGCGTCCGGGTCACCACTCTGAGCGGCAAGGTAATCAACGATTTTTCACATGATCAGGTGCCGTTCAACGACAGCCTGCCGCCACTGTTGCAGGAAGGCATGTCGCTGACCGGTAAAGGCGGCGCAGTGGAAGGCTGGGCGCTGGCTAAAGATATTTACGAGCGCGAGCCGCTGCCACCGTGGGTCGCGCCGTATGATGTGATCCATTATCAGCTGACCATCAAATAACCTCTGGCCCGCCGTCTGGCGGGCTTTTTTTTCAACATTGCGCGATGAATCGCGCCGCTACCGATACGTGCACTTATTGTAGCGGCGCGATTCATCGCGCGTTTTTCTCTCTGCCCTTGCGGGTGGCATTGATTTTCCCCTCGTCTGGCCGCATGTTAGTAAAATTGCGTCGCGCCCCTGCGCGCGGCCCCACTCCATGATGAAAGGACTGCGCTTATGACCAATCCGTTACTCACGCCTTTTACGCTACCGCCTTTTTCCGCCATCAAACCTGAGCACGTGGTTCCCGCTGTAACTGAAGCGCTGAACGACTGTCGCGCAGCGGTGGAGCGCGTAGTGGCGCAGGGCGCGCCTTACACCTGGGAAAATTTAGTCCAGCCGCTGGCGGAAGTGGACGATCGCCTGGGCCGTATCTTCTCGCCGGTCAGCCATCTTAACTCGGTAAAAAACAGCCCGGAACTGCGCGAAGCCTACGAGCAGACGCTGCCGCTGCTGTCCGAATACAGCACCTGGGTGGGCCAGCACGAAGGTCTGTATCAGGCGTATCGCAACCTGCGTGAGGGCGAGAGCTACGCACAGCTGGATACCGCGCAGAAGAAAGCGGTGGATAACAGCCTGCGCGACTTTGAGCTGTCCGGTATCGGCCTCGATAAACAGAAACAGAAACGCTATGGCGAGATCGCCGCGCGCCTCTCCGAACTGGGATCGGCTTACAGCAACAATGTGCTGGACGCCACCATGGGCTGGAGCAAACTGATCACCGACGAAGCCGAGCTGGCGGGCATGCCGGAGAGCGCACTGGCCGCGGCCAAAGCGCAGGCGGAAGCCAAACAGCAGGAAGGCTGGCTGCTGACACTTGATATCCCAAGCTATCT
Source organism: Pantoea sp. VS1 (assembly GCF_002207995.1). Taxonomy (NCBI): domain Bacteria; kingdom Pseudomonadati; phylum Pseudomonadota; class Gammaproteobacteria; order Enterobacterales; family Erwiniaceae; genus Pantoea; species Pantoea sp. VS1. Next base: position 79,079 of record NZ_NHZE01000015.1, read on the forward strand.
GCCGGTGATGACCTATTGTGACAACGCCGCGCTGCGTGAAGAGATGTATCGCGCCTATTCCACCCGTGCCTCCGATCAGGGCCCGAACGCCGGTAAATGGGACAATGGCCCAATCATGGCGGAAGAGCTGGCACTGCGCCACGAGCTGGCTGAGCTGCTGGGCTTTGACTCGTTCGCCGACAAATCGCTGGCGACCAAAATGGCGGAAAGTCCGTCTCAGGTGATCGACTTCCTGAACGACCTCGCCAGACGCGCGCGCCCGCAGGGTGAAAAAGAGCTGGCGCAACTGCGTGCCTTCGCCAAAAAAGAGTTTGGCGTGGATGACATGAATCCGTGGGATCTCACCTATTACGGCGAGAAGCAGAAGCAGCATCTGTACACCATCAGCGACGAACAGCTGCGTCCGTACTTCCCGGAATCACGCGCGGTGAACGGTCTGTTTGAAGTGGTGAAGCGTATTTATGGCATCACCGCCAAAGAGCGTACCGATGTGGATGTTTACCATCCGGACGTGCGTTTCTTCGACCTGTTCGACGAGAGCGGCGAGCTGCGTGGCAGCTTCTACCTCGACCTTTACGCGCGCGAGCACAAGCGCGGCGGCGCGTGGATGGATGACTGCGTCGGGCAGATGCGTAAAGCCGATGGCAGCCTGCAGAAGCCGGTGGCGTACCTGACCTGTAACTTCAACCGTCCGGTCCAGGGCAAACCGGCGCTGTTCACTCACGATGAAGTGACCACGCTGTTCCACGAGTTCGGCCACGGCCTGCACCACATGCTGACGCGCATCGAAGCGCCGGGCGTGTCTGGCATCAACGGCGTGCCGTGGGATGCGGTCGAGCTGCCGAGCCAGTTTATGGAAAACTGGTGCTGGGAGCCGGAAGCGCTGGCGTTCATCTCCGGCCATTACGAAACCGGTGAGCCGCTGCCGAAAGCGCTGCTGGATAAAATGCTGGCGGCGAAGAACTATCAGGCGGCGCTGTTCATTCTGCGTCAGCTGGAGTTCGGCCTGTTCGATTTCCGTCTGCATACCGAGTTTGATCCGGCGCAGGGCGCGCAAATCCTCGAAACCCTGCGTGAAGTGAAAAAACAGGTTGCCGTGGTGCCGAGTCCGGAGTGGGGCCGCTTCCCGCACGCCTTCAGCCACGTGTTTGCCGGTGGCTACGCGGCGGGTTACTACAGCTATCTGTGGGCCGACGTGCTGGCTGCCGATGCCTATTCGCGCTTCGAAGAAGAGGGCATCTTCAACCGTCAGACCGGTCAGTCGTTCCTCGACAACATTCTGACGCGCGGCGGTTCCGAAGAGCCGATGGAACTGTTCAAACGCTTCCGCGGCCGTGAACCGCAGCTGGATGCGATGCTGGAACACTACGGAATTCAGGGATAAGCCTGCTTGTGAAGATCGGTTTAGTGGATGAAACAGGCGCCGGAGACGGCGCCTTATTACATTTGGCGCAGCGCTGGGGGCTGGAGCAGGACGACAGCGCCACGCTGGCGCTGGTGCTGACAGCGCAGCATCTGGAGCTGCGTAAAGTGGACGAGCCAAAGCTTGGCGGCATCTTTGTCGATTTCGTTTCCGGCGCGATGGCGCACCGGCGCAAATTTGGCGGCGGACGCGGCGAAGCTGTGGCGAAAGCGGTGGGCATCAAAGGGGATTACCTGCCCGACGTGGTGGATGCGACGGCAGGACTGGGGCGCGATGCCTTTGTGCTGGCCGCGCTGGGCTGTCGCGTGCGTATGCTGGAGCGTCATCCGGTGGTCGCGGCGCTGCTGGAAGATGGTTTGCGGCGTGGTTATGAAGATGCGGAGATCGGCGGCTGGCTGCGCGAGCGCCTGACGCTGCTGCATGTGGTCAGCCAGCAGGCGCTGAGTGATATCACGCCGGCACCGGACGTGGTGTATCTCGATCCGATGTATCCGCACCGGCAGAAAAGCGCGCTGGTGAAGAAGGAGATGCGGGTGTTTCAGTCGCTGGTGGGGCCGGATGAGGATGCCGATGCGCTGCTCGAACCAGCGCGCCGTCTGGCGAAGAAGCGCATCGTGGTGAAGCGCCCGGATTACGCACCGCCGCTGGCTGGCGTCGCCACCCAATCCGCAGTGGTGACCAAAAGCCACCGTTTCGATATTTATCCGCCGTTGTCGTAAGTAGTCACGATAGCTTAGCGGCGTGAATCATCGCGTCGCTGCAAGCCATATAATTTCATATCATGACGATGCATAGCGTGGATTGTGCATAGCCATAAGTTAACTGGTTAAAACTCATATCTTTACTGTCTTCCGCCCGGCAATTCACTCCTTCCAGACTTATGCTAACCCATCAATTATATTTCCATTGATTTTTTTGACATCGGTGTTGCTATTTTTGTGTTTTTTAATTTTAAGGGTGAAATTACTGATAAACATCCGGCTATATAAGAATTTTCCCCTAAGAGATTAATCTTATATTTTATTTAAGTTATTGATTAAATTGATTATTTATATTTTTTATCTGGATTTGTTTTGCGACATGTCTCAATAAGAAAGTGCGGTCCTTGTTGATATTATTTCCGCGTTAAGGATGGAGCTTTCATTGTGCTCTCTCATCCGGGAAATTTCTCAACGCTAACCTGGTTGTTTAGCGTGACTATTAAAATACATGGACTAAATAAATTATGAACGCCATCCCCGTTAATGTCGCCGTTGTAGACAAAAAAACGGTTGTCGAAGCGCAGGTGCTTCGCAACGGTAAAAATGGAAAACCAGTAAAAATCAAAGCCATTGCCAATGGGAAATATATCCTTGCTGAAGGTGAGAAGGGTGTTGCACCTGAAAACATCACCGTCAAGCGCGTAGGCAAAAGTCTCTGGGTTATCCTGGAGGATGGCGATCTGGATAAACCCGACCTCATCATTGAGGATTTTTTTGTCTACCCTGGTCAGTTGGTTGGTAAAGCAGAAGATAACGCTTTCCATGAATACATCGCCTCTGATGCGCGTGATGATCACGAAGCTGCAGCGCTTGCTGACGGCGATTATTCGGCGCTGGTGCTTGGTTCAGAATCCGTTCCGGGGCTGGATAATCTGCTGATTGCCGAAAATGGCCTGATTAATCCGATGCTGTTGGGTCTGGGTTTACTTAGCGCGATTGGTGCAGCGGCAGGCATCATTTATCACAATCATAAAAAAGATCACGGTAAGTCAGGTGAGGGTGAAGGCGGGAATCTGCCTGATCCGGTATTCACGCGAGGCGCAACCATTGATGCGGTGACGGATAACGTGGGCGCCATTCAGGGACCGCTAGCCAGCGGCGACTATACCGATGACGCGACGCCAACCCTGAGCGGCACCGGCACTAATCCTGGTAATACTGTTGAGATCTGGGATAACGGTACAAAAATTGGTGAAGCCATTGTCGATCAGGACGGTAACTGGACATTTACGCCAGGCACGCCATTAGCCGAAGGCGACCATAGCTTTACGGTGATTGAACGCGACAGCAAAGGCAACACCAGCCAGCCGTCCGAACCGTTTGAACTCATTATCGATCTTAAAGCGCCGGCGCAGGCTACGCTGGACAGCGTATTCGACGACCACGGTTCCCTCACCGGATTGATTGGCAATGGCGAAGCCACCGATGACAATACGCCGACCCTCTCCGGCAAAGCGGAACCGTACAGTACCGTATCGATCTACGACAACGGTGAAAAAATCGGTGAAGCACTGACCGATGCCAACGGCAACTGGACTTTCACCCCTGCAACGGCACTGGCTGATGGCGAGCATACTTTTACCGTGGTGGCTGCCGATCGTGCCGGTAACATCGGCCTGCCTTCCGCTCCTCACATCATTATTATCGATACGCAAGCGCCGGAAAATCCGGGCATTGGTGAAGTCACTGACAACGTGGGTAGCATCGTCGGACCGGTAGACAACGGCGGCAGTACCGACGACAGCACACCTACCATCGGCGGCGGCGGCACGCCGGGCGACGTGGTAACCATCATTGACGACGGCAAGCCGATTGGCAGCACTGTCGTGGGCGATGACGGCAAATGGGAGTTTACGCCGGAAGAACCTCTGGAAGACGGTGAGCATAACATCGGTATCATTATCACCGATCCGGTTGGCAACGAGTCTGCACCTTCAGATGATTACACCATTATTGTCGATACCCAGGCACCGGATAAGCCACGCATTGTTGCGGTTATCGACAATCAGGGTGAACAGCAGGGTGAACTGCAGCCGGGCGATACGACCGATGATGCGCTCCCGACCATAAAAGGCGAGGCTGAAGCTGGCAGCATTGTTAACCTGTATGACAATGGCGTGCTGATTGGCTCCGCACGTGCAGACGCCGCTGGTAACTGGGAATTTACCCCGAACAAACCGCTCAGCAACGGCGGACACTCTCTCACGGCAGAAGCAACGGACGCAGCGGGTAACGTCAGTGAACCGTCTGACAGCTTTGATTTCACGCTGATCACCGGTGGTGTGCCAAGCGCGCCGGCAATTATTGGTGTGCTTGACGACGTGGGAGATATTCAGGGCAACGTCGCGAAAAACGGTGTCACCGATGACACCCGCCCAACCGTGCATGGCACGGCACAGCCAGGTTACACCGTTTCTGTCTATGACGGTGACGTACTGCTGGGCACCACCACTGCCGATGAAAACGGCCGCTGGCGCTTTACACCGGAAGTGGACCTGGCGGAAGGTGAACATCAGCTATCCGCTACTGCTACCGATGCGGCGGGCAACATTAGTCCGCAGACCGGCGTTTATCCCATCATCATTGATACTACCCCGCCGGAAAATAGCGGTGATAACACCCTGACTGATGATGTCGGCGCGATTCAGGGTCCGATTAACAGTGGTGATACCACAGATGACGCCACACCTACCTTTGACGGTAAAACTGAGCCGGGCGCTGTAGTGATCATCCGTGATAACGGTGAAGAAATTGGCCGCGTTGTCGCGGACAAAGACGGTAACTGGACATTCACCCCGGAACAACCGCTGGCCGAAGGCGATCACAGCTTTACTGCGCAACCGGTAGATAACGCGGGTAACAAAGGCGAAGAAAGTGCGCCAGTCGACTTTATCGTCGATACCTCCGGTGTTGAAGTGACGATTATCAACGTCTATGACGATGTAGGTGAGCCAGGATACGTGCAGAAAGGCGGCGTTACCAACGATGCCACGCCAACCATTAATGGCTCCGCGACGCCAGGTGCGCTGATCCATATTTATGACAATGGTGAGCTGATTGGCTCCGCGCTGGCAAATTACAAAGGCGAGTGGTCATTTACACCAGCGGAGCCGCTGAATGAAGGCGAACACAGCTTTACCGCCACGGCGACGACCGAAGCCAATGGCGTCAGCGCACCGACCGCGCCGTTCGATCTGATCATTGATATCACTGCCCCAGGCAATGACGGCATTGACGAGGTGCAGGATGATGTAGGCAGCGTTCAGGGACCCGTTGAAAGCGGCGGCGTTACCGATGACAGCACACCAACACTCATCGGTGGTGGTACGCCGGGCGATGTGGTGACCATTATTGATAACGGCGAAACCATCGGCAGCACCGTCATCGGTGATGACGGCAAGTGGGAATTCACGCCAGAAACGCCACTCAACGACGGTGAGCACGAGTTTGAAACCGTAATCACCGATCCGGCGGGTAACACCAGCGAACCGTCCGATCCCTACACCGTTATCGTAGATACCACGCCACCCGCGAAACCGGAAATCGGCGATATCATTGACGATATCGGTAACGTAACCGGGCCAATCGAAAACGGCGGATCAACCGACGACACGCAGCCGACCATCGGTGGTGGCGGCACGCCTGGTGACGTAGTGACCATCATTGACAACGGTAATCCTATCGGCAGCACCGTGATAGGTGACGATGGCAAATGGGAATTTACGCCGGAAGAGCCGCTGCAAGACGGCGAGCACAATATTGGCATTATCGTGACAGACCCGGCAGGTAATGACTCCGCACCGTCTGACGATTACACCATCATCGTAGATACGCAGGCGCCAGAAAAACCAGTAATCAAAGAAGTTTATGACAATCAGGGTGATAAGCAGGGCGCGCTCAACCCAGGTGAGGTGACGGATGACGCTCAGCCGACCGTGCGCGGCGAAGCGGAGCCCGGTAGCCTGGTTAACCTGTATGACAATGGTAATCTGGTGGGTTCAGCTGTCACGAATGCTGAAGGTCAATGGGAAATCACCCCAACCCGACCGCTGCTGAACGGCGCGCATTCACTCATTGCGGAAGCGGTCGATGCGGCCGGTAACGTCAGCGAACCATCCGACAACTTTGACTTCATGCTGGATGCCGGCGGCGCACCGACTGCACCGGCCATCACCGGCGTGATGGATGATGTTGGCGATGTGCAGGGCACCATCGAAAAAGGCGGCGTGACCGATGATGTTCGTCCAACCATTAACGGTACCGCACAGCCGGGCAGCGTGATCACTGTGTATGCCGATGGCAAAGCGCTGGGAACCACCCTGACCGATGCGGCAGGCAAATGGTCATTCACGCCGGACAGCGATCTGGTCGAGGGCCTGCGCAATCTGAGTGCCACCGCGACCAACGCGGCCGGTAATATCAGTCCGTCAACTGGCCTCTATCCGATTGTCATCGATACCACCGCGCCAGATGCCAGCAGTGACAACCAGCTGACGGATGATGTCGGAGCGATTCAGGGGCCGATCAACAGCGGTGACACCACGGATGACGCGCAGCCAACCTTCAGCGGTGTAACCGAACCGGGTGCGACCATCATTATCCGTGACAACGGCCAGCCAATTGGCAGCGCTATCGCTGATAAAGACGGCAACTGGCGCTTTACGCCGGACCAGCCACTGGCGGATGGCGATCACAGCTTCACTGCGCAGCCGGTTGATAAAGCGGGTAATAAAGGCACGGAAAGCCAGCCAGTTGATTTCATAGTCGATACCTCTGCGGTGCTGGTGAGCATCAATAACGTCTTTGACGATGCAGGTGCTGTCACGGGTAACCTGACCAGCGGTGCGGTCAGCGATGATACTACGCCAACTCTCAACGGTTCGGCGACGCCAGACGCGCTGATTCACATCTATGACAACGGTACGCTCATCGGTTCGGTAAAAGCCAACTACAAAGGCGAGTGGAGCTTTACGCCAGATGTTGCGCTGGCGGAAGGTGAACATCACTTTACGGCCACCGCGACTAACGCTGCCGGTACCAGCGCTGAGTCGTCAGTTTTTGATCTCACCATCGATTTAACCCCGCCAGCAGTGGGCGGTATTGATACGGTACTGGATGACGTGGGCGCGGTGCAGGGCCCGGTCGACAACGGTGGACTGACTGATGACACCACGCCAACGCTGGTGGGCGAAGGTGAACCGGGCGACGTGGTGACCATTATCGATAACGGTGAAACCATCGGCAGTGCGGTAATCGACGACAGCGGCAAGTGGACCTTCACGCCGGAAACCCCGCTCAACGACGGTGAGCACAAATTTAAAACCGTGATCACCGATCCGGCCGGCAACAGCAGCAAACCGTCGGACCCGTATGTGGTAATTGTCGATACGCAGGCACCAAACAAGCCAGCCATTACCGAAGTGTTTGATGACCAGGGCGATCGCACCGGTGCGCTGAAATCGGGTGATACCACCGACGACAGCATCCCGACCGTGAAAGGCACCGCGGAAGCCAACAGTCTGGTGAAGATTTACGACAACGGTGAACTGATCGGCAGCGTGCGCGCAGATGCGCAGGGCAACTGGCGCTTTGAGCCGGGCAAACCGCTGGTCAACGGTGCGCACTCACTGACCGTGGAGGCTACCGACGCGGCGGGCAACGTCAGCGAGCCATCAGACAAGTTTGACTTCTCGCTGGCAGCCGGCGGTAAGCCAACGGCACCGGCCATCACTGGCGTGACAGATAACGTGGGTGATATTCAGGGTGCAATTCAGAAAGGTGGCCTGACCGACGATGCGCGTCCGACCATCAACGGTACCGCCCAGCCGGGCAGCATCGTTACGCTGTTGGTTGACGGCAAAACCGTGGGCAGCACGCTGGCCGATGCCGCCGGTAACTGGTCATTTACGCCAGACAGCGATCTGGCGGACGGCGTGCGTAACATCACCGCCACCGCCACCAACGCGGCCGGTAATATCAGTCCGGAAACCGGTGTCTATCCGATTGAAATCGACACCTCCGCGCCAGAAGCCAGCAAAGGCAATCAGCTGATTGACGACGTAGGCCTGGTGCAGGGCCCGATTAACAGCGGCGACATCACCGACGATGCGACGCCAACCTTCAGCGGTAAAACCGAGCCGGGCGCCACGGTAATCGTGCGCGACAACGGTAAAGAACTGGGCAGCGCGGTAGCCGATAAAGACGGTAACTGGAGCTTCACGCCGGATCAGCCGCTGGCGGAAGGCGACCACAGCTTTACCGCTCAGCCGGTGGACAAGGCCGGAAACAAAGGACCGGAGAGTGATGCCATCGACTTCACCGTCGACACCTCTAAAGTGGTGATTGCCATCACTCAGGTGATTGACGATGCGGGCAGCATTACCGGTAATCTCTCATCCGGTCAGGTCACGGATGACACCACGCCGACCCTGAAAGGCACCGCAACCGGCAACGCGCTGGTGAAAATTTACGACAATGGCCAGCTGATTGGCAGCACGGTGGCAGCCAAAGACGGCAGCTGGAGCTTTACGCCAGACGTTGCGCTGAGCGAAGGGCCGCACAGCCTGACGGCCACTGCGACTACGCCAGCACATGGCGAGAGTGAGGCCACCGCTGCCTTCGATATCACCATCGATATCACGGCACCGAACAACGCGGGTATTGAGGATGTCCGTGATGACGTGGGTGCGGAACAGGGCACGGTTGATAACGGCGGCGCGACTGACGACACCACGCCAACGCTGATTGGCGGCGGCAAGCCGGGCGACGTGGTAACCATTATTGATAACGGTGAAACCATCGGCAGTGCGGTGATCGACGACAGCGGCAAGTGGACCTTCACGCCGGAAACCCCGCTTAACGACGGTGAGCACAAATTTGAAACCGTGATCACCGATCCGGCCGGCAACAGCAGCAAACCGTCGGATCCGTATGTGGTGATTGTGGATACACAGGCACCGAATAAGCCGGCGATCACGGAAGTGTTCGACGATCAGGGCGATCGCCGTGGCCCAATCGCTGCTGGCGACACCACCGATGATGCTACGCCGACGGTACGCGGTACCGCCGAGGCCAACAGCCTGGTAAAAATCTATGACAATGGCGTGCTGATTGGCTCTGCCCGCACCGACAGCAAAGGAAACTGGAGCTTCGAGCCGCTGTTACCGCTGGCCAACGGCGCCCATGCGCTGACAGTGGAAGCGGTAGATGCCGCCGGCAACGTCAGTGAGCCGTCAGACAAATTTGAGTTTGGCCTGATCAGCGGCGGTGTGCCAAATGCGCCGGCCATTACCAGCGTAATGGATAACGTGGGGGACATTCAGGGCGTCGTGCAGAAGGGAAGTGTCACCGACGATGCGCGACCAACCATTAACGGTACCGCTCAGCCGGGCAGCCTCGTCACGCTGTACGCAGACGGTATTAAGCTGGGCTCAGTGGTGGCAGACGCCAGCGGTAACTGGAGTTATACGCCAGCCAGCGATCTGCCTGACGGCCTGCATAATATCACCGCGACTTCCACCAATGCGGCCGGCAACGTCAGCCCGGAAACCGGCGTCTATCCGATTGAAGTGGACACCACCGCGCCAGGCAACATCATCGATCCGCTGCTGAACGATGATGTCGGCCAGGTACAGGGGCCGATTCGCAGCGGTGATACCACCGACGACGCCACGCCGACCTTTAGCGGTAAAACCGAGCCGGGTGCGACAGTCATCGTGCGCGACAACGGCATCGAGCTGGGCAGTGTGGTCGCCGACAACAGCGGTAACTGGACGTTTACTCCAGGCACGCCGCTGACAGATGGCAAGCACAGCTTCACCGCGCAGCCGATCGATGCCGCCGGCAACAAAGGTCCGATTGGCGGTGCTATTGACTTTACCGTCGACACTTCTGCGGTAGTGGTGGCGCTGACCCGCGTGGAAGACAACGCTGGCAGTGTCAAAGGCGACCTGAGTTCCGGCCAGGCCACCGATGACACCACGCCAACGCTGTACGGCACCGCGACGCCGAACGCACTGGTGAAAATTTATGACAACGGCAAGCTGATTGGTCAGGTAAGCGCTAACGCGCAGGGCCAGTGGAACTTCACGCCGGGCACGCCGCTCAGCGAAGGTCCGCACGCTCTGACCGTGACGGCGACCACGGAAGCACACGGCGAAAGTGAGCCAACCAGCCAGTTCGATCTGCTGATTGATATTACTGCACCGAATAAAGGCGTGATTGACTCCGTCAGCGATGACGTCGGCACCCTTCAGGGGCCAATTGGCAAAGGCGGTTACACCGATGACACCACGCCAACCCTGGCCGGTCGCGGTACGCCAGGTGATAAAGTCACCATCATTGATAACGGTACGCCGATTGGTGAAGCCACCGTTGGCAACGACGGGCGCTGGAGCTTTACCCCGACCACACCACTCAATGACGGCACGCACAACTTTACCGTGGTGATGACCGATCCGGTGGGCAACAGCTCGGCACCGTCTGACGTCTGGCCGGTGATTGTTGATACCCAGGCGCCGAATCCGGTGGTGATCACCAGCATCATCGATAACGTTGGCAGCGTGACCGGTGAGATTAAGCGCGACGGCGTGACCGACGATAAACGGCCAACGCTGAATGGTACTGCAGAGGCCAATAGCGTGGTAACAATTTACGTTAGCGGCGTGCTGATGGGCTCGGTGAAGGCTGACGCCAGCGGTAACTGGCAACACACGCTGACGCGCGATCTGGCTGACGGCAGGCACGAGATCATCGCCACCGCCACCGACGCGGCCGGTAACATCAGCGCGCCGACGCCAGTGTGGTCGATCACCGTCGATACCGTGGCACCGAACCTGCCGTCGATTGTTCGCGTCTACGATGACGCCGGCAGCCTCACCGGTGATGTGCTGAACAACGGCATAACCGATGACAAACGTCCGACCATCAGCGGCACCGCCGAGGCCAACAGCACCGTTACCGTATACATTGACGGTACGCCTGCCGGTACGGCGCGCACCGATGCCAGCGGCAACTGGAGCTTTACCCCGGACAGCGATCTGGCGGACGGTCTGCACCGCATTACTGCCACCGCCACCGATGCCGCCGGTAACACCAGCGGCCAGACGCCGACATGGAACATTACCGTGGATACCGTAGCGCCGAACGCACCGGTAATAGTCACCATTGAAGATGATGTCGGCAGCATTAAGGGCAATATCGATAAAAATGGCGTTACCGACGACAAGCGGCCAACCATCAACGGCACCGCCGAGGCTAACAGCCTGGTGACGGTATACATTGATGGCATCGCCATGGGGAGCACCCGCGCCAACGCCAGCGGCAACTGGAGTTTTGTCCCGCTCAGCGATCTGTCTGACGGACTGCACCACATCAGCGCCAAAGCCAGCGATGCCGCTGGCAACAGCAGCGGTGAGGCTGTGGCGTGGGACATCACCGTCGATACGGTCATCAGCACGCCGACCATCGATACGGTGTATGACAACGCCGGCAGCAAAACCGGTAATGTGGCTAACGGCGGTAAAACCGATGACACCACGCCGACACTGTCGGGCAAGGCGGAAGCGGGCAGTGTGGTGACCATTTATGATGGCACCACCAAACTGGGCTCAGTGACGGCGGGGGCGGATGGTAAATGGGTGTTTACGCCGTCGCCAGCGCTGAGCAATGGTGATCATTATTTTAATGCTCAGGCAAGCGATAGAGCAGGGAATATAAGTTCCAAATCCAGTAATTGGATGGTTAATATTATGCCTGACATCAATTCTGGTAGAGAGGATTATCAAAGTCGAAATGATACGCCTTTTTATAATGGTCAGGATTATAAAATCGGTGTTATTAATTATCACGTCTATAGCATTGGCAATGCGACAGGTACTCCAGGAATATACCACTACGGTACAAATAAATTCTTGCTTATTGGTGAAGGAGGGAAGGTTAAGATTGATGTAGGCCCAACTGATAAGTTCGGCCTGTCGGGGTCAGTATTTAATGGCGGAGGATACACCCTGGATTTCTATAATCTTGAAGGTCAGCTATTAGGATCACGGACTGTTAAAGGTCAAAGTTCAACTACATATCCCGATAGCGACTACACTTGGCGTGATGCTTCTCTTAATGCACCAGATGGAGAATTAATTGGTCATGTTATATTAACTGTTAATGATCCTTATGGCCTGCAAATTGACAACTTATGGTGGGGGAATGGCACAAATACTAATTCAGTAAATAGCTTGAATAATACTGATGAGTTCTTAGTGGATAGCTCTATTCTGAGTGAAGATGCCGTTTCGATAATTGAAGATATCAGCTTTTCTCAATCAGGAGATGGCGATGTTTTCGATATGAATATCCTGGCTGAAATTGAAAAGCAGAGCATTGGTAATTGTATTGTTGAAATTTTAAATCAGAATGATTTAGGCTATGAGTTTGAAAATGTAATTATCAAAGGAGATGATTCACATATTATTAAGCTTTCTGATCTTCTTAAAGACGGCACCGATATCGGTGACTGGTCGCAGGTTGCCGGCACGATTACTCAGGGCGGTCAGGTTTACGATGTTTATCGACACAGCGGAGTGGAAGGCGAATTGCTGGTGCAGCAGGGGGTAAAAGTCGAACTGGATAATCATTAATCAGCCGTGGCTTGTTTAACCTGTTAACCATCAATATTAATCGGGTGCCCGTTTGGGCACCCGTGGAGGAGTTATGAAAACTTTCAGCCTTACCCTGCTGGCCGCACTGCTGGCCGGTTCCGCCACTTTTAGTCATAGCGCGCTGGCAGCAAAACCGTTCGGCGAACTGTATCAGCCGGTGAGCGGCGTGCCGGCATCCCAGACCCAGGTGGTGTACTACCGCACCCTTGCCCAGACGGGCAAAGACGCGGCGCACGTGTATGTCGACGGCGAATTCCAGACCGCGCTGCTGCCGGGTGGCTTCAGTGTTTTTTGCCTCAAACCGGGCAGCCACTCGCTGGATAACTACATGAAAGACGCGCCGCGTTACAGCGGTAAGCGCGCCCAGGCGTGGCGCGACAACTTTGCCGGCGGCACCACCTACTTTGTGCGCCTCGGCAACGTCACCACTGGCCAGCCGCAGGTGGTCAGCCGCCAGCAGGCCGAGCGGGAACTCAACGGGGCGCAGCAGCAGATTCACGCACTGTCGCGTGCATCATCGGTCGTGAAGTGTGACAACCTCGCGCCGCGCAGCTACAAAGACTACGTGCTGGCCGGTGACGTGCTGTTCAATTTTGGTAAATCGTCCATCGGCGATATCTCCGCCGCTGGCCGGCGCGCGGTCGGTGCGCTGATTGCCGAGCTGCAGCGCGATCGCGCCGAGCTGAAAAGCCTTGAAGTGATTGGTCACACCGACCCGATTGGTAACGCCAGCGCCAACCGCCAGCTCGGCCAGCAGCGCGCTGCTACGGTACGCCAGATGCTGATTGACGGCGGCCTGCCGGCCACGGTGATCCGTGCCAGCAGCGCGGGCAGCAGTGAACCGGTGGTGGAGTATTGTGAAGGATCGCGCGCCGCGCAGATTGCCTGTAACGCGCCGAATCGCCGGGTAGTCGTACGGGTGGCGCTGAACCAACAGCCGTAAGCGTCACTCATTTCCCTAAGCCATGTTGGAGTTGTTCTGTTATTGCAGTCTTTTGCCCCTCGGTCCGAGGGGCTTTTTTATCGGTTATTCCTCTTCCTCGTCGCGCAGCGGCACAATCAGCATATCGATATGCACGGTATTGATCAGCTGGCGCGCCGACGACATCAGCTTGCTCCAGAAATCCTGATGATGGCCGCACACCACCAAATCGACATCGTATTTTTTAATCGCGTCCACCAGCACCTGGCCGAGATCGCCGCTGCCGCTCAGGGTTTCGCTAATCGGATAACCGGCATTGGTGGAGAGCTCGCGCAGCGCGGTGTGTGTCTCTTCCGAAATACGCTTCTGCATGTCGCCGAGGTTGACGTCAATCAGCCCGGTGTAGAGATCTGAATAGTTCACATCAACGTGAATCAGCGAGATTTTTGCATCATAAGGACGGGCCAGTGATACCGCTTTATCAACCAGTAACTGGCTTTCCGGGGAAAGGTCTACTGCAATCAGGATGTGTTTATAAGCCATGATAAAACTCCTTTCTCAAGATTCTGGGGCAACCCGAATTTCTGCCGTTCGGCTGGCGTAATCCTTTGCACGTAACGGCGATGAAGCGCCACCAACCACAATGTCAGCCACGCAGGCGAATAATTGTTATATCCCGAGTATAGCCAGAGTGGGTAGCAAATGCTGCAAACCGAAGCCCGGCTGTGAGTCAGATCATGGGTTATCGCTTTTTTCGCTCGCGCTGAACGAAAATCATCGCTGGAAAAAATTTAAACAGATCTCCTACACTGAAAATGAGGGCCACTCCCGTCCGGGTAGCGCGCTCAGGTCCGCATAACAACAATGCAATTCGATTCATCTGTGGCTGGCTTATTTCCCGTGGGGCGTCTGCAGCTTTTCCCCGCTGCAGGTAACGTCATTGCGGCTCCAGCCGGGAGGGGAACATGATCAGCACTATCGCGCTTTTTTGGGCTCTGTGTGTGGTTTGTCTGGTGAATATGGCGCGTTACTTCTCATCGTTGCGCTCACTGCTGGCGGTGCTGCGCGGGTGCGATCCGTTGCTGTATCAGTATGTTGATGGTGCCGGTTTCTTTACGTCCCACGGTCAGCCGAGCAAGCAGGTGCGGCTGGTGCGCTATATCTGGGAGAAACGCTATCGCGATCATCACGACGATGAATTTATTCGTCGCTGCGAGCGGGTGCGCGGTCAGTTTGTTCTGACCAGCGGGCTGTGTTTTCTGGTGGTGGTGAGCCTGATCGCCTTAGCGATTTGGCACTGAGAAGGGGAGCGGGTTCTGTCGCGGCGCGCTATGTTGTATTCGCAACGCACCACGACAAAACCGTGCAACGCTGAAGCGTTAAATCAGCTTCAGCGCAATCCAGTACAGCGAGCCAGACAGCAAAATACACACTGGCAGTGTGAATACCCAGGCCATCGCGATATTTTTGATGGTGCGGCTTTGCAGCCCGCCGCCATCCACCAGCATGGTACCGGCAACCGACGATGACAGAATGTGCGTGGTCGAAACCGGCATCCCGGTGTAGCTGGCGATACCAATCGACACCGCCGCCGTGACCTGGGCCGACATGCCCTGCGCATAAGTCATGCCTTTTTTACCGATCTTCTCGCCGATGGTGGTCGCCACGCGGCGCCAGCCAATCATGGTACCGATGCCGAGCGCCAGCGCGACCGCCACGATAATCCATACCGGCGCATACTCGATGGTGCCGAGCAGATCGCCTTTCAGCTTATTGAGGAAGCGCTTATCGTCGGCGCTGGTCTCCGGCAGCTTAGCGGCTTTGTCCTCGGTATCGGAGATGCACAGCAGCAGACGACGCATCTGACCGCGCTGGTCAGGCGTGAGATCGCTGTAGCTCTGCAGATTACCCAGCAGACCCTGCGCACGGTTAATCGCATCGAGCGCACGGGAGCTATCACAATGGAACTCCTGCGGGCCGCCGAGCGACTCTTCCGGCGTCGGCACTGCCGGTGGCGCCATCTGCACGATGTGCGTCAGCGACTGGCCGTGCTGCTGGTAATATTGCTCCAGATGGTTCACCGCATCGCGCGTACGGGTAATGTCATAACCGGAGGCATTCATATTCACCACAAAGCCCGCCGGCGCGACGCCAATCAGCACCAGCATGATCAGGCCGATGCCTTTCTGACCGTCGTTGGCACCGTGCGAATAGCTCACGCCAATGGCGGAGACAATCAGCGCGATACGCGTCCAGAACGGCGGCTTTTTCTTGCCGTCGATCTTCTCGCGGTCAGCAGGCGTCATGTGGATGCGAGCCCGTTTTTTGGTGCTGCTCCAGTAGCGACGCAGCAGGAAAATCAGGCCACCCGCAATGATCAGACCAACAATCGGCGACAGAATCAGGGAGAGGAAAATATTGATGACTTTCGGCAGATTCAGCGCATCCACCACCGACGTGCCGGTCATCAGCGCATTGGTGAGACCAATACCGATGATAGCGCCGATCAGCGTGTGCGAACTGGACGCCGGTAAGCCGAGATACCAGGTACCGAGGTTCCAGATAATCGCCGCCAGCAGCATGGAGAACACCATGGCGAGCCCATGCGCCGAACCGACATTCAACAGCAAATCGGTTGGCAGCATATGCACGATGGCATAAGCCACGCTCAAACCGCCGAGCAGCACACCTAAGAAGTTGAACACACCGGCCATCACAACCGCCAGTTGCGCCCGCATCGCACGGGTGTAAATGACTGTAGCGACCGCGTTGGCAGTGTCGTGAAAGCCGTTGATTGCTTCGTAAAACAACACAAACAGCAGAGCAAGAACCAATAACAGGCCGGTGCTTAGGTCAAGACCAGCAAACAGATGTAGCATAAACGTTACGCCATTTTGGAGGACATGAACGCGGCGCATTATCTGCGACAACGTGCGCTATGGGAAAGAAAAATATAGCTCTTTTTTGTCTTAAATTTGTCATCCGGCAGGTAATTAATGGCAAAAAGACCGCAAAATGAGCAAGTTACAATATGACACATTTACGGCAATTTTTTGTCGCTGGCGCGAAAAGCCGCAGATCTCTACAATCAGCGCCTTTCAATCAGGTGGGTTAAGGCAGTGGAAAAGTTTGACGTTATCATTATTGGTGCAGGCGCGGCCGGCATGTTCTGCGCGGCGCAGGCCGGGCAATTGGGCCGTCGCGTGCTGCTGCTGGATAACGGCAAGAAGGCAGGGCGCAAAATCCTGATGTCCGGCGGCGGCCGCTGCAACTTCACTAATCTGTACACCGAACCGGCGGCGTATCTGTCGCACAATCCACATTTCTGTAAATCGGCGCTGGCGCGCTACACCCAGTGGGATTTCATCGATCTGGTTAATCGTCATGGCATCGCCTGGCACGAGAAAACTCTTGGCCAGCTGTTCTGCGATGATTCGGCGCAGCAGATTGTTGATCTGCTGCTGAAGGAGTGTGAAGCCGGCCAGGTGACGCTGCGGCTGCGCAGCGAAGTGCTGAGCGTGGCGCGTGACGACGACGGTTACACGCTGCAGCTGAATGGCTCGGCGGTTCGCGCGGAGAAACTGGTGATAGCCAGCGGTGGTCTGTCGATGCCGGGACTGGGGGCAACACCGTTCGGTTATAAGGTGGCGGAACAGTTTGGCCTGCGTGTCCATCCGACGCGCGCCGCGCTGGTACCGTTTACGCTGCATAAGCCGCTGCTGGAGCAGCTGAACACGCTTTCCGGCGTGGCGCTGCCGACCACCATCACCGCCCAGGACGGCACGCTGTTTAAAGAGGCGATGCTGTTTACCCACCGCGGCCTGTCCGGTCCGGCGGTGCTGCAGATCTCCAGCTACTGGCAGCCGGGCGAGTTTGTCACCGTCAACCTGTCGCCGGAGACGCCGCTGGACGATTTTATCGACGTGCAGCGCGCGGCGCATCCCAACCTCAGCCTGAAAAACAGCCTGGCGAAGATCCTGCCGAAGCGGCTGGTGGAGGTGCTGCAGGAGCTGCAGCAGATTCCGGACGTGACGCTGAAGCAGCTTAACAGCAAGCAGCAGAGCGAGCTGGTGACCACGCTCCACCAGTGGCGCGTGCAGCCTAACGGAACCGAAGGCTATCGTACCGCCGAAGTGACGCTGGGCGGCGTGGATACCACGCAGCTGTCGTCAAAGACCATGGAAGCACGTGATGTGCCGGGGCTCTATTTCATCGGCGAAGTGGTGGACGTGACGGGCTGGCTCGGTGGCTACAATTTCCAGTGGGCGTGGAGCTCGGCTTGGGCGTGCGCGCAGGCGGTTTAATTTTTTAATAGTCGAGTGGTTTTTCCCTCACCCTAACCCTCTCCCGCAAGCGGGAGAGGGAACTGACCGGTGCTGGTTGGGGAGAGGGAGCTGGGCGGTGCATGCCTATCACATTTCCACCCGCTGCGCCTTCCCGGTTAACGAATGTGACGCACTGCCTTCCCCGTCCGCAGCGGACCACTCCCTCTCCCGCTTGCGGGAGAGGGAACTGGGCGGTGCATGCCTTTCACATTTCCACCCGCTGCGCCTTCCTGGTTAACTCATGTTATGCACTGCATTCCCCACCCGCAGCGGACCGCTCCCTCTCCCGCTTGCGGGAGAGGGCCGGGGTGAGGGCAAACCCAAACGACTAAGAATCTCCCTCATTTGTCAGACTGCACTGACCGGCGCGTAGGCCTGGTCTCATTAACCTTAAACCTGCCAGTCCTTAAAATAGCCTGAGGCCGGCCGGTCAGCACAGGGGAAGCGCAGGGATGAAAGACGCATACATGGATTGGTTCATTCACCACTTTATTCAGCCGCCGCGCCAGGCGCGCGTGCGTTTGCTGGCTTACACCGGCGGGCCGGTGGCCGCGCATCAGCTGGCGAACAGCCTGCCGCGCTGGCTCAATAACGATGTGCAGCACCTGCGACGCGGCATGATGCGCGAGTACCGGGCGCAGATTAACGGCATGGCGCATTTTCCGGCGCTGGTGACGGATTTCAATGACGCGCGCACGCTGGCGCTGGGGGAACTACAGCCGCAAAGGTGTAAGATAAGGCTGGTGATTAGCCCTGCAGCCGGGAAATTTTTCCTGTTTGACCAGACAGGCGATGTATGGATAGGTTGTATCAACGTCTGATTTGCTTTGGACACGGCCATGGCAGGTGAAATTTAAGCCTGAAAGGATGCTGCTACAACAAAATTGTGTCGCGCTGTTAAAGTTAGCATTTAGTTGTTATCGGATTATTCCCTTTGGGTTAAAAACCGAGCGCTGTTAACGCAAAAAAATTTTATTAACTAAAAATGACGTCATTATGATGTTCTTGATGCGCACGCCAGCATGGCATTAAGCGATGAAAAACCGCTTCTAGCCAGGCAGTTAATTTTGCTGCGACTGATTTCACGTGGGTGAAGTCCCATCTCTCGGGCAATCAAAGACGGCTTCACTCCACGTAACAAAGCGCAAATGACGCGTTTTTCACGTATGAGGGCGTTTTTCCCGATTAACTGTTCTTCAATCGATTCAGGGTTAGCTTGCAGCAGATTATGTATTACCTGATGCAGCGTCGTTAATTTTTCTTTTTTCATTACCACATCACTGAAGTCTGCATCCAGGAGTGTACGACGCATCGCCTTAGCTTCTTCATCCAATAAAATCAACGTGCTGCCTTTGAACCATTCAGGAATGAGAAGTAACTCTGCCAGACCTGCCGCATCACGAGGCAGGTCAGTAATCACTAAATCGGCATAACTAAACATGAGCTCATCTGATATTGCTTCTGGCGCACCCTGTATCGTTTGCACTTCACATCCCGGGAGTGAACAGCAAAGCTCGTGTAAACCCGTCAGTGCAAAATTGCAGCTTAACGCAATAATGATTTTTTTTGGTTTATTATCGTCACCAGCGTTGAACAGAATATCCATTCCCATTTTTATGCTCTTATTTTATGGCGGTTTGTGAAATTTTTTACAGGGTGATTAATTGCGACATGAAGATCATACGATTAATGTTCTTACAAAGATATGGGATTGTTCATCGGTGCCGTGTAGGACGTGGCCTACGTTTTGTTATTTGATTATTATTGATTATTTGTTGAATTTATTAGTCTAATAGTTGGATAGAGAAAGTTTATATTTGGCTACTGACAGGAAATGAATCATGGCGAACTTTATCGTCGTCGACGATCATCCCATGGCGCGTATGGCTGTAACTTTTTTACTTGAAAAAGAAGGGCATACTTTAATTGCTGAAACTGATGATGGTCGCGAAGCACTCCAGCTGGTTGATCAGCATTACCCGGAGATTGTGGTGATGGATATTGATATTCACTCGATAAACGGTATTGAAGTCGTAAAAACTCTGCGCGCCAGGAGTTTTCCGGGTATTATTATTATCGTCTCAGGTAAGAATCAGAGTTTCTATGCAATACAGAGTATTCGCTGTGGCGCAAATGGTTTTATCAGTAAAAAAGACAATTTGCCGGAAATCATCACCGCAATTCGGGCGGCACAAAATGGTTATGGCTACTTTCCGTTAGCCGGTATTAATGCCCCACCGGAACAGAGCAGCACTCATCCCGATATCCGGCTGCTGGAATCGCTCTCGCCGCAGGAATTTCAGGTCTTCACTTATCTGTTGAAGGGGCTGGATAACATGCGCATCGCTAACCGCATGAATCTCAGCAATAAAACGGTTTCAACTTACAAAGGCCGTCTGCTGGAGAAATTGCACTGCAAAAGCCTGCGCGATCTCTTTGCCTTCGCCAATCGTAATCACATGGAGTAGCGATGCTGCGCCTGGTCACCCTGCTTCTGCTGCTGTTGAGCCCGCTGCTGGCCGCCCAGCCGCAGCCCGAGATATTTCAGTTGTTCAGCCGTGAAAAGCTGGCACCGATGCATATTGAGTTGAGCGGTGACGAGTGGCGCTGGCTGCGCATTAAACATGAGCTGCGCATCGCGGTATGGACACCGGAGCTGCCGCCTTACCTGATCTATCAGGAGGCTGCGGGCAGCGGCAACAGCGTGGAAGGCATCTACGCCGATTATCTGCAACTGCTGGCGCGTAATCTTGGCTTGCAGGCGGTGATGGTGCGTTATCCCAGCCAGGCGGCGGCGCAGGCAGCGGTGAAAAGCGGCGCGGCGGACGCACTGTTTAGCTCGCCGGGGCGCGAACTGCACGATGCGGCAGCCTTCAGGATGACAGACAGTTTTCTCATCAATCGTCCGGTGGTGATTGCTACTGAAAAGCAGGCCTCACAGCCAGTGCCCTATGATGCGCCGCTGCGCCTCGCCATGCGCGAAGGCTTTCTGACCGATGCACAAATCAAACAGCATTTCCCTGACGCCACCATCGTGCGTTACCCCTCCAGCCAGGCGGCGCTGGCGGCGGTAGCGAGTGGTGAAGCGGACTATGCACTCGGCAGCCTGCAGGCGGCAGCGTTTCTGATTGAGCGCAGCTATGTCAATCAGCTGGCGCTGGCCGCGATTTTGCCGGAAGACGCGCTGTACGGCAGCCGTCTGGTGGTGAAAGCCGATAATCAGCCGTTGTTGCAAGCACTGAATGCCGCCATCGCCGCCATTCCCGGCG
Source organism: Pantoea sp. VS1 (assembly GCF_002207995.1). NCBI lineage: Bacteria > Pseudomonadati > Pseudomonadota > Gammaproteobacteria > Enterobacterales > Erwiniaceae > Pantoea > Pantoea sp. VS1. Next base: position 100,434 of record NZ_NHZE01000015.1, read on the forward strand.
AACAGCATCGGTTGATTTCGCGGCAGTGGACGCAGCGGCCAGACGTCTGGCGACTGCAGGATCCGCTCAGCCTGACGCCGCGCGAGCAGCAGTGGCTGCAGCAGCATACGCAGGTGAAGGTGGCGTTCAATCCGTTCTCTGCACTGCTGGCGCTGCTGGATGAGCAGGGCGAATTTCAGGGGATCAGCGCCGATCTGCTGCATCTGATCCAGCTGCGCACCGGGTTGTTTTTCACCCCGGTGCCGGCGTATTCGTGGCGTGACGGCGTACAGCAGCTGGAGCAGCATCAGGTAGCAATGCTGGCGGCGGTGGCGCAGGATGGCGGCCATCAGGAGGCGGTGCGCTTTACCCGACCTTACCTGAAGGTGCCGCTGGTGCTGCTGGTGCCGGACCAGCCTGATGCGCCGCAGGCGCTCTATCCCGGCATGAAGCTCAGTATCGTCAAAGGCAATCCGGCGCGTCAGGCGCTGCTGGATCGCTTCCCCACGCTGCAGCTGTCTGAAGTGGATAACGCCAGCCTGGCGCTGCAACTGTTGCAGGAGGGCAAGGTTGCCGGGCTGATCGATAACCAGCTGAGCGTGAACACGTTACTGGCGCGCTACGCGCAGCAGCCGCTGAAGATCGTGTCGCGCCTGGCACTGCCGCCGGTGGAGCTGAGCTTTGCCGTCAGCCGCGATCAGCCAGAGCTGCTGAGCATTATTGATAAGGCGCTGGCCGACATTCAGCCGAGCGAAATCTCGCTGATTGCCAGCCGCTGGCAGGGCACACCACAGACCACGCGCACCACCTGGCAGCTGTACCGCGCGCAGTTTTACGCCATCACTCTGCTGACCGCGCTGCTGCTGATCGCCTGTCTGGCGTGGGTTTACTATCGCGGCAAAGAGGTGAAGCATCGCCGTCGCGCAGAAGCTGATCTGCAGGCTGAACTGCGCTTTCGCGATGCGCTGCTGAATGGCCTGCCAACGCCGGTCTACGTGCTGGATCGCAACTGGAACGTGGTCAGTGCTAACGGTGCGTTTCAGCGCTTTTTTGCCGGCGTCGACGCACAGCGCCTGAGTTTTTCGCTTTACGATCAGCGCCATCCGCTGTCGCCGCTCATCAGCAAACTCTATCCGCTGATGAGCCCGGAAGCGGTCAACGATCCGGAGCTGGTGGCGCTGGCGCATAACAGTCTGTGGGGCGATACCGCCCAGGATCTGGAAATTGAGATCGAGAATGGCAGCGAAGCGCGCATGGTGCACCACTGGGCGCAGGAGCAGCGCGATGCGCAGGGCAATATAACCGGGTTGATCTGCGGCTGGCAGGATGTCACCGCCTACGAACTGCTGATGCTGGCGCTGCAGGCGGAGAAAAAGGTGGCGGATGAAGCCAACCGCGCCAAGAGTTCGTTCCTCGCCACCATGAGCCATGAGATCCGCACGCCGATCAGCGCCATCATCGGCCTGCTGGAGCTGGAAGGTCGCAAACAGCGCGACAACGAAGCCATTCAAATCGCCTACGAGTCGGCCAACACGCTGCTGGGGCTGATTGGCGATATCCTCGACATGGCCAAGATTGAGAGCGGCCAGCTGGAGCTGATGCCGGAGTGGGTCAGCACCGAGCAGCTGGTGCTGCCGGTGGTGCGGTTGTTTGACGGCATGGCCAGCGGCAAAAATCTGACGCTGCACTACCACAGTGACACGCCGCCGGGGCTGGAAGTGTTTATCGATGCCGCGCGCTTCCGCCAGGTGATCGCCAATTACATCAATAACGCCATCAAGTTTACCCACGAAGGCGGCGTGGAAGTGCGGGTGATCGGCCATGAGTGGGAAGACGGTTCGCTGGAGCTGGAAATTGAGATCGAAGACAGCGGCGTGGGCATCAGCGCTGCCGATCAGGCCAAACTGTTTCAGCCGTTTGCCCAGACCGAAGAGGGACGCAAGCAGACCGGTACCGGTCTTGGTCTGGTGATTAGCGCCCAGCTGCTGGAGAAGATGCAGGGCACCATGAACCTCAACAGCCAGCCGGGACGTGGCACGCTGATTCAGCTTAACGTAATGATGCCGGCACGCCGGGCGCGCAAGCTGCTGGAGAAAACCCGCGTGGCGCGCAGCCGTGCGCTGCCGCAGCTGAATATTCTGGTGGTCGACGATCATCCAGCCAACCGGCTGCTGCTGCGAAGCCAGCTCAGCGAGCTGGGTCAGCAGATCAGCGAAGCCAGCAGCGGCGAAGAGGCGCTGGCGCTGCTGACGCATCAGGCGTTCGATCTGATTATTACCGACTGCAATATGCCGGGCATGAGCGGCATCGAACTGACGCAGACCCTGCGCCGCAGCGGCAACGCGGTGAAAATTTTTGGCCTGACGGCGAATGCGCAGTCGGACGTGCGCGTGCGCTGTCTGGAAGCGGGCATGAACGCCTGCCTGTTTAAGCCGCTGAAAATTGACAAGCTGGCCGAGCTGCTGAGCAGCAACGAGCCAGCCGCCGAAGTGCCGGCGCTGGATTCGCTGCTGTCGCTCGAATCGCTGCGCGCCATGGTGTATCACGACGATGCGATGGTGGCGAAGATGCTGGAGAAGGTCGGCGAGGAGAGCCGCAACGATATGCAGCAGTGTTGGCGCCATTTTGATGCGCAGGACTGGCCGGCGCTGGCCTCGTCGCTGCATCGGCTGGGCGGATCGGCGCAGATCATTTACGCTGTCGAGATCGATGATCTGTGCGGGCAGATCGAGCGCGCCTGCCAAAGCGCTGAAGATCAGGAGGTCATCCGCGAAGGGCTTCTCCTGCTGGAAGAGAAGCTGGATACGCTGAACCAGTCGGTAGTGCATTATTTACAGGCGTCGTGATGGCGCGGTGCGGTAATTGAAATGCGCGATGAATCGCGCCGCTACGGTTTGTGCGGCTGGACAGTGCAGAAATCGCATCTGCAATAAATCATGATGGCGCGATTTCTCGCGCAGATATCCCTTCCATGTGATGCCGCTGATAACCGCACGGATGGTAGCGGCGCAATTTATTGCGCATTCCGCCGCGGTGCGGTAATTAAATTGCGCGATAAATCGCGCCGCTACGGTTTGTGCGACTGGACAGTGCAGAAATCGCATCCGCAATAAATCATGATGGCGCGATTTCTCGTGCAGATATCCCTTCCATGTGATGCCGCTGATAACCGCACGGATGGTAGCGGCGCAATTTATTGCGCATTCCGCCGCGGTGCGGTAATTAAAATTGCGCGATAAATCGCGCCGCTACAAAAATTTGCATCCTTTTAAATTGTTTAAAACGCCACTTTCACTCCGCTCAGCACATTCCAGTCGCTCACGCCGGGGCGATCCAGCCGCTGCTGCACCTGCAACTGCGTGCCGATCTCCACGTTTTCATGCAGCTGCCAGCTGACGTAACCGCCCAGCTGGGCGCTGTGGCGGGTGCGCTCAATCGGCAATCCGCGCATATCACCGGCATCCAGCGTATTCTGCCCGCCGCTGTGCCAGACATAACGCGCCTCCAGCCCCAGCTTCACTGACGACAGCGGCTGATAATCATACTTAATACCGCCAGCCAGGCTGAACTGCGGCGCCAGCTGATAGTTCACCTGTGCACCCGGTTGCTCGGTGAAATCCGCAATATGCAGCCACTGCACACCGGCTGCGGCCAGCGGCATCAGGCTATGCGTATCCTGCTGCCAGCGCCAGCCGGCTTCTGCGCCGATATTGCCGCTAACGGCGCTGATCCGCGCCACTTCACCCTGGGTTTCATGGCGTAAGGTGCCGCGATAATACGTCAGCCCCAGCGGTATCTCCAGCTGCCAGCCCTCAGGCGGCTGAATGCCAATCAGCGCATTAATGCCCTGGGTTTGCATACGCAGCTGGCTGCGCCCCGCCGGCGTATCCGACAGCATAGTCATCACGCCTTTATGCACGCCCGCACTGAAGGCCAGCGGGCTCTGTTCCGCTTCCGGCGTCCAGCGCGCACCCAGCATCCAGCCCTGATAGCGGTTGGTGGCATCGCAGTCGCCCTGCGCACTGCGATAGCGCTCGCCGCCGCTGTAGCCATACACAAACAGGTTGTGATGATCATCCAGACTCATCTGCCGGGCAGCGAAGTGGAAGCGGGTTTGCATGGTGTCGTTGAGGGCATACAGCATGTTGGGCAGGGCGAGGTAGGTCGGGATTTGTGGCGCGGGTGTGAGCTGTGGCGGTTCCGGCTCAGGCGGTGGAGGTGGCGGCAATATGACAACTTCGCCACGACCGGGTTCGGGTGCTGGTGTCACGCCTTCCGGTGTATCAATTAACTGAGGAATACCATTGTCTGGCTCACCGGTCACAACCACGTTTTGTAACCGGTAATACCACAAATGATGGCTGTTATTGCCGGCCAGCACGCTGGATCGCACCAGGCCCGAGGTTGCCGGATTGATCTCATCAAACCATGAGCCGCGGGCGATGATTTTCCCAAGCTGTTTAATCCCTTCGCCAGTCTGGCGGCTGACCTGCGCCATAAGCGGCAGCTCAGGGATTTCCTGGGTTGATGGACCATGAAAGGATTCCGGTGGGTGCGGAATATTCGCAGCGTTAACGTTATTATTTTGTGATGTGGAAAAGGCAGGGTAGCGCTCATCAGCAAATGCAGGAAGGCTATAACAGAACGTACTGATCACCAGCGTCAGCGGGGTAAGTTTCATATTCTCTTCCATGGATGAAAATAGCGAGAATCGTCAACCTAAAGCGACCGACTAACGTGGCAATTAAGTTTTGTCTGGTTTTTTTTCAGAAAAGCATAAAAAAGCCCGGTAAGACATGTCCCGGGCTGATGCGTGGTGAGAGCCGTGATTAAAAACTGATTTTCACACCGGCCTGCAGATTCCAGTCGCTGAGGCCTTCCTGCGTCAGGCGCTGCTGGCCCTGAAGCTGGGTGTTGAGCTCCAGATTGTCCAGCACCTGCCAGCCGGCGTAACCGCTGTATTGCAGGCTATTGCCGCCGCGTCCGGTGGCGAAGTGCGCTGCCTGCTGGCCGTCACCAATCGCTACCCGATCGCGCTGGCTGATGCGCTGCACGTAGCGCGTTTCTGCGCCCAGCTTCAGCTTCTGGTTGAGGCGGAAGTCGTATTTTACGCCGCCTGAGAGCTGCCACTGCAGCGGATTACGGTAGCTGACCTGTGCGCCGTCGCTGTCGGTGTAATCATTGATATCGAGCCACTGCGCATTCACGCCGGCCACCGGCGTTAGCGCATGCGCGCCGGACTGCCAGCGCCAGCCGCTGTCGAGCCCGAGGTTCGCGCCGCGCGCTTTCAGCTGCGTTACGTTACCGCGCAGGTCGGTGCTGACGCTGCCGCGATACTGCATCACGCCAGCCGGCACGGCCAGCTGCAGGCCCTGATCGGGCTGCCAGCTCAGTAGCGCACTGGCGCCCAGCGTATCGATGCGGGCGTGACTGTTACCGTCGCGCGCTTCCGGCGTGATGCTCAGGTTGCCCTTATTGACGCCGACGCTCAGCGCCAGCGCGGAATTAAGCGGGAAGCGGCTGCCAATCATCCAGCCCTGATAGCGGCTGTGGAAATCGTAGCCGTAATCCATAAAGCCGCCCGCGCTGTGATAGCGGTCGTCACCGGTGTAGCCGGACACAAACAGATCCGGACGCCCCTCTGCGCCCGCCTGCTGCGCACTGCTGCTGAACAGCGCTTGCAGGTTGTGCGTCACGCTGTGGAAGGCGGCGGGCAGTGAGATATAGGTCGGCACCTGCGGAATCACCGCCGCGCGCACCTTACCTGGCTCTGGCTTTGGCTCTGGCTGCGGCACCTGCGGATTTTCCGGTTCCGGCTGCGGTTCTGGATCGGGTTGCGGCTGTGGTTCGGGCTGCGGTTCCGGCTCCGGCAGATAAGGTTCGCGGTTATCCCCTTCAGCCAGCAGAATGTTTTGCAGACGGTAATCCCAGAACTGATCCCCTTCGCCCGCCACCAGACGCTCATCGCCACTGGCGCGGCCCGGTGCGAAGGCGTACAGACCGTAAGCCCAGGCACCACGCGCCACATAGCTGCCGGCCAGCTGGACGCTGTCGGCGTGCGCCTGGCCGCCGACCTGCACCAGCGACACACCTTCATTGTTATCCGCTGCGCCGTTGTGGTTGCGATCGCTATCGATCCAGCTGGCCTGCGGTTTTACCGTCAGCCACAGCGGCGCACCGTCCGGCTGTTGCAGATCGCCATCGATCAGCAGGCGATCGCTGGCGTCCTGGCGGAACGCGGAGTTCAGCACCAGCGCCGTGTCGCGCCCTTGGTGCAGATCGCCAAGGCGCATGGTCGACCAGCTGTCCGGCGCATTGTTCCAGCCCGGTGCCAGCGTGACGTTATCGGCGAGGCTGGCGTGCTTGATGACGCCGCCGCCGGAGAGCAGCGTGCCGGTGGCCATGTTCAGCGGCGTGTGCAGCCGGCCGCTCACTTCCAGCTCGCCCTGCTGCACTTCAACGCCCTGCTGGTTGCTGACGTCACCGCTCAGCGTCAGCCGGCCGTCACCGCTTTTAATCACGCTGCCCTGGCCACTGATATTGGCGCTGATGGTGGAAGCCAGCTCGCCCAGCGTGCTGACGTACTGCGCGATATCGGCAATCAGGCTGGAAGCGGTGCCGCTCAGGTTGATGTCGCCGGCCAGCGTGGATCGCCCCAGCACGTTAAGCGTGGCCTCGTCGGCCAGCGTGATGTCGCTGGTAACGTGGGCGTGCTCAGCGACGGTTAGCGCGGCGTCCTGCGCCACCTGCAGCTGGTTGATGTGATACGTTTTGTCCTGCCAGTCATTGGCAAAGAACACCTTCCCGGCATGCTCAACCTGTTCGCCGCTCAGCGTCAGCACACCGTCGGCCACCGCCAGCTGATTAAGCTGCGCGCCGCCGGCCAGCTGCCAACGCTGATGGGTGGTCACGTTGAGGTTATCGCGTGAGTCCGCTTCACCCAGCTCGCCGAGGAACAGGCGGTTATCGCCGGTGAGATCGAGATGCGCCAGCGTCTGGCTGCGATTAACGACGCGCGCGCCGCTGTCGTTGTGCAGGATATCGTCGAAGGTCAAATCGTGACCGTTAACGTCCAGCGTGCCGCCGCGGTAGCCGAAGCGGATGTTGTCAGTGCTTAACTGATCGGCGCTGTTGAGCACCACGGTCGGGCGGCCGCTGAACAGGGTGACGGTGGAGAACGCCTGTTTACGTCCCTGCGCGTCTGCCTGCTGGTCAAGGATGACCGTGCCGTCGCCGACGTTAAGCGCGCCGGGATTAATACCGCTGGCGTTAACGTGCAGCATGCCGGCGCCGATTTTGTGCAGCGCATCGTCCTGCAGGCCGTTAACCTGCCACAGCACGGTTTTGTCTTTGTCGACCTCAACGCCGCCGCCGACCCAGCTGAAGTTGCCGTCGCCTGCGCCGCGCAGGGTGTAGTCGTTAGAGAAACGCAGCAAGCCCGCGCCGAGGTTGACCGACTGCGCCAGCTCGATGATGCCACCGTCGCCGTTAAAGCGCAGATCTTTGGTGGCATTGAGCTGATCATTGCTGGCTTTGGCGGGTGCGGTTTCTGCCTGAGCCTGATCAAGCCCGTGCCATTGCCAGGTTTTGCCATCCTGCATAATGCTATCACCGCGCCATTCGAGGGTGCCGGCGCCACTGTCTTCAACATCGGTATCCCTGACGGCCGCAAGTGTTGCCTCGACATGTTTTGCATTAATTAATGTACTACCAAAGAAATAAGTATAGGTTCTGCCACCCCCGTAACCGTAAGAGTGAACAGCGAGTTGTACCCAGCGTTTATCGACACTGTCCCAGGCAAATATTGGGCTACCGCTATCTCCTCCCCGGGTACCAATACTTAACAGAGAAAAATCGGGATGGACAGGCGCGAAAATTCGCCATTTTATATAATCATCGTAGTAATTGATGACCGCGCCGGGCTTAAATGTACCACCGGTTTTATACACGTAGGCGCCCGCGATAGGTATCAAGGTTCCACTTTCAGGATCATCAATTTGCTGATAACCCGCCCCCACGCGGGCAAATGCGGTGTAGCGACTAAAATTTGCGGCAAACTGTTCATCGGTGATGTAGGGAGTTGGCGCGCTTTCAACAATCACCTTATTGATACGCGGTAAGTTAAAATCTCGCGAGGGGTCATTGTTTATAGCAATACTACGGTAAGTTGGCGAAAATTTAGCTTTATTGCCTAAGTTCAACTCTATGTAGGACTGCATATGTTTGACGCCAGTTACAAAAGATGGCGAAATAAATGAGCTAAAACCCTTATCACTGACCATACTGAAGTCCGGCATGGGGACGTTCATTAAATAGCCTTCAAAGGTGCCATCTTTACGGTAGATGGGAATATCGGTAGCGCCGACAGCATATTTCCCCCGGTTTTCGGCAAAATCGCGGTACTCCTGCACGTCAAGGTCATGGCGCAGGATCCCGGCATAGGGCGAACCGCTAAGGCTTAAGGCACCTATCAGCAGTGCCAGCTGGCTTTTTCTCATGATTTTCTTCCCTGAATAATGAAGCAAATAAAGTGGGCTACTTTATAAGCGCATCGGCGTTATTCACGCTTAAGCCTCGTCTCAATCTGCCGGAGAAAAGCCTGAAAATGGCGTACGGCATGGCGCGGTGAATCTGTTAAGATCGCGGCGTTTTCTTTTTCAGCTGGTCAATAAACCCATGTTAAAAATCAAATTCCTGCTGCCGCTGTTGCTGGTTATCAGTGCGCTGGTCTGGTGGCTGATGCCGCATTACAGCGATGAGGACAAGGCTTACTACATCGCGACCTTTTGTACGCTGACCCATGACGGGCGCGATAACAGCGCGCAGGCGATGCAGCAGATTATTGAAGGCGGTAATTCGGATTACGCGCTGCAGAAGATTCATTTCCAGTCCGGGCTGGCAGAGCATCTGCAAACGGTGTGGCAGGATTTGTCGCCGCAACAGCAGCAGCAGGCGCGGCAGGACGCGTTTGTTTGTCGCCAGTTGATGTCAGATAAGCTGCTGCCGGGCCAGCCGGTGCGCTGAGAAATAACAGGGTTTTACCGGCCGGACAGGCACGGTGCGGCGGAACATCAGCGCGATAAATCGCGCCGCAACAATCTGTGCGGTCGACAGGCACCGAAATGACATTTCGCACGTACCGTAGCGGCGCAATTTATTGCGCGATGCCTGAATGGACACGGTGCAACTCAACATCAGCGCGATAAATCGCGCCGCAACAATCTGTGCAGTCGACAGGCACCGAAATGATATTTCGCACGTACCGTAGCGGCGCAATTTATTGCGCGATGCCTGAATGGGCACGGTGCAACTCAACATCAGCGCGATAAATCGCGCCGCTACAATCTGTGCGGTCGACAGGCACCGAAATGATATTTCGCACGTACCGTAGCGGCGCAATTTATTGCGCGATGCCTGAATGGGCACGGTACAACT
>NZ_NHZE01000149.1:0-658 GCF_002207995.1 Pantoea sp. VS1
CCGTCACTACGCACACGTTGACTGCCCAGGCCACGCCGACTATGTGAAAAACATGATCACCGGTGCTGCGCAGATGGACGGCGCGATCCTGGTTGTTGCTGCGACTGATGGCCCAATGCCTCAGACCCGTGAGCACATCCTGCTGGGTCGTCAGGTTGGCGTTCCTTACATCATCGTGTTCCTGAACAAGTGCGACATGGTTGATGACGAAGAGCTGCTGGAACTGGTTGAGATGGAAGTTCGCGATCTGCTGTCTCAGTACGACTTCCCAGGCGACGATACCCCAATCGTACGCGGTTCTGCGCTGAAAGCGCTGGAAGGCGACGCTGAGTGGGAAGCGAAAGTCGTTGAGCTGGCTGGTCACCTGGATACTTACATTCCAGATCCAGTACGTGCTATCGATCTGCCGTTCCTGCTGCCAATCGAAGACGTATTCTCAATCTCTGGCCGTGGTACCGTTGTTACCGGTCGTGTTGAGCGCGGCATCGTGAAAGTGGGCGACGAAGTAGAAATCGTTGGTATCAAAGCGACTGCTAAGTCTACCTGTACCGGTGTTGAAATGTTCCGCAAACTGCTGGACCAGGGTCAGGCAGGCGAGAACTGTGGTGTTCTGCTGCGCGGTATCAAGCGTGAAGAGATCCAGCGTGGTCAGGTTCTG
>NZ_NHZE01000150.1:0-386 GCF_002207995.1 Pantoea sp. VS1
CAGAACGGCAAAGACTATACGCAGAGCGCCTCCGGCTGGCAGTACTCGGACGCCTATATCGTGCCGGTCAGCTCAACCGGCAACTGCAGCACGCTGATGGCCAACAAAAACTGCACGGTCTCAGCCCGCAGCTGTACTCAGAAAGAAGGCGGCACCTGCCTGCACGAGCAGGACACTTACCAGTGCCAGACCACCTACAGTTCAGAAGGGCTGCTGTGCGGCGGTCAGTACTTCTGCCGTACCGGTGACTGCAGCGGAACCGACGGCGCCGGCGACAGCGGCTTTGATACCGCGGTGGCGAAGCTTGCCGGCCTGGCCTCGGCCGGCGATGACGTCAAAGCCGATCAGGTAAACGTGAAGGCGTTCACCGGTCAGGCGCTCTACTG
>NZ_NHZE01000151.1:0-27944 GCF_002207995.1 Pantoea sp. VS1
AGACTTCTTCCATCGAGTCCTCCAGCGGAGAGGTGGGCATACGTGATGATGCACCCGCCGATGAGGGCGCAATACTGACCGGCGGCAGAACATCATCCACCACGCTGGCGGTTACCGGCAGCGTCGGTTGAATGCCGGGTATAACGGGAGCAATTTTCATCCTGGCGAACCTCAAATATGAGAGTTGTTGCAAGTGTGTGGCGTGATTGGCGCTGCGGTTCCCTGATGATTTTGCCTTCTTAAAAAGTCCAAACCGGGCTTTGCAAAGAGTTGCAAATTCCCCCCGACACCCCTGGCAAGAAATTGCCAGAAAATGACAGGGTGAAAATAAATAATTCAATAATTTCAATTAATTATAAATTATTTTCGCCTGGCACAGGCCTTGCTATAGCCATTGAGCCGCTGGGGCATCAATGGGTAAAGTAACGGAGCTTGTTATGTCAGAAATTCACTTGCAGAACACCGAACAGTTGTCAGTAAATAATGTTGTTCCGATGAACATCGACTGGGAGCGGATTTTTCGTGAGCATGGCCGACGCGTACACCATTTTATCCGCAAGCGTGTTTCCCACCGGGAAGATGCAGAAGATCTGGTACAGATGACCTGGCTGGAAGTGTTTCGTAATCGTGACAAGTTTGCCGGTGCCTCGCGGCCAGAAACCTGGGTGTTTGGCATTGCCCTGAATTTAGTGCGCAACCATTTCCGGATGCAATCCGGCCGCCCGCGCTATGACGAGCTGGAAGATGATATTGTGCTGGCGCATGGCGACGATCCCAGCCAGATCACCGAACATCAACGCATCCTGAACTCCACGCTGAATTCGATTGCCGTATTGCCGGAAGATACCCGCCACCTGCTGAGTATGCTGGTGGAGAAGGACGGCAGCTATCAGGATATCGCCGAAGATTTGAACATTCCCATTGGTACGGTACGTTCGCGCCTGTCGCGGGTGCGCGTATCGTTAAAACAGTCAGTATTTTCCTGAAAGCAGGATGGACGAAAAATCCACTAATTCGTAAAGTGATTTGCAGCGTGTCCTGTTGTGCTGTCCGGACACTCACTCGATGTCACTCTGCCTGCGTGCAGATGTGCCGCCAGTACGGGTAAACGATGTTTACTTAAAGGAGACGAGATGCAATTTTCCGAGCGACATTTAAAAACCAGTGATGAACCGCTCAAATTGGTCGAGTTTGCACTGAACATGGTACGAGACGCGGTCTACCTGATAGACAGTGAAACCCGCTTCTTTTACGTCAATGATGAATCGTGCCGCATGCTTGGCTACAGCAACGAAGAATTGCTGAATATGACCGTCTCCGATATTGATCCGGCATGGACCATCGACGATATCTTCGCCATGTGGAAGCGGGTGCGGGAACAGAGCGGCGGCAGATCATTCACCTTCGAAACCTATCACAAAAGCAAACAAGGCGAGATGATCGCGGTTGAGGTCAGTTCCAATCCTTTTGTTTATGAAGAGAGCAATTACAGCATGTGCGTGGTAAAGGATATCAGAGAGCGAAAACATCTTGAGCAGATGGCTCATGTACGGGAACAGGAATTCCGCGTCCTGGTGGAGAACTCACCCGATATGGTGGTGCGTTTTGACACCGATTTGAAATGTCAGTACGCCAATCCGGCCGCATTGCGTCATCTGCATCTGTCGGCTGAAGAGTTACGTGGGCGCAGCCTGCGTGAACTGCTGGGGGATCTCTCCTGTGTCGGACATATCGAACGTCTGATTAAAGAGGTGGTCAGTACGCAAATTGAGGCCGAGGGGGAACTGGTTGAGTCCGACAGTCCACTTACTGGCGGAACCGTTATCAACCATACCCGTTGTGTGCCTGAATTTGACCAGCACGGCAATCTGGTGTCGGTGATGGTGGTTGGCCGCGATATCACCGCAATTCATTATGCCGAGAAGAAGCTGGAAGATTCGCATATGCGTCTGCGGCTGCTCGCCAGACAGCGTGAAGTCTCCCGCGAAGAGGAACGTAAGCGCATTGCGCGTGAGATCCATGATGAGCTGGGACAACATCTGACCTCGCTGAGGATGGGCATTTCACTGCTGCGTATTCAGTTCAGCAAGGACAATCCTCTGCTGCATGAGCGGGTGGTGCATCTGATGGGGCTGGCGGATAAAACCATTCAGGTGGTGCGTAACGTTGCTACGCGGCTGCGGCCAAACGTGCTGGATATGGGACTGACCCCGGCGCTGGAGTGGCTGCGTGATGAGTTTATCAGCCGCCATATGGGCTGCTGCTGCAGGCTTATCGCTCCGGAAGAGGAAGTAAGGCTGAATGACGAGCAGGCTACGGCGGCCTTTCGTGTGGCACAGGAATCCCTGACCAACATTTCGCGTCACGCGCAGGCCAGCGAGGTGATCATCCTGATTGTTCGCCACACGAATTCCGTGGTGTTGACGGTTCGTGACAACGGTCGTGGTTTTGACTGCGACCAGCGTAAAGACAATGCGTTTGGCCTGATGGGTATGAGAGAACGGGGCCGGATGTTGGGGGGCAATGTGGAAATTGAGAGTCACCCATCCGTGGGGACGAGGGTAACGCTGACTATTCCACTGAACCAGGTGACCACTAATATTGAGGATTTGGAATCGTACAATGGATAATAATATTCGCCTGATGGTAGTGGATGACCATGTCATCATGCGTGAGGGGCTGAAACAAATATTTTCGCTGGACGAACGTCTGGTGGTGGTGGCTGAAGCGGGCAATGGCACGCAGGTGATGGAAGGCCTGCGCAGTGAGCAGGTTGATTTACTGCTGCTGGACATGAGTATGCCTGGATTATGTGGTGAGGATTTGATCACCCGTATCCACCTGCAATATCCTAAGCTGCCCATTTTAATTCTGACTATGTACAGCGAACCACAAATTGCGCGCCGGGTACTGAAATGCGGCGCGCTGGGCTATATCACCAAAGACAATGATCCGGAGACGCTGCTGGCGGCCATCCATCGCGTGGCGCGTGGACAGCGTTTTATCGACCATGTGCTGGCCGAGCAGATTGTCTTTGATGAATACACCCAGGCAGGCGAAGTGCTGCACGAGCGCCTGACGGCGCGCGAGATGCAGATTATGTTGATGCTGGCACGCGGCGAAGGGGTGAACCACATCGCTGAGGCGCTGGCCATCAGCAACAAAACCGTCAGTACCCATAAATCGCGCTTAATGGACAAAATGATGTTCACCACCAATGCCGATATCGTGAAATATGCGATTAGCCACCGGCTGATCGCGTAGGATTGCTCCTATATTACTATCTGGTAGTACCCGTCGTAGTTATTCATTCTCTTCAGAATTGCCAAAAAAATCTCCTTATTTTTCATATCAATAAAATGGCTGCAGTGTGTAACCGCTACCATTTTACTGACCAGAAGTAAGGAGATCCCTACCCACAACCCCGAAAATCCCTTACTTAATCTTCAGCATATGATGATGGTTTCTTAACGTTAGCGTGGGCCATTCTTATCTGGCAGTGTAAGCTGACAGTAAATAATAAGGTCGCAATTGTAATTAATTGTTACCGATACAATAACTGTAACATTGCTGTGCATGTGAGTGACGTTAAATAAAATAAGGGATAGGGCAGGGGTAACTTTTTATGAATACCAGGAATAATGAGCACTCGTTTCGGTCATGGCCGGAACAGGGGGAGCACATCTCTTTGACAGAAGAGCAACCCATTGATATCCACGATTCGCTGGCGGCGATGATTAAAACCGTTGCGCCGCTGAAAATTGATTTAGTTCTGGAGGGGGAAACCGGCACCGGCAAAGACACTCTGGCACGAAAAATTCACCAACTTTCTGGCTGCCCCGGAAAACTGGTTGCGGTTAACTGCGCGGCAATACCGGAAACGCTGGCGGAAAGTGAGCTTTTTGGTATCAACAACGGTGCTTATACCGGCGCAGGACAGGCGCGTGCAGGCTATGTTGAAGAAGCGAATAACGGCATTCTGTTCCTTGATGAAATCGACAGTATGCCCCTGTCGTTACAGGCCAAAATGTTGCGCGTACTGGAAAACCGTGGCGTTGAGCGTCTGGGCGGCACCCGTTTTACGCCGGTGGACATGCGGGTTATCGTCGCAACCCAGACGCCATTACTCACGCTGGTTGAGCGGGGCACCTTCCGCCGCGACCTCTACTTCCGCCTCAATACGGTCAATATTCAGTTACAGCCACTGCGTTCACGTATTGAAATGATCATCCCGCTGTTCCGGCAGTTCACCGACAAAGCAGCCTGTGCATTGCAATGCATCCCGCCGGAACTGACCCAGGATCACTACGAGTCGCTGCTCAGCTACAGCTGGCCGGGCAATATCCGTGAGCTGAAAGCGGCCGCTGAGCGTTTCGCGCTGGGATTACCGCCGCTTAACCTCCCCGGTGAAGGCGAGCAGCAGCGGCCACAGCTGAAAGAGATGATGCGTCGTATCGAAAAAAGTCTGATCCACGACTGTCTGGTACGCCATGGTCACAGCATTGATGATGCAGCCCAGGAGCTGGGGATGCCATTACGCACGCTCTATCACCGCATCAAACTACTCAACGTCGCGAGCAACCGAATTATCGTCCAGTAACCTCCTGTTCCATCGGCCCGGAACGCTCCGGGTCGGCGGAAAATCCCCGTATAAGCAAACGTGTGCGCTCCCCAGTCTGCGGGGAAATGGCGCCAGACTGCACCTCCAACGCAGGCCGTGAAAAAAAACAAAAAAATGAAAAAAACTGGCACCAGCCTGGAACCGATACAGACGTCTCTCCACTTAATATACGAACATTGTGTGATGTTCCAGGGCACAAAACACCTAAACAATTGGAGAGATTAATATGAGCGGTCTTCTTAGCAGCCTTACCACCCTCGGCGGAAGTTCACTGACTAGCGCCAGCAACTCTGCATCAAAAACTCTGGAATCAGCAATGAGTGATTCACTGACTCAGTCTGCTACTGCCCAGGCACAGAAAATGAAGCTGGATACTCAGAACTCCATCCTGGATGGAAAAATGGACTCCGCGACTAAAGAGATCAACTCTGGTCACAACGCCGCGAAAGCCATTCAGTTCTGATTTGTGACCGGGCGTCAGGTATAGCACCTTCGCCCGGTTTTTTTTGCTGGCGATGAGGACGAGCCATGAAAATCAATAGCGGAAACGCCCCCTCTTTATCCATCAGTAACGGGGATAATGACCTCAGTTCCGTTGCCGCCGGCAACACGGCAGATGCTTCCTGGTTCAGCGCAGCATTACAGGTGCCTGAAAAAAAGGCGGACACCCAGGACAACCAATCCTGGATTAACAAACTCACCAGTCTGACGGAGGCGGCCAGCGGCCAGTCTAATCAGGCTGACAGGGCACTGGCGAAAGCGTCACGCAGTCTGGATTCCCGCACTGTGATGGATGCTAACCGTACGTTGTCCTCCTACTATCTGGAAAGCCTGCTCAACGCAAAACTGGTTGGCAAAGGCGTCCAGAGTCTGGAAAAACTGACCAACTTGCAGTAACCCCCTATGGCTAAATTATCTTTCAAGTTACTGCTCTTACTGCCGGTATTCCTGTTGCTCGGCTGTAATGACCTGGTCGAGTTGAATCACGGCCTGACAGAAAACGACGCCAACGAAGTTGCGGCAGAACTGGGGCGTTATCACATCCAGGCTGAAAAACGCACTAACAAAGACGGGATCATTGTGCTGGTGGATGCCGCTGAATTAAACCGCGCCGTGCATATTCTAGACGCTGCTGGTCTGCCACGTCCGGCGCGCACCAATCTGGGCGAAGTGTTCCAGAAAAACGGTGTTATCTCCACGCCTCTGGAAGAGCGGGCACGCTATATTTACGCCCTGTCGCAGGAAGTGGAAGCCACCCTCAGTCAGATTGACGGGGTGATTGTTGCTAGGGTGCATGTGGTGTTGCCGGAGCGCGTCGCGCCCGGTGAGCCGGTGCAACCAGCCAGTGCGGCAGTGTTTATTAAATACCGTCCGGACCTCGATCCCGATGTGATCGAGCCTCGTATCCGGCAGATGGTCGCCAGCAGCCTGCCCGGACTGGCAGGACGGGCGGACAAAGATCTGGCGATTGTCTTTGTTCCGGCTGAAACCTATCAGGACAAGCCGCCGGAAGTCTCTTTCGGCCCGTTTATAGTTACGCCAGAGCGCTCTGCCCAACTGAGCTGGCTGAGCGGCATGATTAGCGGGCTGATCCTGCTGGTGGTGGCCGGGGTGTTCGGCTGGCCGCATCTGAAACGCCTTCGTCAGGGCAAAAAGCCGCAGTCGGAAGCGCAGGGTGAGAGAGATGCCTCCGGCCGATGAAGCCGCCCTGCGCTGGCTGCGCTGGTGGTGCATCGAATGCTGGCTGAGCGCCGATGCCAGCTGGCGTCAGGCAGAATTTTATCAACTGGATGATACCCGCCTGGCGGCGCTGGCCCGGACTCACCATCCTGTTATCTGTCAGCAGCTGCAACTGAGTCCGGTGGTCAGTGCGCCGGACAACGAACTGCTGGCGTGGCGGGATCTTCCGGAGGCACAGCGCCAGCTGGCACTGCGGCTGGCGGCAGAAGTGTGCTGGCGGGATTGTACCCAGGAGCTGCTGTTGCCGGAGCAACAACGCTGGTGCCGCCGTATCGCTCAGGCGATGCGCCCAGGACTCTGGCTGACGGAAGCCGAAGGTTTACCGGTTAACGACGGCGATATTAACGGCCTGTGGCTGCTGCGTTTACGCGCCGGTCCGGGTTGCTGGCCGCGAATGCGGCTGGCTTTCCCGGCGGAGCAGGTGCGCAGGATGGAATCGCTTACACAGCCTGACGCCTTCCCGCCGCGTCTGTTACCGCTCTGGCAGGCGGTTTTATGGTATGCCTCACAGGAGCCACTATGTTGACGCGCAAAAGAATCACCCTGCTGAATGGCGCTGACGATTTGGCCCCGGTGATTTCGCAGGCCATGCTGGTGATACAGCAGCAGGGCGAGGATATTCTGCGGCAGGCACAGCAGCAGGCAGAGGCGATCCTCGTCGCCGCCGAACAGGAGGCGGAAGCCTGTAAGCTGCGCGCACAGCAACGCGCTGAACAGGATTTCTGGCAGCAGGCCGACAGCCTTTTAGCGGACTGGCGGCAGCAGCAACAGCAGATTGAATCAGAGGTACTGGCGGTGATGGACGGCGTGCTGGCGCAGGCGCTGGGACAGCTTCTGACCGAGGTGCCCGAACCCCAGCGGCTCAGCGCGCTGTTACGGCAGCTGCTGCGCGACAAAATGCAGGCGGAGCAGGCCAGCCTCTGCTGTCACCCGTCACAACAACAGCCGATTGCTGACTGGTTAGCCACGCATTCCCACCTCAGCTGGCAACTGCAACCGGATGAAACCCTTGCCGCTGACAGCCTGAAACTGGTCACCGCGCAGGGTGAATTACACCTCGACTGGCAGCAGGCAGTACGCCAGTTGCTCCCGCCTCAAAGCGAGTCACCCTCGCTGTAAAAATCTTCGCTTCACCACGGAACCCGCACGCGCGCCACGCCACTCAATGACAGGTCCACTCAATAAGAGAGTTTAACTATGTCATCACTCAGTGCGCTGCAACACCGTCTGGACAGCCAGTTTGACCGGGCGCAAAACCAACTCGACGATGCCACCATGAATGCCAGTGAGGGATACAGTCAGGCCGACAGTTTCGCTTTTTTTGAGGCAAGCATGGGATTGTCCAACGCCAGCTGGGCAGCCAGCCAGGAGCTGACGGTAAAGCACGGGCTGGCTAAAGCCATCATTAACGAGATCAACTGAATTGCAGCAGTGGGCGCAACGCTGGCTGGACAATCCTGGCGAAGACCAGCGGTTAGTGGTGGATGAGGGCACCCTCTGGTTGCAGCAACGGGGAGGGCAGCTGTTTGCACTGGCCGAACTGACGGTCACTGCGCCGCTGGATGAGGCCTTTCTGGCTCGAGCTTTACAGCTGTCAGCCCCGGCGCTGCGATATTTCGGTCGCGATGCCGCTGCGCTTGCTTTACAGGATAATAGTCTTGTCCTGGTGTTAAGCCTCCGCGAGGCTGATGCTGATGCGGTGTGTGAACAGCTGGAGTCATTGCTGAATCAGCGTGACGTCTGGCAAACCATGCTGCAACAGCAGCGAAAAAAAGCAGCAACCCATGGCGCAGTGCCCTTGCACAGCCTGGCATTTTTACCAAGGGGAAACCATGGTTGATAAGAGTAAATCGCGCGGGCTTTTGCTGGGCGCGTTATTAATGCTGTGCGTATCCCATCAGGCTGGGGCACAGGCCCCCTCCGACTGGAAAGAACAGTCCTACGCCTATTCTGCCGACCACACGCCGTTATCCACCGTACTCCAGGATTTTGCCAGCGGGCACGGTGTCGATTTACAGTTGGGCAACGTCGAAGATACCGAAGTCAATGGCAAGATCCGCGCCGATAACGCCAGCGCCTTTCTGGATCGTCTGGCGCTGGAACACCGTTTTCAGTGGTTCGTCTACAACAACACCCTGTATGTCAGTGCCCAGGATGAGCAAAGCTCAGAACGTCTGGAGATCTCGCCGGATGCTGCCCCTGATATCAAGCAGGCGCTGAGCGGCATCGGCCTGCTGGACCCGCGTTTTGGCTGGGGAGAGCTGCCGGATGACGGTGTGGTGCTGGTCACCGGACCGCCGCAGTATATTGAGCTGGTCAAGCGCTTCAGTCAGCAGCGCGAGAAAAAAGAAGATCGGCGTAAAGTGATGACCTTCCCACTGAAATATGCCTCGGTGGCCGACAGGACCATTCATTACCGCGATCAGACGCTGGTGATCCCCGGTGTGGCCACCATGCTCAACGAGCTGATGAACGGCAAGCGGGCGGCACCGACCAGCGCCAGCGGCGTTGAGGGCAGTATCGGCGTGCCTGACAACAACGTAATGATGCAGAACACCCAGTCACTGCTGGCGCGCCTTTCCAGCCGTACCAACGGTACCAGCCGCCCGTCTGACCGGGACAGCGGGGGCAGCAGCATTGACGATCTCAGCGGTCGCATCTCGGCGGACGTGCGTAACAATGCGCTGTTGATCCGTGATGATGACAAGCGTCGCGATGAATATGCTCAGCTGATTGCCAAAATCGACGTGCCGCAGAATCTGGTGGAAATCGATGCGGTAATCCTTGATATCGACCGTACCGCACTGAACCGTCTGGAGGCGAACTGGCAGGCGACGCTGGGTGGCGTTACCGGCGGCACCTCGCTGATGTCCGGCAGCGGCACGCTGTTTGTCAGCGATTTCAAACGCTTCTTTGCCGATATTCAGGCGCTGGAAGGGGACGGTAACGCATCGATTGTGGCGAATCCCTCGGTGCTGACGCTGGAAAACCAGCCGGCGGTGATTGACTTCAGCCAGACCGCTTACATCACCGCCACCGGTGAGCGCGTGGCGGATATTCAGCCGGTGACGGCGGGCACCAGTCTTCAGGTCACGCCGCGCGCGGTGGGAAGCAGCGGGCACAACAGTATTCAGCTGATGATCGATATTGAAGATGGTCATGTGGAAACTAACAGCGACGGTCAGGCCACCGGCGTGAAACGCGGCACGGTCAGCACCCAGGCGCTGATCAGCGAAAACCGTGCGCTGGTACTGGGTGGCTTCCATGTGGAAGAGAGCGGCGATCGTAGCCAGCGCATTCCGTTGTTGGGCGATATTCCGTGGATCGGCAAACTCTTTACCTCGACCCGCCATGAGATTTCCCAGCGTCAGCGCTTATTTATTCTGACGCCGCGTCTGATTGGCGATCAGACCGATCCAACGCGCTATGTGACTGCCGATAATCGTCAGCAGCTGAGCGATGCAATGGAGCGTGTCGAGCGCCGTCACAGCAATGTCAATCTGCACGACGTGGTGGAGAACGCCATGCGCGACCTGGCCGAACGCCAGACGCCTGCCGGTTTCCAGTCGCAGCTGTACGGGCCGCGTTTAAGTGAAGTCTGCCAGAAAGTGCCGGGCCTGCTGTTCGATAACTCCCGTGCGCAGTGGTACACCGGGGCCAACGGTAACGTGCAGCTGAGCGTGGGTGTGGTGCGCAATATCACTAACAAACCGTTGCGCTTTGACGAGTCCAACTGTGCCAGCAAACGAACGATGGCGGTGGCGGTATGGCCGCGCAGTTCACTGGCTCCGGGCCAGTCGGCAGAGGTGTATATGGCACTTAATCCAAACCGCGTGTTGACTGAATCACGTCAATCTTTAATCAGCCGCTGAGCAGAGGAACATCATGAAAAAAGCCTCTTTCGTCCTGCTGGGTCTGGCGCTGCTGCTTACCGGCTGTGCCAAACGTCAGGATAACGGATTGTCCTGTACTTCCGTGGACTGCCGCCCACAGTCTGCTTCCCATCAGCTGGTTATCTGGTGGCAGCCTGAGTTACGTAATGGCGTGGCCGATTTTACTCAGGTCACGGTGAATGAGTAATTCGTGCCCGCAGGTCGGCTCGTTAGCGGCCCTGCTCAGCCTGTTGCAACTGCGCCAGAACTGTCGCTGGCCGGTGCAACAGGGGGTGGAGCTGCTGGTGTTGTGTGGTGAGCGTGGACGGGAAGTGATGCTCAACCTGCAACCGACCCACCTGCCGTCCGGACTTTTTCAACGCCTGCTGCGCCGTCGGGCGCAGCTGCCTGAGCGTTATGATGGCTGCTACCTCTGTGTTAACGCTGACCGGAATCTCTCCTGCTGGCGGCAACTTGATGACGAATCCACAGACGACAGGCAGCAAATAGCGCAGTTGTTTAATCTGGCGGGCATCGAGTTGGCGGGTTAAGGCGCGTTTTAATCATGCTCAGATATTTTCAATCATTTTGGCTATTTCCTTTATTCTTTTTTCTGACATTTCTGATACGCAATGATTAATTGCCAGCGTGTGTGATTTGCTGTTTTCTCCAATCTAAAACGCATAAATATCACATGATGCGTTCATATATGCCATCCATTCAGATTGCGCCAGGTGAACCTTATCTACTAACTTATTACCCAGTTTTACGTCTGAGAAATAACTCTTTTTAATCTCATTTATATAAAGGTGATATTCTTTATTTAATCTGGCAGAAATTTCATCTTTCTTTTGAAAAGAACAAAGATAAGCCTGGTCGCTGCTTGTGATAGTATTACATTCTTCCCGGGCAGAAACAGCAAAGGAAAATAAATATATAATTAATACCTTCTTCATTTCATTCCCTCCAAGTAGCTAATCCTGTTTCTTCCCGGTTCATCACTCAGCAATACAGGTGAAATTTTTATGTGCAAAATTAATTCTTTAATATCATTATTTGAGCCGGCCAGCATTGGGCGTTCACTTTTCGTATATCCGTTATAAACAAAATCAACCAAGAACAGCCTGTAAATGATCAATGTAGTGAACGACGAATTAAAGTCGTTGTATTTTATCTTCTTTGTGCACAGGTCGGTATTTTTGTGATCGGCCATACCGCCACCTTATGCACGGCCTGGCATTGTAGCTCTGTTGGCGGAGACCTGATGAAGAGTTCGCAGATGAGAGGCAGCAAATAGCGCAGTTGTTTAATCTGGCGGGCATCGAGCTGGCGGGTTGAGGTGTGTTTTAATCGTGAGGATTTAACAAAGTGTCAGGTATGGTCCGATTGTCCAGCACCTTAACAGGGACCTTTTCCCTTTTGGAAAAATAACAATCGAGGAATCAAGGCGCTTCGGCGGCATCATCAGCGTCAACGGCACACGGTCGGTTCTGAATCGTCAATAGCGCGCGACAAATCTGTTGGACAATACCGGCGGTGACGGGCCTTGTGCCGAGGCGAAAGGCCTGTTCAGACGCGAGGGCCAGATGCATCTGAGGGTGTCGCAGCCAGTCCTCAATACGCGCATGAGAATCCGTGCGGTGTTCTTCGTTGTTGTAGGTAACCAGCAAACTATCCCCTGGTGATGCAGATAATGACGACTGGAGTAGGGGTTACGGTCAGTAATGTAAAAAATCACGTTAAGGGGTGTCAGAAACCGATTTTAATACCGTCCGTTCTTAAACCCCATTAACAGGCTTATTTAATGATGTCCAGGCTGGGCGAGTCTTTGATAAACGCCGGATGCTTAGGATCATAGCCTTTGGCTGCCAGCTGGAAATCAAGACGTTTTTCAAAATTACCCTGCGTTTTATCTGTCAGTGCACTGTCAATGATTGCTGCGCGTGACATACCATAACTGGACACATCATTTTCCGAGCTTTCAGCATAGGAAAAGCCTTTTGACATTCGATACATTCCGGCAGGATTGTGATTAACCATCGCGTCTCGCGGCAGCTTTTTCTGAATTTCATTAGCCAGATTGAGAGCTTCACCAAGATGACCGTTGAGATAAAGGATGACGCTGTCGGTGTCCTGACCAAAAAAAGAGGGATGCGCGATTTTAGCCGTATGCAGGTAATCTTTGTCACGGACTAACCCGTGTAGCATCTCTGGCAGTTGCCCGGCATGTTGCGGATGAACACTAAGCGTAATTCTGCTGACGTGGGGATCAGCGTCGCTAACGTTGTTACGCCGGAACATAATAAAATCCTTCTCGGCCAGCGGACTATTTTGCAGATATGCTTTCATCTGAACCTTAGGGATCGACCCGATCTTCTGTGGAAAAACGCCTACCCCATCAACGTTACTAAGCCGTACGGCACGGCGGAGCATGGCTTTCCCCTCTTCCGTTCCAACCTTCGGCAAGTTCGGCTTATCAGACTTATAAAGCTTGTAAATATCACGGTCGCTGGGATGGCTCATCTTGTGCGCCTGTTTTGCCCACTTTTGCAGTTGCTGTTGCGAATTGTCAGCGGGCATTTTGCTGCTTTCTGTGCTGCTCTCTGCCCGGCCTGCATGACCAGACGGCCCAGCGGTCAGATCGCCCTTATCGTACATATGCAGAGCATTCGAGCGCACTAGACGCGGTTTACTTTCCAGTATCTGCGCGATGGCTTTGCTTTCTCCGGAGGAGCCCATCATATTTTCGACCGCATTGAAAAAGCCTTTAGCTTTAGTGGCCATTTCAACATTAATTTTCGAGCCTTCCGCTGCGCTGATGCGATAAGTCTTCCCATTCACTTCCAGCGAGCCGTGATCGAGGAGTTTTTTGACATCAACAGAAGATGACTGTAACTGCTGAGTATTGGTAAAACGATTGATAATTGGCTGCATTGTCTCTTCCTTATTTAACTTGGCTGGCGTTACGCCAGAATCGAATATGTTCCGCCAGCTCACCGACTCTGAGCGCCAGCAGATCGGCAGTCAGGCTGCTCTGTTCGAGCATATGGCTGGCGTAATACTGGCTGGCACGAGGATCGGCGGCAATCACCGGCTTGTTATCGCGTATTGCAGTAAGATTGGCCTCCAGCAAAGGTTGCGGCAGATGATCCTGCACATCTCCCAGCAAGGCGATCAGCAGCACACGCTGACTCGCGATATCCTGTTGTATATGGAGGGGAATATCTTCATCAATAATCAGGCTACAGGCGCCTCGTTTGTCCGGCTTGAGGGGCGGGATGCCCAGTTTATGGCTGAAATTGCGTAGTAGCGTGTCGTAAAAAAGCGTGCTCATGTTTCACCTGTACGTTTGCTCCATCTGCAAATGAGTGGCGAAAACAGAAAAAGAGTTCATGGTCAGGAAATTGATTTGCTGCCTTTTGTGATTGCCAGACCATGAGCCGCCCTTGGTTAATCATGCTGCCGCTGGCAATGAATGTGAACAGGTGGTGGATGTTTGCAGGCAAGACGGAGGTA
Source organism: Pantoea sp. VS1 (assembly GCF_002207995.1). Taxonomy (NCBI): domain Bacteria; kingdom Pseudomonadati; phylum Pseudomonadota; class Gammaproteobacteria; order Enterobacterales; family Erwiniaceae; genus Pantoea; species Pantoea sp. VS1. The sequence goes on from NZ_NHZE01000151.1 coordinate 13,750, forward strand.
TGCTTAACAGCTGCGCCTGATACCGCTACACTTTTTGCTTTTTGCTTTTTGCTCTTTGCTCTTTGCTCTTTAATCAGGCCATACGGTAATTAGCTCACCTGAACGAAATAACTTTTCATTCGTGATAAGCCGCAATTTCACTGAATTCGACAATGCCTTTTTGCTTCAATTCCTCTTCTTCGGTGATCTCCCAGTCCTGCCATGTTTCCGGTAGTGGCCTCAACTCTTCGTTTCCGCTCAGCGTTTTTTCATGACGCTCAAGCGACATCAGTTTTAACAACAATAAAATGTCCTGGCCTTTCATATTTCCCCTCAGTGCCCTGTCCCTTGTCCCGGGACAAGGGACAGCCCTGTTTTTTTAAATTGAAAAAGCAAGAAAATTTTATTTTTGACCGTCGCAGGCAGCATGTGGTGCCGCAAGTCATCGCAGCAGGGGCAAAATGGGTGATGGCGCTGCCTGACAATATGGCCGCATCCCTGTACGGAACGCCTGACATCGGGTAATCCGGCAAAGAATAACCCCAGCGACACCACGCTGAAAAGGCGACAGAGAAGTACCAGGGTAATGATATAAAAATCATTCAGATAATCACGCAGCCACGCGGATCCTGCCGCAGTTTCAGCGCCATTTACCCACCCCAGGTCCGCACTGATGCGTGGGTCAGCTTTATCTTACGGAAACACATCAATGATTTGCGGGCAGTTCCTGCCCCTGTGCCATCGCTTATTTTTTCGCATGGCAGAGGAACCGCCACCGCTGTCACGGCACTCAATAGAGGCTTTGGCATGGCACGCATCAGGTGCTTCGTCCGCAGGGTAAATTTTCATTAATTCACAGAGGAAGATGGTATGAGTCTGAATACGAGTCCGCTGGGAGCGACCACGTTGCAAATCAACATCGGTGGTACAAGTGGTAGCAACGGGTTGCTGGGTACAAGTTTGCAGAATGCAGGTTTAAGCTCGAACTCTTCACTGGGTCTGGGCGGTAACAGCCAGAATGACACCATCAATCAGCTGGCAGGTATGCTTACCGGCATGATGATGATGAGCATCATGGGCGGCGGCGGTCTGAGCAGCCTGCTGGGCAATGGCTCTGGTAGCAGTTCAAATGGCGGTCTTGGCGGTGGTTTCGGCGGCGGTCTGGGTACTGCTGCGGGTGGTGAACTAGGCAGCACGCTGGGCGGTGGTCTGGGCACTGTTGCTGGCGGCGCGCTGGGTGGTCCTTTGGGCGCGACATTGGGTGGTTCGCTCGGCTCAACGCTGGGTGGCACCGCAGGCTCAACGCTGGGCGGCAACACCGGATCGACGCTGGGTTCTTCACTGGACCAGGCGCTGGGTCTGGATCCAACCTCCTATGGCGACAGCTCTACTTCTGGTTCTGACTCCAGTTCTGGCATGAGCCCGATGGAACAGTTGATGAAAATCTTCGCTGAAATCATGCAAAGCATGTTTGGCGATCAGGATGGCTCATCATCGGGTAGCAGCACCGGCAGCCAGCCAACTCAGGATGAACAAAATGCTTATAACAAAGGCGTTACCGATGCACTGACTGCCCTGATGGGTGGTGGCCTGAGTCAGAGCCTGGGTAACAGTCTGGGCGGTAGCACCGGTCTGGGTGGTGGTTCGGGTCTGGGCGGCGGCAGCACGGGCCTGGGTGGTGGTTCAGGTCTGGGTGGCGGTAACGGTCTTGGCGGCAAGAGCCTGCAAAACCTGAGCGGTCCGGCTGACTTCCAGCAGTTGGGCAATGCGGTGGGAACCGGTGTCGGCATGAAGGCGGGTATCGAAGCGCTGAACAACATCGGTACACACAGCGACAGCAGCACCCGTTCTTTCGTTAACAAAGAAGATCGTGGGATGGCGAAGGAAGTTGGTCAGTTTATGGACCAGTATCCTGAAACTTTCGGTAAACCTCAGTACCAGAAAAGTGCCGGTTCAGAAGCCAAAACCGACACCAAATCCTGGGCAGAAGCACTGAGCAAGCCGGATGATGACGGTATGACGCCATCCAGCATGGACCAGTTCAGCAAAGCCAAAGGCATGATCAAAAGTGCGATGGCGGGCGATACCGGCAACACCAACCTTCAGGCACGCGGTGCAGGCGGTTCGTCGCTGGGTATTGATGCAATGCTGGCCGGTGATGCCATCAACAATATGGCACTGGGCAAACTGAGCGCGGCATAAGTTGTCGCAGGGCGGGCAGGTACGCCTGTCCGCCTCCTTTATTGGGTTACGGCTGTAAAGCTCCAGTTGATTCCGGGCATTACATCAGGCTAACCCGTGGAGGACGGTCATGATAATACAAGATTTACCGGGCGCACTGGTTAGACGTCTGGAGACAGGTTCACTGTCGCTGGATGCCAATCAACTTTGCTGCTTGAAAGGGAACACGCTTGAGATGACACTGAAGTTTACAGAATGGTGGTTTCGTTCCCTCCAGACATATGTCAGATCATCATGTTGCGCTTGATGTCCAGATGAGGCCAGGCCACCGTCCCTCAGCGTTGGGCCACATGATGGAATCTATGGGCGTTGGCATAAAGAACGGCCCTAAAGGGGCCAAAGTCGAGATGATATCTGATATTACGCAGGACTCAGAGTGGGGACAGTGCCATGTTTGCACTGAGTAATGCCCGAAATCCTTTAAGCACCATGATGAGTACACCTTCCGCCGAAGTTCCTCAAACATACGCAATCCAAAACCCGTGTTGAGAATGGTCAGCATCAGAACTCGATTGTCACGAAGGACAAAGGCGGCCTGCATGCCGAAACACTGCTGCACCGCCATGTGGCCTGGCATGCACAGCCCTATAACAAAGCTTACAGCACCTCAATTGAAGGCTTCCGCTTTCAGGAGATAGCGCGTGCCGGCGAGTTTCTGGCGGCGCAAAGAGGCAAAAAGTATTGGTAGAAAGTCAGAGGTCCTGACTTTTGCTGTAAAAAAAGCACCGGAGTAACGCCCGGTGCTTTTTTATTTGCGCATCAATAATGCCAGTGCGTCGGCTCCCGGCCGACGCACTGGCACAACTACATCCTGCTGCGCGCCTGTTCTAACTGTTGCAGCTCCAGCAGCCGGTCGGCCAGATAACGGGTTACCCACCACGCGGTCTGGCCCACGTCCGTGGCAGTGCCTTGCTCACCGTGCAGAAAATCGGCGTGCAGACTGTCAACAAACGCGCTCAGCTCAAAGCGGCCCTGGCGTTGCGGCGTCGGACGACTCAACACCTGATGCAGTCGCTCTTTCACCTGGGAAATCGCCAGTTGAAAGGCCTGATACTGCGCCGGGGTAAGTCGCTGCTGATTCTCCACCACGTCCACCCAGCGGGTGACCGGGCGTTGCTGTTGAGGGGTCATCATGATGCCACCGCTGTCAGTTTGGCGGACGCCGGAACCTTGTAGTGGTTTTCAACATTGTCCAGAGAGACATCATTGGTATTGACTTTCAGCCCTTCGCTGTCGCTTTTCACAAAGGAGAACTTGCCGTTCTGCGCGCTGATATGGCTCAGATTCAGATCCCAGTCGCCCTGCTGACCGCCGTTAGTACGCACGAACGTGCCAAAGTCTTTCGCTTTCACATTGTTAACGGTCAGGTCAGTATCCGCATTTAGTTGCAGAATCTTATCTGAAGCGTTCTGGAAGGTGCTGTTGCTGATTTCAACGTTGGATTTCTTGCCCTCTTTATTGGCCTTCACGGTAATCGCATCCTCGCCAACATTGGTGACATGCAGATTATCGATTTTGGCATCACCATACAGATGAATACCATCTGCGCCGTTATCACCAATCACCACGTTTTTCAGGCTGGCACCGTCTTCCAGTTTGAACAACGGTTTCTGGCTTTCGGACTGGCTGCCATCGCCCAGTTCTTTCCCGGCGGTGAAGGTCTGCCCTTTACCATCAAATACCTGGCCCGCTGGAACCACAATGGTGTCATGTACCACATTAGGATTAGCGCTGGCGGTCGGGAAACCGACATCCTGCGCCGCGCCGGTGCCTGCGCTACCCAGCGGATCGGCCTGATCGCTGACCGGGGTGTGAGTGGTGGAACCCACCGCAGAATTGCCGGAAAGCAGCGAAGTGCCACCCTGACCGCTGGAAACCGGTGAGGTGCTGGGGGAGAATCCGCCGCCGAGAGAAGAACCGCCGCCCAAAGAAGAACCCCCGACAGCGCCGCCGGTCAGCGAGCCACCGCCGAGAGAAGAACCGCCGCCAGAGCCATCGGCAAGTGAAGTACCGCTAAAAGGAGAGCTGCCGCCCGATCCTCCACCCGAGCCATCCACCCCCGAGGTGCCGCCGCCAGAAGAAGACGAATCGTCACTGCCGTCCGGCTGCCCGAACTGACCGTTCAGCCCGTCCATCATCTGAGCGATAAGCTTCAGTAACGCTTTCAGTAACGGATTATCGCTGATATTACCGCCGCCCTGACCGTCAGAACTGAGGCTCTGATCCAGCCCGTTGCTGCTCATATCATTAAGCACAGACTGGCTGTCATCCTGCGATGTGCCGCTGACGCTGCCATTCTGGCCCGACAGGCCACCTGCACCACCCAAGCCGGAGAGCAGACTGTTGCCCGATGCACCATTAATCCCACCGGTGTTGCTCAGTTCGGATAATGGACTGGTCCCATTAGCATCACTGGAGGAATCTCCGCTCTGAGAGGAGAGCAGGGGCTTTAACAGCTCCGCCAACAGCTGAGCCATCTGTTCAATGGTTTGTTGATCAAAGGGCTGCTGGCCCTGGGAGGAATTTGTGTTGTTACCGGTGGAAAGCCCGTTGTTCTCTCCGGGCTGAAAATGCCCCAGCGAGTTCGGGATAGTAATGTTAAGTGTCAGACCTGACATAGATTTTCCCCTTATTGAAGGTTAACTACCCGAGAACATGAAGCGTCGGCTGCAAGGGGTGAGTGGGACGAGCGTCTCTGGGGTTCCTCATTTTGTGCGGTTAAGGCAGACTTTTTTTGCCACTGCCGGGAACCTTTGGCTTTAGCTCGCTACATAACTTTCATTAATTTTTTACGCGGGATGTTGGACGGGGGCAGGTCATGAAGTTGAGATTGCATGGAACTGAACAGAAAGCCGTAGTACAGAACGTTGAGCAGAAAAAAACCGGAAAGAGGGCCGCGCTGCAACAGGGCAGCAGCAGCAGTGCGCCGCAGGCCGCTGCCGGGTCGCTGGCGAGTGATGGTAAAAATCGTGGAAAGTTGCCCGATGTCCATCAACAACCCGCAGGACAGGATGGCAAAAGCGCCGGTCGCCAGCAAAAAAAATCGTTCAGCCTGAAAAGCATGTTCGGGTTTAAAAAATCTGAGAAAACCTCAGCACAGACCGCCACCTCCAGCGCGGCACCTCCCGAAGCTGGCCGCACCCGACGTCCTACCCTGGGGGATTTACTGGCAGAGCCTCATGCAGAAGATGAGCCTGAAACCGCCGCGCCACCCGCCGCCGCGCGTCTGACCCGTTCCGATGGTGTGAAACGCAACAGCCTGGGGGATATGAACGGTCGGCCGATGGTAAAAGAGGGCCACAGCGACAGCGTGCCGACGCATCTGAAGCACCAACAGTTGCAAAACTCCAGCCAGATGCGCCAGAACATGCCGAGCAGAATCAACCAGCCTTCTTCCACCACGGCCAGCCAGACGCCGGTCAATATCCCTGGCAGCCACCATGAGATTGAAGAAGAACCGCTTTCCCCTCCGACTACGGCCCATATTCCCGGCAGTCACCATGAAATCGAAGAGCTGCCACGCACGCCGCCAGGCAGTCCCGAAACAACGCACGGTGCGGGTGAAACGCACGGCCATGGCCACCACCAGCAGATCGAAGCGCTTCAGCCTGCTGCCGCCACCCCTTCCGGCACCTCAGAAATTACCGAGGAAGATGACGACAGCGAGTTTGAGCAACTGAATCAACAGCGACTGGCGCGCGAGCGGGAAAACCCCACGCAGCCGCCAAGACTGGGCGAAGCGCCCCCCATTACCCGCAAATTCCAGCCGACATTGTCAACGATTGCCGAGAGCATGCTGGAAACGGAAAGCAGTATAAAACCGTCGTCCCTTCAGGGAGCGTCGACGCTGTCCACCACGCCGATAGTCCCGCTGGGGATGACGCTGGCGAACGGTAAATTGCAGCTGGCCGCCAGCAATCCGCCGGCGATCAATACGTTACTGTCACAAACGCTGGGCAAAGGGGATCAGCACTATCTGGCCCATTCGGCCAGCAGTGATGGCCGCCAGCATCTGCTGCTGGATAAGCAGGGACGGCTGTTTGATATCAAAAGTCATGAGAGTGGCTACAGCGTGCTGCATAACAGCCAGTCTTCTGCGATCAGGACAAAGCTGGCACAGGTTGGCGATACGCCGGTCAGTCTGGAGAATAACAATGGCAAAATTCAGATCAGCATCGGGACTGACGGCCAGAATAAACTGAACGTCAATCAGCCGTGCGACGTTCACCGCTCGCTGCTCAGCGGCGTCTGGCAGCATCCCGCAGGGGGAGCAAAGCCTGAAGAAGAGTCAATTCGTCTGCATGACGATAAGATCCATATTCTCAATCCGGAAATTGGCACCTGGCAGACCGCCGGTAAAGCGTCGCACGGCCAGCTTTCCCGTCAGGCCGATGGTAAACTCTATGCGGTGCAGGACAGCCGGATACTGCACAACCTGTCCGATAACCACACCTCCGAAAAATTCGTCGATAAGATCAAATCCTTTGCCGTCAGTGAGCATGGGCAGGTGGCCGTCCTGACCGATACTGACAGCCCGCATCATATCTGTCTGATGCCGTCGTCCAATGCATCTCCGGAACAGCGCGTCCAGTTCAGTCTGCATCTTGCCGATACCATGCAAATGCTGAAGCGCGGTGAACCGCATCTGGAAACACAATCGATTGGTATCAGCAATGGCAAGCTGTACGCCGCCGATAGCGAGGGCAAACTCTACAGCGGCGTGCTGTCGCAGGTCAGGGATGGCGAGCTGCCGATGAAGAGTATGTCACAAAAGGTGCTCAAACAGCATTTCGGACATGACCATCGTATTGAAGGCTTTTTCACTGACAATCACGGTCAGCTGAATGCGCTGGTGAAAGATAACTTCAGACAGCAGCACGCCTGCCCGTTGGGCGACGACCACCAGTTCCATGCGGGCTGGAACCTCAGCGACACGCTGGTGATCAACAGCCATCTTGGCCTGCAAAATGTTAACCCGGAACCGCGCCAGATTCTCAATATGGGGCGTGAAGGCAGCCTGACGCTTCAGGAAGGGAAGGTTCACTACTTCGACCAGTTGACCAAAGGCTGGACCGCCGCAGAATCAGACTGTAAGCAACTGAAAAAAGGGCTGGACGGCGCGGCATATATTCTCAAAGAGGGTGAGGTCAAGCGGCTGGATATTAACCAGAGCACTTCATCAATCAGTCTGGGTAAAGACAACTTCTTTACGCTGCCGCATGTACGCAACAAGCCGGAACCGGGAAGCGCTCTTCATGGGCTGGATAAAGCCGATAAAGCTCAGGCGATGGCGGTGATTGGGGTGAATAAATACCTGGCGCTGTCGGAAAAAGGCGACATTCGCTCATTCCAGATTAAGCCTAGCACCCAGCAACTGGCGCGGCCGGCGCAAACCCTCAGCCGTGAAGGAATCACCGGCACCCTGAAGGATATTCACGTCGATCACCAGCAGAATCTTTACGCCGTAAACCACGACGGCGAGATTTTTCATCAGCCGCGTGAGCAGTGGCAGAGCGGCGAAGCTGGCGGTAGCTGGCAAAAACTGGCGATGCCGCACAGTGAAAGTGAGCTGGAACGCCTAGAGATGGACCATGAAAACCTGCCGGTCGCCACCATGACCGACGGCACCCTGCATCAGTTGCGGGAGGGTGAGTGGTACGCGCATACCGCACCAGAGCCTGCGCCGCTGGAAGTCGGCCAGCGTGGTTCGGAACAGGTATTTGCCCGCTTAAATCAGGGCCTCAAAGGCCACCTGATCCCCGGAACCGGCGTGAACATGCAGCTTACCGCGCAGGTCGGCGGGCAGACCGGGATGGAAAACCGCAAAATCGCCAGTAAATTCACCGATCGGGTGCGCGCCTATATTTTCAATCCAACCATGGCGACGCCGCGTCCGATCAAAAATGCGGCCTACAATATGCAGCACAACTGGCAGGGACGGCGTGGTCTGGGCTCAGTTTACGAAATGCAGGGCGCACTGATTAAGCAGCTGGAAGCGCACAACGTGCGTAACAGCGGCACGCAAATGGATTTGCACAGCAAAATGGAAGCGCTGGATTTAGGTGAGCACGGTGCGGCGTTGCTGAATGATATGAAGCGGTTCCGTGAAGAGCTGGAGCACAGTGCCGTTCGCTCGGCCACCGAACTGGGGCAGCATCAGGGGGTGTTGAAAAGTAACGGTCAGATTAACGAAGAGTTTAAACCTTCAGCCAGCAAGGCGGTGATACAGAGCTTCAACGTTAACCGTTCGGGGCGCGACCTCAGTAAAGCGTTAGAAAAAGCGGTCAGCTCAGCCGCGCCGTCACCACAAAGTAAGCTGCAAACGCTGCTCAGCCACTTTGTCAAAGCCGGGGTGAACATGAGTCACCAGAAAGGTGACGTGCCGATGGGGCGTCAGCGCGATCCCAACGACGAAACATCCCTCACTAAATCGCGGCTGATTCTGGATACCGTCACCATCGGCGATCTGCATCAGCTGGCGGATAAGGCGGCGCTGGTATCGGGACATCAGCCTGATCCCGGCCAGATCAAGCAGTTGCGTCAGCAGTTCGATACCCTGCGTGAAAAGCAGTATGGCGCTAACCCGATTAAGCAGTTTACCGACATGGGCTTCAGCCATAACGCACCGCTGGAGGCCAATTACGATGCGGTGAAAGCCTTTATCAACGCCTTCAAGAAAGAGCACCACGGCGTCAACCTGACCACCCGCACCGTGCTGGACACCCAGGGCAACGCGCAGCTGGAGAAAAAATTAAAAGACACGCTGTTGTCGCTGGACGGAGGCGAAAGCATGAGTTTCAGCCGTGCCTACGGCGGCGGCCTCAGCACCGCTTTTGTACCGACGCTGAACAAAATCCCGGTGCCGATTGTGCCCGGCGCGGGGATCACCCTGGACAGGGCTTATAACCTGAGCTTTGGCCGCACCAGCGGCGGACTGGACGTCACCTTTGGTCGTGACGGCGGGGCCACTGGCACCATCTCTGTCGCCACCGGCCACGATTTGATGCCCTACATGACCGGCAAAAAAAACACCGCCGAAAACGCCAGCGACTGGCTGAGCAAAAAACATAAGATCAGCCCGGATTTTCGTATCGGCGGCAGCATCAGCAGTAACATCCAGGGGACGCTGCAAAACAGTCTGAATTTCAAACTGACCGAAGATGAGCTGCCTGATTTTCTGCATGGCCTGACGCACGGCACGCTGACGCCGACCGAACTGATGAAAAAAGGGATTGAACATCAGATGAAGCAGGGCACCAAACTGGTGTTCAACGTCGATACCTCGGCAGCGTTTGACCTGCGTGCCGGGATTAACATCACCAACGACGGGGCAAAACCTGACGGCGTGACCGCCCGTGTTTCCACCGGGATAAGCGGTTCGGCGAACCTGGTGACCGCTAAACGGGAACGCAGTACGCAAAAAGGCGAGTTTGGCAGCACGGTAGCGGCCAGTAACAACCGTGCTACTTTCCTTAACTCGGCCAACGTCGGTGCCAACCTCACCTTCAGTGTGGGGGTCGCCCACGGTTTTACTCATGACGGTAAGGTCACCGACAACGCCACCAAAGAGCCGGCTAAATCGGTCGGGACTTTCCCGGCCTTTACCTCGACCAACGTGGCGGTATCGCTGGCGATGGATAACCGCACCACCCAAAGGATCAGCGTGGAGATGAAACAGGCCGATCCGATCACCAGCAACGATATCAGCGAGCTGACCTCGACACTGGGTAAACATTTTAAGGACAGCGAGAGCACCAAACTGCTGGCCGATCTGAAAAAGCAGGAAAACCCGGACCCGGTGAAACAGCTGAACGATCTGCATCGCCATTTCAGCCGCAGTAACGTGGTCGGTGACGATCGCTATGAGGCAATACGCAACCTGGAACAGCTGGTGCTGCGTCAGCAGGCCGCTGAAACTAACGTGATGGGATTAGGCTCGGCCAGGCACAGTACCTCTTACAGCAATCTGTCCCGGCTGGATGAGAACGGCATTGTGGATACCTTGAAGCAGCATTTTCATGCCGCCCTGCCGCCTACCAATGCCACCCGTCTGAGCGCGATGATGGATAACGATCCGGTACTGAAGGGGTTGTTAAAACAGTTGCAAAGCACGCCGTTCAGTAGCGCCAGCGTCTCAATGGAGCTGAAGGATGGCCTGCGCGATCAGACCGAAAGAGCCATTCTTGACGGTAAAGTCGGACGCGAGGAGCTGGGGCTGCTGTTCCAGGATCGTAATAACCTGCGCATCCGCTCGATCAGCGTCAGCCAGAACGTCACCAAAAGCGAAGGATTCAACACGCCCGCGCTGTTACTGGGTGCCAGCAACAGCGCGGGCGTCAGTATGGAACGCAATATCGGCACCATTAACTTCAAATACGGTCAGGACCAGGACACGCCACGGCGCTTCACGCTTGAGGGTGAAATTGCTAAAGCCAATCCGGAAGTGGCATCGGCTCTCTCTGAGCTGAGAAAAGAAGGGTTTGAAATGAAAAGCTGACCGCCGTTAATCGTCGCCGGGCAGACCGTTAAACAGAGAATTAAGGAGCGAGAGGATGACAGCATCACAACGGCAGGTGGAAAAATTTTTACAGTACTTCTCAGCGGGCTGCAAAACGCCATTGCATCTGAAGGATGGGGTATGCGCCCTGTCCGATGCTCAGGGGCAGGAAGCCGCTGTGCTGGAGGTGCCGGAACAGAGTGACAGCCTGCTGATTCACTGTCAGTTAACTGAGACCGATCCGCAGTCCTCGCTGACGCTCTATCCGCTGTTGTTGCAGCTGAACTTTGAGATGGCCGCAATGCGGGGCTGCTGGCTGGCGATGGATGAGCAGTACAAAGTGCGTCTCTGCTTCCAGCAGGCGCTGACGCAGCTTGATGAGGCCACCTTCAGCCATGTGGTCAGCGGCTTTATCGAACAGGCGGTTGAAGTGCGCGAGTTTATCGGGCAGATCGGCGGACGCAGCGCGGCCTGAGGCTGTCTGAACAGGCTGATCGGGGAAAATGTATCCTGGCCCCGCCTGTTCAGCGCTGTGGCCTTTCAGCTTTTAGTTAATGGCTCACGCCAGGCGCTTTGCCGTGTGCAGCAACAGATTATTCTTCCTTAATATTGCTGAAATTAACCGCGGTGTTTCTGCCTGAGTTTTTGGCGACATACAGCGCGCGATCGGCTCTTGAAACCAGTGAATCCAGCGTGGTGTTTTTGCTGTAACTCTCTGTCACATAGCCGATACTGATGGTCACGATATCCTCCGGCTGAAGACGTCAGTGATCATATACAGGTAAAACCGCTATCCAGGAAAATCGAGGATAAACGGTTCCTCAGGCTGATAAACAATAAGGGTGAGCGCCGTGCGGAAAACCCGCAATACCGGCGTCTTACACAGCGTATATATCAGAGGAGACGCAGGGCTGAGAAATTACTGAGTGAAGGCCGTGAAGGTGATGCTTAGGTAATCCTCACCTCGGTCCGTTGTCTTGAAGAGGAATGCTCCGTCATGCCATCAAAAGACGGCATGGATCCGGTCTATAAACGGTTAATGTTCTGCCGGTATGCCGATGATTTCTTGATTGGCGTTATCGGTTCCAGAGACGAAGCACGGGAAATAATGCGCGAAGTCACAGCATTTCTTTCTGAAATTCTCCATCTGGAGGCGTCTCAGGAAAAGAGCAAAATCAGTAAGGCGACGGATGGAACAATTTTCCTTGGTTACACAGTGGGAGCGATCACAGACAGTCGGATCAGAAGAACGAAACTGGGCAGGCGCGTAGTTCGTTCAAGGGACCCGGCGGGTCGGATCCAGCTTCTTGTTCCGCCTGAAAGGCTGGTCCGGTTTAATCAGCGTAATGGCTATGGCGATCTCGGTCGTCTGAAAGCGATACACCGGCGTTATCTGGTGGACAGCAGCCTGCTGGAAATCGTTTTAGCCTATAACGCGGAAATGCGGGGGGCTGGCCGGCTTACTGTGCGAAGTTCAGCCTGCGCAAGCTGTGGTTCCTCTGGGAAACCAGCCTGCTCAAAACGCTAGCCTTCAAATTACGCCTTTCCGTAAATCAAGTGGCTCATCGTCTTAAAACAAGAAATGGTCTTGTGGTTCGCTTTTGTATACATGGAAAAGAACGGGCTGTTGCCGTGTTCAGTCTGAAACACCTGAACCAGCTTTCGAATCTCGGAAACAAAGTTGATAAGCTGGCAGTTCCCTGGTTTACCAGCGGACGTTCTGGTGTTATGGACAGGCTTTTAGCCCGACAGTGTGAATACTGCGGAGCAACAGGCGTTCCATGTGAAATCCATCACAGCCGTAAGCTTGCAGATATGAAGGATACACCACTCTGGAAGCAGGTGGCGGCAGCAAGACGGCGCAAGCGAATCGTTCTGTGCCTGACATGCCACAAGGCTCTGCATGCAGGAACACTGAAACCACGTAACGGAATGGGAACTGGCAAACATGGAGAGCCGGATGATGGGAAACTATCACGTCCGGTTCTGGGCGGGAGAGGCATGTTCTCTCTGAGACATGATCCTCCCGACCCAATGCGGAGCTGGGAAGTGCCTTTCTGATGGCGGATTTGGGGATTGATGGCGAGGTACAACATGAAAGTTACATCGCTTCCTGGCTGAAAGCGTTGAAAAACGACAAGCGCTATATTTTCAAAGCGGCCAGCGCAGCCTCTAAAGCACATCGTTACCTGATGGATAAACTCTGAGACCGGAATCAGACAACTGCAAGGGAATGCGGTTACATGGTTTGAATCGCCACGGATAATCTAGACACTTCTGAGCCGTCGATAATATTGATTTTCATATTCCGTCGGTGGCATCTGATCACTCGAACCATGCCGACGCTTACTGTTATAAAACATTTCGATGTAATCAAAAATATCGCTGCGGGCTTCTTCCCGCGTTCCGTAGATCTTTTTCTTTATCCGTTCACGCTTCAGCAACTGGAAAAAGCTTTCTGCAACCGCATTATCGTGGCAGTTACCGCGACGGCTCATGCTGCCCTCCAGGCCGTGTGATTTCAGGAACGACTGCCACTCATGGCTTGTGTACTGACTGCCCTGATCAGAGTGAACCAGCACCTGTTTTTGGGGATTACGCCGCCATACAGCCATCAGCAATGCGTTCAGGACAATGTCCTTTGTCATCCGGGATTGCATTGACCAGCCGATAATTTTGCGTGAGAACAGATCTACAACCACGGCAAGATACAGCCAGCCTTCGTGGGTCCTGATGTAGGTTATGTCCGTTACCCAACGCTCATCCGGAGCATCCGGATTGAACTGTCGCTGGAGCCTGTTGGGCGACACGATACAGGCCTCGCCTTTACGTGCCCGCGGGCTCCGGTATCCGACCTGAGCCTTTATCCCGGCACGTTTCATCAGTCGCCAGACTTTGTTGACTCCGCACTGTTGCCCGGTATCCCGCAGATCCAGATGGATCTTGCGATAACCATAGACGCATCCCGACTCCAGCCAGAACTGTTTAATCTGTCCTGTCAGTCTCAGGTCTGTCTGATGGCGTTGTGAATGCGGCTGCTGAAGCCAGGCGTAAAAGCCACTGGGATGAACATCCAGCACCCGACACAGCAGGCGAACAGGCCAGCAACAGGTGTTATCACGGATAAAGGCGTACCTCAGTCGGACAGCTTTGCGAAGTACGCCGCGGCTTTTTTTAATATGTCCCGTTCGTCGGTAACCCGCTTCAGCTCTTTCTGGAGACGGCGAATCTCGGCCTGAGCATCTGACTGTTCTTTATTATTGGAAGAATCCGGACCGTATTTCTTTATCCAGGCGTAAAGGCTGTGGGTGGTGATATCGAGACGTGTTGCAACGCTGGAAACAGAATAACCACGATCAACAACCTGTTTGACTGCTTCAATTTTAAACTCTTCGGGATAACGCTTACCGCTCATGGGCACCTCTCTTTAAGCCATTTTAAATGACTCCGAGGTGTCTGTTAAACCCGTGGCGATTCA
>NZ_NHZE01000152.1:0-4201 GCF_002207995.1 Pantoea sp. VS1
GCGAGGATGAATTCAGGGCGTTGCATGGTAACAGTCTCAGTCCAGGGCATAGTGAGTCTCCTCTGCTATGCCGTTTATAACTGTTACCCATGTGCCCGGTCTAAAGTGTTACCCATGTGCCCGGTCTAAAGTGTTACCCATGTGGCCGGTTTGTACCTTTAGCCGCCCCGCAGGGCCGCCTGGGTTAACGTCGCAGTATTCTGTAGCCCGTGACCAGCAGCATAATGCCCAGCGCCATAAGCGCGTATGCCAGTCCGCCGCCAAATGTACTGTTAACGGCATCAGCGCTCTCTGCCGCCCCGGTTACCCCCTCACCGCTGCGGGACAACAAGGTGCCCCACGCGAGCAGGCCCAGTCCGGAAACCGGTATCAGCCCTTTCAGCAAAACGATAAACAGCCTGTCGCCTGCGGGCTCACTGGCTTTTGATGCCATGACCCTCGCCAGGAGCAGACAAATGATGATACCCATCGAATATTCGGTTCCGGTGAGCGCATGCGGGAAGACAAAATAAAAGAGGGTTACCCAGATGCCATTCAGCACGGCGGCCAGAAGCCAGAAACTCATGTCAGATACCTCACTCCGGTTTAAGGATTTACGGGCTTAACGGTTTTTGTCCCGATACAGCGCACAGGATTGTGCTATTTCAACAGATTGCCCCGCGCTGTGAAAGCACACGGGGCTGTTACCTTCAGCTTTTCAGCACCAGTCGGTTCGGCAGCGCCAGCCGGTCAGCCTCCAGCGCCGCCTCCGTCGCGCCTTTTACTTCGGCCTGAATGTCCAGCATGAGTCGCCAGAGCGGCTCCTCCCGATACCAGGCAGGATCCAGACAGCGGCAGGAAGTAAACTTCGGCAGCCATGCTGTTACCATGTGAAAAATGTCTGATTCAAAGAACGCCTGTTCCTGCTGCCGCGCATACCATGTGCCAACCGTCAGCGGCGTCTGAAACGTCAGATCGATTTTCGCCTGTGCCAGACGCTGCTGATAGCGCCTGAGCTTCTTCGCCTCCGCTTTGCCTTCCTGACTGACTTCCCGGTTAACCCGGTGTGCGCTGCGTTTATCAAGGCGTTCGCGCTGTCTCAGCGCGGTCACAGGAAACAATCTGGGCGCGGTGTCCTGCGGCAGCGGTGACGGGCAACGCTCACCCCGTGAGGCAATCAGCGTATCCAGCGCGGCCATGTATTCCACCGCTGCGGGCGAAAAGCGGTCGCGCGGGGCGTATTCCGGCACGATGCGGCGCAGATGGTCGGATGTCACCGTGCGGGTGTCGCAGTAATGACGCAGAAACGCGCTGGCATACGGATGGGCACCGCGCTGCGCGCGGCCCTGCAGGCGCTTTTCAACGTCGGCAATCGCAAGGCTGACCGCGCGCGTGTACGGACAGGCAGGAACGAGGGACAGAGATCGGGGGATAATGTTCATGGTATTTTCTCCGGGTGAATGACCGCCCCTCCGGGCGGCCTGCCGCTTTCAGTTTTCGCTGTCGTTGGCGTCTGCGCTGCCGTTTACCGCCGCACCGGACTGCAGCGGCTTCATCCACTGCGGCACCCAGCGCGTCCCCTCAAGGCAGGACTCCGCGAAGTCGGCGGCGTCACCCTTCTTCATCTTCTCTGCATCCTTCGCGTTGCCCGTTTTGCCTGCTTCCGCGAGCGCCCCGGCAATCTGGTCTTTGCTCATGCGCTTAAAGAATCCTTCTGCGGTCGGCTGCCACCAGTCGGCCAGATCGAACGCCATCGCCGATTCCAGCGCATCAAGGTTGCTGGTCTGGCTTCGCCCGTAGACCCGTTCCTGGAAGCAGCACACCGCCGAGGCGCTGCAGAATCCCAGCAGCCCGTGCACGTCGTCCGTGCTCCACGCCAGTAGCCAGCGGAAGTCCTGCGCCCAGTTCTCCGGCAGCCGCGCCTGCCAGTCAGCCTTCAGCTGCTGCATAAACTGCCACGCCTTCCCCTCCTCTTTTGCCGCTGAGTCGGAAACCAGCGCGGCGCTGTTATCCGTGAGGCTGATTTTCATCGGGGTGCTGTCATAGCTGCCGTGGCTGAAGGTGGTGCGGCACAAAGTCCAGGTCAGCATGGCGACCGAAATATCCGGCTTTGCGCTGAGCGCGGCCTGCACCGCCAGCGACCGCTCGCAGGACATGGCGCGGACCAGCGCCGCCGAATACCCCTCTGACAGCGCCTGCATATCATCCTTGCTGGCGGGCGTGGTTTTCTTCGGCAGGTCAGCCACGCGCTGCACACCGCGCTGAATAACGCAAGTGCCGAACTCATAACAGATGACCGCGCCCGTTTTATCCTTGTCCAGCGCCGCCCAGCGGCGTTTATCCGCTGCGTTTTCAATCCCGGCAATCTGCGCTTTCAGCGGCGGCTTCAGCGCTTCGTCGTCGGTCAGCCGCCACTGTGCGCGCAGCTCGCTCACCTGTGCATCTTCTTCCGGGGTGTAGTCCGTGCAGCGCTCCTCAGGCACGACATAGCTGCGCTTAATTTTGCTGTCCCAGCCGTGCATCCGGCCGTCCATTCTCACTTCCGTCCAGGCAAATCCCTCCTCCTGCTGCACGGCTTCCGCAGTCTGCTGCAGTTTCTCCAGCGTGAGGCTCTCCACCAGGGCGGTATCGATGTACCCCTCGTCATCCCCGCTGAACAGGTCGGTGCGGATGGTGCCGCCTGCGGCCAGGTAAGCATCTTTGCCCACAAAGGCAAACTTATGGGAGCGGCTGATTTCGGTTTCTGAAGAGGTGATCAGGTTACGAATGGTGTCGGCTGACGGGTTGTAATAGCTTGAAGCCTGATCCCATACCTCCATCTGGCGTTCATGTGAGTCAGCGAGCGTGAGCGCCTGGCACTGCTCGATCGTGATGTTGTCAGCAGCCAGTTCGTCAAGAATGGCGGGCGCGAGGCCGGAGAGCTTCAGGCAGCGCTGTACGTGACGCGAGCTGTAGCCCATGAGGTCACCAATCTGCGCGGGCGTTTTGCCCTCAGCTGACAGCGCCTGGAATCCGGCAATCTGCTCGGCGGGATGCATATCTTCACGCTCGCCGTTTTCCACCATCGAGGTCGCGCGGGCCAGTTCCTCTGACACCCGCTTAACAGGGATCGGCTGATCGGGCTGGTAAACGCCCTGCGCGAGCAGCTGCTGCAGCGCGGTCAGACGCCGACCGCCGCAGGCCACGCCCAGCATGCCGTCCGGCATATCGTGCGCAATCAGGTTATGCAGCAGCCCTACGTTCTGAATGGTCGCGGCCAGCGAATCGATGCGCGACTGGACGTAAACCCGGCGGCGCACGTTCAGGGGGGAAACCGTCAGACGTGAAAGCGGGATCATCTCAATTTCCACTTTCTCCAGCGCCTGCTCAACCGCCGCTACGGCCTTGTCAGCCTTCGCTTTTGCGCTGCGACGCGGGGCCTTTGCTTTTAAAGGAGATGATTCTTTAGATTTCTGAGCCGGGGTGTTGACGTTCTGCTGTGACATGTTGCTCTCCTCTTCAGGGTTAAGTGATGTTTCTCTGAGTTCCTTCGCCGTGAGGGCAGAACAGGCACGCGGGGTAAAGGCATGACGCAGGGGGAAACGGCAAAGCCGCAGCCCGGAGGGACCGGGTGCCGCCGTTTAGCCAGCGACCCTTGCGTGAGGCCGCCCGTGTGGCAGGTTTCTGCATGGCGGAGGAGCGCGGAGAATAAAAACAACACAACAGGAGGTGAACATGACGCAGCCCCGGACGGCGCGCCGTTCGCCGGTCCGGTCCTCAGCGGCCACGTGCTTTTGTGGCCAGTGAGCGCGCGGGCGCACGCCCGCTGCAGGGGTTGCTGTCCGCCATCAGACTCTAGCCGTCAGGCACGGAGCGCAGCCTTTCGCGTTCCGGCGGAGCTTACCGGCTTGCCGGTTAGCGCAGTAGGGCTCGACGACCCGGCCTGCCGGGGAGCCGAAGGGGGCTAACAGGCGAGTAACAGCAGAATTTGTCAAATTCAGGACCAGCCAGATACCATATCGTGCTAGGTTTATTTGGGTAGAGAATTCAGTCTTACTCTTTTGCATGTAAGTGACCTGCTCCCCGTTGATTAATGCACCGCGATGTTAGTAATGTCTTCATCAGCCACATGAGGACATCCCCATGAAGAAGCGATTTTCCGACGAACAGATCATCAGTATTCTCCGCGAGGCAGAAGCCGGGGTTTCAGCCCGGGAACTCTGCCGCAAGCATGCCATTTCAG
>NZ_NHZE01000153.1:0-1146 GCF_002207995.1 Pantoea sp. VS1
GGATGAGCGTGGACTTGCCGACGCCGATGGTGCCGTGGATCAGAAAGTTCATGACCTCGGCGTTCTTCACCATGTTCAGGCCGCCAATCTGCAGATCGGACTTCTCGCCGGCCTTTTTCAGCAGCCGGTTCACCTCCTTCGGCTTATCGGTGAGCGTCATACCCGAGATAAACTCGTCCTCGCTCTCCTTTCTGCCAATACGCCCCACGTACCAGTAGACCACGCACAGCAGAACGGCGAAGGCCGCGCCGCAGGCGGCGGCACAGACCCGCAGGCTCTGCAGGACGATGGCCCCCTGCTGCTGCATCCACGGGTCAGTCAGCAGCTGCGCCAGCGTCAGTTTCGCCGTACACAGCCGGGCGCCGGTGCCACAGTGCCAGGTCACGTCCCAGGTCGCCGCCCCGGACGGATTCATCAGAGGCACAAAACCGCTGAACAGGCTGGCGCCCCCGTACCAGAAGCCGTTGCGCAGCGCATCCTCCGGCGTGACCAGCCAGAACGCGGCGCCCGTAACCAGAAGATAGAAAAGCAGTATCCAGCCGCTGATCCAGCCGTTGACCTGCGTAAACATGCGCAGGCGGTAGGCCGTCATCTGGCCACCCTGTGTCAGGTATTTAGGGGTAAAACTCATGGGAAACTCCGGAAAGCGCGCAGGCGCAGCCCGCCCGGGGAAATCGGGCAGGCTGTTGCAGGGGGAGAAAATGGCTGAGGGGCCGTGCGGGCCCCGGAGATTATTTCAGGGTGCGCAGTGCGGGCGGGCGGTTATGTCCCGTGCGGTGCTGCAGCCAGTGACCAGCCATCAGGGGGAGACCGCAGGCAAGGAACAGCAGGTTCCAGCAGGCAAGCGTCAGGGCAGACAGCACGCCGCCGGCCGTCAGCACCAGTAAAACCAGCAGCGCAGTGATAACGCCCGGCGGCATCATATCGCCCTGCATCGTGCGGGTGGCGAGATCGAACGCGAACAGATGGCTTTCGGTCATGATGGTTTTGACGATATCAGGCCCGAACTGCCACAGCACGAGGGCGCTCCAGGCAAAAAACAGGGTAGTCCAGACAATAAGGGTGCGTGCCGCACCGTTGAATGTGAGCATGGGGTTTTCCTTCAGGAAGTTAAGAACAGGGGTTAAATACAGCCGTTACAACGCT
>NZ_NHZE01000154.1:0-1762 GCF_002207995.1 Pantoea sp. VS1
CGCACTCGCTCCGGCGGGCTCACTCCCGTCGCGCCTCCGCTCATGCTTCGCGTCGCCGCCGTCCGTTATCCCGCCTCCCGCTCGCTTGCGCTGCGGCCTGCGGCGTCGCTCCTGAACACTCCGCTTTTCGCCGGGCTGTCATTCAGTCACGGCACAGGACGGAACGGTTATCCACTCTGACTGCGGAGGTTTCTGATGAACACAGCACTGTACGCGCCCCAGCCGGCGCAAATCCTGGACGGTTACGTGAAAATGCGCTTTCTGCCGATGCTTTTTGCCGGCGATTTCATGCGCGCCGAACTCAATATATACCAGTATGCCGATCGTTTTCTCAGCGACTATGACGGCGGCGTATGGGAGTTCGCGCAGCTGCCCGGCGGCGGCGGCTTTATGAAGCCGGAAGGGGAGGCGCGCTGGCACTTTTCAGATCCGGGCAATTACAGCGAGCTGGACGTAAGCGCGGAGGCGGCGGGGATCATCATCACCGCGCTGGTTCTCAATCACCGGAGCTGGATGTATGACCGCCACGATGAGGAAGAACTCTGTGCGCACTACTGCGAGCGCCACCGGCAGCTGATGAACTACGCCGGTGAGCATCACGAAGCTGACGCCATTTTCCGCGCGCTGGACTGATTAACTACGCGGGCGGCTTTGCCGCCCGCTGAGGATAAAAGACATGATGCACGGCACTGTAAAAGAGATCAGCACGCGCCTGACTGAGTTGTTTGATGAAGAAAACCCGCTTTCAGTATTGATCTGGAGGATGGATGACGTGATGAACGCAGCGGAGTGTATGGATATCACGGAAAGAGAGGCCGGCCGGGTACTGTCGTTTATTGCCGACGAAGGTGATCACCGCCGGTACGGTATCGGCCGGGAGGCGGTAAGGGACATGCTGAATAACCTGCGTGAAGAAGAACGGGAGGAAATGCGCGAAGTAAGCGTGCCTGCCGGCGCGCTGGCGGCGGTGCTGAGTGTGGCAGAAGATTTTATGCGGTTAAAAGATGCTCAGGCCGGGCCTGGTGCCGGTGCCCGTCACTGGCCGGTCGAAAACGAGGCAATGAAAACGGTTATGACAGTACTGGCCAGATAAACGTGACAGGCCATGAATGTGCTGAGCAGTGAGCGCAGCGGGGGGCAGAAAGGGGGGCCCGCGTCCGGCAGCGGACCCGGCTGAGCGCGCGTAAACCCCCCTGGCCGCCTGCGGCGACCGCTCCGCCGCCATTACTGGTCAGCTTGATATGAAATGACAGATAGATCTTTCACATGTGACTGATTTTAATCGATGAAATCAGTTCGCTGTCAGTCAACAGCAACAGCAACAGCAAAAGCAACAGCAAAAGCCGGGGCCACCTTCGGCTTCCCGGCAAGCCGGGTCGTCGAGCCCTATGTCGCTAAGCGGCAAAGCCGCCAAGCGCCACCGAACCCCTGCGGGTTTCGGCCGCGAGCGGTTTCGGGCTGATGTCCAGGGTCAACGGCTGCAGACGGCTGCGCCGTCGCGTTCACTGGCCACATAAAGCCGTGGCCGCTGAGGACCGGACCGGCAAAGCCGTCCGGGGTGTGTTCTTGCCGTTTTCGCGCGCGGCGGACCTGTTCCGGTCAGTCCAAGCGCGGAGGGCCGTTCGTAGCACCGCCGGTTCAGGCAGAAAGGGGTGAAGTGCACGCCGCCAAAAACTTTTTGCCTGGTGCCGCAAAAACTTTTCGTCGTCGCCCCTTTATGCCCTCTCTTCGTCGTTGCTCCTTTGCCCTTCGCCGCGACTGG
>NZ_NHZE01000155.1:0-2717 GCF_002207995.1 Pantoea sp. VS1
CCATTAACAGTTAATTCATCATTATAACACCGTTGGTTTAGAATTTACCCCGACTCGAAGTTGGGCATTTATTTCAATAAAATACCGTTTGGATAATTCATCTGAACATTAAAAACCCCTGAAAAAATCATTTATCAATGATGATAAAAACGCACTTAAACATAGCTAACAAAAAATAGCAATCAACTAATAAAGAATATAATCATTACTACTTAATTAAATAAAGATTACCGTAAAACATCAAGACCAAAACCAGCCTCGTCACTACAATGGCATTACTTTATATCTCTCACACCTTTATAATACCACTAGCCCCACACGAGTTATATTAGCTTAATCAATGGCGTTCTGGCGTTATTATTTACACTCACAGCCAATTAACCATACAGTTCTGGACAAGCAAGTTAAGAATAAGTTTGCAAACACATCAACAATCATAACTTCACCAATCCATTATCGCTATCAATAAAAACATTGAACGATTCACTTTTCGCACAATTATGCAGAAACTCTTCACATTTTTTATATTCCTCGTTAAGAGCAATACACCCAAATCCGACATCATCATGTGGATAAATGGCCACATTTAAATCCAGATTAATATAAAAACAAACCTGACCAACAACTCCAGCATGACACATCATCAATCTTGATAGACCTCTGAAGTCATGACTTTTTTTACTTAAGCTGAGTGAAAAAGCCGGCAAACAAGAATCACCATAAAGATAACTTTCAAACTCTTCGGTCATTGGCAAAAGTAATTTTTTATCTTTCATCTCCTCATATAAAGCCTGATAATTATTAATCGTTTCTTTATCATCCTCTCTTTCATCATTAAATGAAAGAGCTGCAATAACAATTACACCTTCATCCTCTTTACCAAAAAAATCTTCGAATAAAGAAATAGCCTCGTCAATTAGAGGGTATGAAAAAGAAACTTTTTTTTCAAAAAAACCGACCCAACTTTTGGACAATCTAAATCCAGAGAAATTAATTTCATTTAGTGAGAGGCTACTTATCGATTTAAATGATCTTTCCATCACTCATACCTATGGTTATTTTATGCCTTGGCTTTGGTTCCGCTTTATCTATACCAACTTTCCATTCACCTAGTTTATCACTATGCGATGTATTACTTTTACTCCATATTTCATTTGTATGATTATTCTTATAATTCCCACATTATACTTTAACAAAATCTTCAGGATGTGATGACGGGGTCCTTACTATATCGCCTATTTCAGCACTGTTTACTTTTCCCTGGGATTATCTAAGTGGCATTTTGAAAGACCCAGGGGATCAATCTATGCCAGCGGATTCGGCGCATACTGATAAAGATAAAGCCTCCGCCAGCCCTATAGGGTCTTAGAATGCTATTCGGCTAAATCATGAATCAGGTGCTAGTTTCGTTCGTAGTTCACTGAAACTTTTAGACTAAAACTCATAAAACTGACCTCTCTTTGAAGCCAATATCAAACACCCGGAAGTCGAGAGTCTTCATAATTATTACTGGCGCAGAGCAAAAAACAATCAATTTTTTTAATTTCTTTCAACACTGGACTGTTTTGCGATGATTAATTCTTTTATTTAATCATTTCAGCAAAATAAAAAACATTCACATCCCAAACTGACATCATCTTTAGGTAATAATGTCTCCAGCATTAAGAATTGAATATCTATATAGTTCATCATTATCACTCTCAATTTATACAGCCATATATCATTTTCCTTTAGATACTTCTTAATCCACGTACCAATTGATAATTCTTTTTTTAATTAGCTCCAAAGCAGAAACATTAGCAACTATAACATGGATGGAAGAACCATCTACTTGCTTATCAAACTCGCTAATTGAATCAGTACCTTCATCTAAAACAATCTTAATGATCTCGCCATTATTTTTCTTTCTCGCTGAAAATATAGGATCACCATCCATAAACGGCGTTCCATTTGAAAAGGTGGTATTGTAATATGGGCAGTCCACTGGGTTTCTATTGTTCATAATGCTTAAAAAGAAATTTTGCAACGAAGACTCTAGTTCCAAATATTCATTCACATCAACAAGGTAATTATTAAACATATTCACTCCAAAAATGCTTCCCAGAAATAATTTCCATATCAACGCGCTCATGCTTAGTGTCTTTAACCATAAATGTTTTACTTACAGGTGTATCAGCTTCTCCACATTTACTAGCAATAGTTATTAATTTTTCTGCCCTCTGGAATGCATCTATTCTTAGCGCTAAATCACGTTTATTTAACTTTCCCTTCAGCTCCATCATCATTTTCTTAGCATCCTCTGCCGTAAGGGGGGTTCTTGACTCCATGAAACAGATTCTTCAAGGGACATGCCTTGTGCCTGGATTCGTCCTCGATGTGCTGCTGACAATCCCAACGGATCAACCCAACTGAGCGGGTTCGGTGCATACTGATAAAGATTCAGCCCACCCGCCAGCCCTATCGGGTCCTGACTGATGAACCGCCCCGCATTCGGATCATAGTAGCGGAACTGGTTATAGTGCAAACCCGTTTCTGCATCGTAGTACTGGCCCTGATAGCGCAGCGGCTGGTGTACCGGCTCAGCATGGCGCGTCTGAGCATGCTCTACCCGCACCGTGTTGCCCCACGCACGGTACTCTGCCCGCCACGCTACACTACCATCCCCACTGGTCAGCTCACGCGGCATGCCCGCAACGTCATTGTGATACCAGTGTACC
>NZ_NHZE01000156.1:0-3364 GCF_002207995.1 Pantoea sp. VS1
GCATGCTCTACCCGCACCGTGTTGCCCCACGCACGGTACTCTGCCCGCCACGCTACACTACCATCCCCACTGGTCAGCTCACGCGGCATGCCCGCAACGTCATTGTGATACCAGTGTACCTGCGCTGCGTGCTCCGTTTCACCTTGTGAGATGGAGTTAGGGATGGGTCTCAGAATGACGGTTGGATAGGTCAGCCTGATCCTGACGACTGCCAGCTAAAGAGAAAAAGCCGGAAGGATCATTCAGATCGCTTCCGGCTTCGTTTTTTATAACTGGATATGTTTATAGTCCAGTATTTTATCAGCTATTTCCTCAGCACTAACATCTTCCTGGAAGATATAATTTGCAGCCTGAGGATCTGCAACGCTTCTACAAAGAAAGTCAATATCATTATCCGCTTCTTCTTCTGTGCCTTCACCACGCTGGATTTTTTTAATTAACTCTATAAGTTCTTTTCTTTGCATATTCAGCCTCAAAAATGATAAGCCCGTTCCAATACTAAACCTGATAAAATGTTAATCAATTATCCGCCGGATAAGCCCAAAGCTATCAATACAACTAACGCTATCGGATAGTTAAACAGCATGACCCAAGCACATATAAAGAAAGGCCAGGTGTTCTCTACTAATAAATCAGTGCAAAATACTATTTATCTGACTATGAAGGATGCGTCAAAAATATAGTTGCCGATTCAGTACTGGCGACAGGCAATGAATTTCAGATCATTGAATAATGTAGACCCATGAGCGCTAACCTTTGAGCATTGGGCTGTTATAAATAATTACTTACAGGCTCTAATCACAATTAATGGCTGCAATAACTAATTCCTAACACCGAAATCAATATAACCTTCAGAAGTGATAGCTAAGCACCATTTTGCACTTTCGTCAAAAAAATAGTGATGCTGAGGAATATTGTGAATCACATAAACCACAAACTCAGGGAAAATCTTCGGTTCCAGAGAAACCGCAAAATCAAGTGAGGAATCATTGATATAGTAAATTTTATCCTTTTTGTTTAAGAATTCATATAAGCCACTATCTTTTATGAACTCTTTAACATCAAAATCAACCTGCATGGAATCAAATTTAATTGGTCGTTCAGCATGTCTTAATAAAGAACCCCAATCAATTTTTGAACCTTTCCATTGAAAAGCTTCAGAAAGAATATCCGCAACAGGCTCCCATTCATTAATAATTATTGGCCTTGGAGAAAAGCCATCCATATCTGATAACACATCCTGTTCTAAAGTCACTTTGCTCTCCATGATTTTGATGGCAAGTCAAATAATCTCTGCAGTCTTTTCACCGATGACTCCGTAGCTTCAAATAGATAATGCTCACCTTTTTCTTTACCGCTGAATACATTTATATGAGCGCCACTACGCTCATCATATTCTATTCTGAATCCGGTTTTACCATCTGCAGTCGTCATTCCTACAGGCTTGCCTCTGGTAGATCCAAACTTCCCTGTGTTAACTTTTTCAGCCTTGAAGCCTCTTTCTTCAAGCCACTTTAGTGCTTTGTTTCTGGCTTGCTCATAACTATCCTTACACTTAGTCAACCCCAGCGGGTCGATCCAGTTCAGCGAGATCGGCGCATGCTGATAAAGATTCAGCCCACCCGCCAACCCTATCGGGTCCTGACTGATGAACCGCCCCGCATACATAACATGGCAGCTTAAAAGAAAAAGCCGGAGGGAATGTTGAGATCGCCTCCATTTTTTTAGTCCATTAAGAAGTCATCATTTTCAAGATAACAAAACGTGGCTTCGAAAAGATCGAGTTTCGTCGAACCAGGGCTTTTTACAAGGTAATTTTCGATTATAGCAGTAAACATTGGAGCGTCTAAAAAGCATCATATTAATTTACAAAATCAATTTCTTCATCTTCATTCTCTTAATGATAATACTTTCCATTATAAATATCGTCCCTAGACTCCGTATCAAATGAACTGTCCACATATAGCCGACCTACATCCGGAAGCCCTTTGTATTTCTTTAGCATCTCATCAAAATATTAAATAGCAATCATTTAACCTCCTTTATTTTCTGCATTTTGTTCCGCCACGCCATTTGTTACGCCCCCGGTACCATCAGGATGATAAATCTTGTACTAACTTTTATAACTATTAAAATCAGCAAGTTATGGTGTGGCAGGCATGTCAACATGATGCCATGTCATGTCTTTAGGGAAAGAGCTTCTGAAATTACCATTTCGCATCGGCTGGATATGATCCATTACACCAAGATTTTTAATAAAAAGCCGGAAGGATCGTTAAGATCGCTTCCGGCTTTTTTTAATTATATATACCTTTACTTTCAGCTTTTTCTATAAATATATCTTGCAGGCTTCCTTGTATTTCATCATCTTTATAGGTCACAATAAAATCACCATCAATATTATCAGGATAATGAGAACCATCCAGAGTACCTAATATGACCGAAGCACTATCGGCGATCGCGAGATCTATAAATTTAAATATACATTCCTTTTCTGCCTGACTTAGATTAGCCAGAGCATTTCTTGCTTTACCATAGGTATCAGTATCATTATTTACTGGTTTGCTGAGAGACTGCCTATAACGCTCTGAGTTATCTTCAAACAACTCTTTGAAGATAGCATTAACTACTTGTTCGTCAAGATTCATACATGCCTCTTTATCTTAATTCAGGATACATAGACTTGTTCAATTTGATAAGTTCCTGAAGTTTACTATTTGGTATCTCAGGATATACCCTTCTTAACTCCCTTATATCCCTCGCTACGACATCTCTGGCATTTGCAAATGGTAATCCAGTCTTGGGATTTATTTTACTTCTGGATACAATGCCTAATCCTTCTTTAGATACGGTGTGGCCGACTCGAGGAACTAATATGGCTGGAGCTGTCGCAGGATCATATCCTTCAACCAGATCTTTCATAATATTCTTCTGACCAACATGATGAGAGTCCAGTCCAAGATTTTTACCTTTAACAGCATTTTTATTACTTTGATGAGAACTTACATCCCATTTTTCAGGATCACATTTTCTTAACCCCAGCGGATCGATCCAGTTCAGCGGGTTCGGCGCATACTGATAAAGATTCAGCCCACCCGCCAGCCCTATCGGGTCCTGACTGATGAACCGCCCCGCATCCGGATCATAGTAGCGGAAACGGTTATAGTGCAAACCTGTTTCTGCATCGTAGTACTGGCCCTGATAGCGCAGCGGCTGGTGTACCGGCTCAGCATGGCGCGTCTGCGCATGCTCTACCCGCACCGTGTTGCCCCACGCACGGTACTCTGCCCGCCACGCTACACTACCATCCCCACTGGTCAGCTCACGCGGCATGCCCGCAACGTCATTGTGATACCAGTGTACC
>NZ_NHZE01000157.1:0-364 GCF_002207995.1 Pantoea sp. VS1
GAATACTATTACAGAAATCATAATTAACCAATATACACATAATACTATATGGTTAGCAATCTTAGGCATTCTTGCGGTCTTCATTATAGGAGTGGCATTATCCAATATATTTATCAAGGACACCGAGCAGAAATCAAAAAACAATAAATGGATTATGTATTCATCTATTAGTTTTTTAATTGTTTTAGCAATTAACTATCATTACTATACCCCACTACCTTCGCAGCCTAACTCAAGCATTTACAATCAGATAGGTTGCTAATCTATATGTATGAGGTAACGGCCACCTCATACATTATAGTAAGCCATTTGATTGTGAAGAATATCAATAAACATTTTAATACGAAAAGAACCTTATCTTCTC
>NZ_NHZE01000158.1:0-675 GCF_002207995.1 Pantoea sp. VS1
CCGTCACTACGCACACGTTGACTGCCCAGGCCACGCCGACTATGTGAAAAACATGATCACCGGTGCTGCGCAGATGGACGGCGCGATCCTGGTTGTTGCTGCGACTGATGGCCCAATGCCACAGACCCGTGAGCACATCCTGCTGGGCCGTCAGGTTGGCGTTCCTTACATCATCGTGTTCCTGAACAAGTGCGACATGGTTGATGACGAAGAGCTGCTGGAACTGGTTGAGATGGAAGTGCGTGACCTGCTGTCTGCTTACGACTTCCCTGGCGACGATACCCCAATCGTACGCGGTTCTGCGCTGAAAGCGCTGGAAGGCGACGCTGAGTGGGAAGCGAAAATCGTTGAGCTGGCTGAGCACCTGGATAAGTACATCCCGGATCCAGTCCGTGCTATCGACCTGCCGTTCCTGCTGCCTATCGAAGACGTATTCTCAATCTCTGGCCGTGGTACCGTTGTTACCGGTCGTGTTGAGCGCGGCATCGTGAAAGTGGGCGACGAAGTAGAAATCGTTGGTATCAAAGCGACTGCTAAATCTACCTGTACCGGTGTTGAAATGTTCCGCAAACTGCTGGACCAGGGTCAGGCAGGCGAGAACTGTGGTGTTCTGCTGCGCGGTATCAAGCGTGAAGAGATCCAGCGTGGTCAGGTTCTGGCTAAGCCAGGCACCAT
>NZ_NHZE01000016.1:0-9434 GCF_002207995.1 Pantoea sp. VS1
GCGATGGCGGGAAGCTTCGTATTACCCGGCCGTCGTCAGCGGCATTATCCGCGGGCGGTAAAAAAGAAACCGCAGCGTTATCCGCTGCGGCGTCCTTAAAAGCTTAACTGACAAGCATTAAGCCAGATGGCTGCCTTTGTTCCATTCGGTACACGGGGTTTATTCGTTGCTGCTGTTATTCAGCGCCAGCGACACCGCCAGGGTTTGCGCCAGGCACAGCGAGGCCACCTGCGAGCGGAAGCCATCTACCTGCGCTTCGCGCACCACAAAACAGACATCGCTGAACGCCGCCAACGGGCTCACCTGGCTGTCGGTGATGGCGATCTGATGCGCGCCACGTTTAGCGCCCAGCTCCACCAGTTCCACCGCTTCACGTGCATACGGCGAGTAGCTGATAGCGATGACCACGTCTTTCGGATTCACCATGCTGAGCTGTTCAGTGAACATGCCGCCCAGGCCATCAATCAGAAAAGCGCGACGCTCCAGATGGCGCAGCGCATACACCAGATACGAGGCCACGCTGAACGATCGGCGCAGACCGATGATGTAGATGTTCTCCGCCTCGTTGAGCATTTTCACCGCTTTGTTAAGCTGGTCGGGATTCACCTGCATCGCCAGCTGCTGCAGCGCCTGGCTGTTGACCATGGTAAAGACGTTGAGGATCTCCACCGGGCTCTCCGGTGAGCTGGCGCTGTCGTCGGTGGCCGTCTGGCGGAACAGGCGCGCCCGTTCGGTATAGTTCACGGTCTCTTCCATCAGGTGCTGACGAAAGACCTGTTTCATTTCGTTGAAGCCGCTAAAGCCGAACGCGTTGGCGAAGCGGATCAGCGTGGAGGGCGGAACATCCGCCTGCTGGGCGATAGAGGCGACGGTATCAAACGCGATGCTGTTGCTGTTATCAAGGATATAACGAGCCACCTGCTTCAGGCGTTTACTCAGCGTCTCGTAGCGACGACGGATATCGTCCTGTAACAAGGTTAATTGCGTTGGGTTATTGGTCATTACTTCGGCCCGTCAGAAAAGGAAATATGGCTGGATAATGAGCGCTATAGTACCAGATGGATGGAAAATTTCATTTGTTTGACGCTATCGTGAAGGCTATTTCATCGGTTTATGAATTGCCTCACAAAACTCAGGGGGTTGAAGGCTTTCCCTCACCCTAACCCTCTCCCGCACGCGGGAGAGGGGACAGTCTGGAGCGGTCTGATCGGTCTGACAGGCCTGTTACAATGCTTAACGACCTGCCTGAACGGCTCCCTCTCCCGGTGGGAGAGGGCGGGGGTGAGGGCATCCGCGCGCAACACACTAAAAAGCGGCCCGTCAGGCCGCTTCTCAGTACATCCTCTTCAAATGCGTCAGCCGCGCGCGGCGCGCCAGTAGCCAATCAGGCGCAGATAATTGCCTTTCACGGTCTCAATCAGCGCTTTATCATCCAGCTCACCGTTCAGCCACTGGCGTGACGGCTGGCCAAAAATGGTGCGACCGACGGCAAAACCTTTCACCCACGTCGCCTGAGCAGCGGCGGCGAAGCCGGCTTTCAGCTTCTCTTCCGGCGCATCAAGACCGAGTAACAGAATGCCGCGACAGTGCGGATCCTGCTGCTCAATCAGCTCGCCGATCGCCTGCCAGCTCTCCGCCGTCAGCGGTGGTAGCTTCCACCAGTCCGGCTGCACGCCCAGACTATAGAAGTGGCTCAGCATGTCGTAATAGTAGGACTCGTTACGGTCCGGGTTGCTCTCCGGCAGAATCACTTCCAGCAGCAGCTCGTGCCCGCTTTTGTTACAGCTGCGCCACACGTCAAGAACCAGCTCGTCCTGCTCTTTACGCAGTTCAGCACTGTCATGGGGATGGTAAAACACCAGGCACTTGACGACGTGTTCGGCCGGCCAGTCCACCAGCTGAGAGCCAATATTGCCGTGCTCAAGACGCAGTGGCCGTGAGCTCGGCAGCTCGATGGGCCGCCCAATCCACCAGTGCTTGCCGGTGATGGCGTTGAGCGCTTTCTGGCCGTACGTGGTATCCGCCAGGATGCCACTCTTCTCATTGAGACCGGCTTCGTTAGCCGCCTCCTGTGCCGCCTGCAGCAGCAGCAGTTTCAGTTGCGGAATGCGCTCCTCGCTGACACCCGCTTCGCGCGCCATATCGGCCAGCTGTTTACGGTGGTCAAAGGCGAACACATTCAGCTCCGGCCACTGCTGCTTACGCGTGGTAACGCGATGCAGATGATTGAGGCGCGCGTCCAGATCCGGGCGTTTCACCGCGTTATCGCGGCTGAGGAAATCGTCCAGTTCCTCTTTGGTTGGCATCGCTGGCGCACAGCCGTGACGGGATACCACCAGCGCGCCACAGGCGTTGGCGTAGCGGCACGCCTGCTCCCAGCTCTCATCGTTGAGCCAGCCGCGCAGCAGGCCCGACATAAACGCATCGCCGGCACCCAGCACGTTGAGCACCTCAACGCGCACGCCGCTGTGCAGGCGCGTCTGTTCCCAGCTATCGGGAATCTCGCCCTCAAACACCACACAACCCAGCGGCCCGCGTTTGCAGACCAGCGTGGCACTGCTGGCCTTACGCACATTTTTCAGCGCGGTCAGCGTATCAGTGCTGCCACCGGCGATATGGAACTCTTCTTCCGTTCCGACGATCAGATCGAAATAGTGCACCACTTCCTGTAGCTGCTGCGTCACCTGGCCGGATTCAATGAAACGTGTTTCACCGTCACCCAGTGAGGTCAGACCCCATAGCACCGGGCGATAATCGATATCCAGCGCGGTGCGCAGACCGTTGCGCCGGGCGATATCCAGCGCTTTCAGCACCGCCGCCCGCGTGTCCGGATGCGACAGGTGGGTGCCGGTTACCGCCACGGCGCGGGACGAGGTAATGAACTCTTCGCGAATGTCCTCAGGAACCAGCCCCATATCCGCACAGTTGTCGCGATAGAAAATCAGCGGAAAGGTCTCTTCGTCTTTGATGCCGAGAATCACCAGCCCGGTCAGGCGCTGCTTATCGGTGATCAGCCCGTCAGTATTGCAGCCAACGCGCTGCAGCTCTTCACGCAGGAAGCGGCCATTGTGTTCGTCACCGACGCGCGCCAGCATCGCCGACTTCAGCCCCTGAATCGCGGTGCCATAGGCTACGTTGCCGGAAGAGCCGCCGAGGTATTTGTTAAAGCTGGTCATATCTTCCAGGCGCGAGCCAATTTGCTGGCCGTAAAGATCGACGGCGATGCGTCCAATACAAATCACATCAAGCCGCTTCTGTTGTGTACTCATACTGATGGTTTCCTTCTGTGATAAGCAGACACGGCGGGCGCTGCCGCCCACTATCAAGCGCAATGCTTCCGGGGTCTCGGGGTGCCTGACTGGCTATGTGGGCAGTATGAGGAATAAAAATTCCAAACACAATATGAAATGAAACATCCATCGCGATTTTGTGAGCCAGGTAAAACTCTGGTGCCGCTACCTTTCCCGCCCTTTACGGCTTGCCCGTTTCGCGGGTGCTCTGGCTTGTGAGCCAGCTCGCAGGAAATGATGACGGATGAGAGGAAGCTGCTGACGTGAAATGAAATTTCGTTATGATGGCTGAGGCACAGCAGGCTGTTTCACTTTGCTGTCATCCCGTCCCATCGCCAGCCACGTTTCAGCGCCGAATTTGATCTTCATCGCAAAATGAAATGTTTCTTCTGTAATCAGGTTTAATGGAAAAAACATTTGTTTATAATCGCCACACGTTTCACTTAGCGTCGGGCGCGTTTTCACCGCCGACCCGAACCGCGTCGTACCCCCTGAGCGGGTACCACATGTAAAGGAAGAAGCATATGGGCACTATCAGACTGACTACCGCACAGGCGCTGGTGAAATTTCTGGATAACCAGTACCTGAACGTTGACGGCGTTGAAACCAAATTCGTGCACGGCATCTTTGCTATTTTCGGCCACGGCAATGTGCTCGGCCTCGGCCAGGCGCTGGAGCAGGACAGCGGCGATTTACAGGTATATCAGGGCCGTAACGAGCAGGGTATGGCGCACGCTGCCATCGGTTTTGCCCGGCAGTCGCTGCGCCGTCAAATCATTGCCTGTACCTCTTCCGTCGGACCGGGTGCCGCCAACATGATTACCGCGGCAGCCACGGCAACAGCCAACCGGATTCCACTGCTGCTGCTGCCGGGCGATGTGTTCGCCACGCGCCAGCCGGACCCGGTGCTGCAGCAGATCGAGCAGAGTCACGATCTCAGCATCAGCACCAACGATGCCTTCCGCGCAGTGAGTAAATACTGGGACCGCGTGAGCCGTCCGGAACAGCTGATGACCGCCTGTATCAATGCGCTGCGCGTGCTGACCGATCCGGCGGAAACCGGGGCGGTAACGCTGGCGCTGCCGCAGGATGTGCAGGGCGAAGCCTGGGATTTCCCGGAATACTTCTTCCAGAAACGCGTGCACTTGCTTGACCGGCGTCTCCCGACGGCGGCCCAGCTGGACGCGGCGCTGGCATTGATTGCGCGTAAGCACAAGCCGCTGATTGTAGTGGGTGGCGGCGTGAAATACTCCGATGCTGGTCAGGCGCTGCTGAGCTTTGCCGAGCGTTTCAATATTCCGTTTGCCGAAACGCAGGCCGGCAAAGGCACCATCGTTTCCGACCATCCGCTGAACGTGGGCGGCGTGGGTGAAACCGGCTGTCTGGCGGCGAACCTGCTGGCCAAAGAGGCCGATCTGGTGATCGGTATTGGTACGCGCTATACCGATTTCACCACGGCCTCAAAATGGATCTTCCAGCATCCGGAAATCAGCTACCTCAACATTAACGTCAACAACTTCGACAGCTACAAGCTGGATGGCGTGCAACTGCTGGCGGATGCACGCGAAGGATTAACCGCGCTGGAAGCCGGACTGAATGGCTTTGAGAATCACTGGGGTGGCCAGATTGAACAGGCGCAGAGCAAGCTGCTGAAAGAGACGCAGCGCGTGTACGCCGCTACTTTCAACACCGACGACTTTATTCCGGAAATCGCTGACCACATCGATCGCACCGCGCTGTTCGCCGAGTTTGAGCGTTTGACAAAATCGGTGCTGACGCAGAGCAGCGTGCTGGGCACCTTAAACGAACAGCTGCCAAAGGATGCGGTGATTGTTGCCGCCGCCGGCAGTCTGCCGGGTGACCTGCAGCGCGTATGGCGCACCAAAGATTACAACGCGTATCACGTTGA
This sequence comes from Pantoea sp. VS1, assembly GCF_002207995.1. NCBI lineage: Bacteria > Pseudomonadati > Pseudomonadota > Gammaproteobacteria > Enterobacterales > Erwiniaceae > Pantoea > Pantoea sp. VS1. Next base: position 5,200 of record NZ_NHZE01000016.1, read on the forward strand.
GTACGGCTACTCGTGCATGGGTTACGAAGTGAATGCCGCGCTGGGCGTGAAGCTGGCACAGCCGCAGCGCGAAGTCTACGCCATGGTGGGTGACGGCTCGTTCATGATGCTGCACTCCGAGCTGGTCACCTCGATTCAGGAAGGGGCGAAAATCAACGTCATCCTGCTGGATAACATGACCAATGGCTGCATCAACAACCTGCAGATGGAACACGGCATGGACAGTTTCAACACCGAGTTCCGCTTCCGTAATCCGCAGGGCGGCAAGCTGGATGGCGGCTTCGTGCCGGTTGATTTCGCGGCGATAGCCGCCGGCTACGGCTGTAAAACCTACCGTGTCACCACGCTGGAGCAGCTGAAAGCGGCGCTGGAAGATGCGCAGCAGCAGACGGTTTCGACCCTGATTGACATCAAAGTGCTGCCGAAAACCATGGTGCACAAATACTTCAGCTGGTGGCACGTCGGCGTGGCGCAGGCTTCCACCTCAGAGCGGACGCAGCAGGTGGCCGACAAGCTCAATCAGCATATTCAACAGGCGCGTAAGTACTAACCCTTTTCAGGCCGGCGCTGCCCGGCCCGTTTTACCCTACTTATCCGACTCTACAGGTGTAATTATGACGCTCAAACTCGGTGTAATCGGTACCGGCGCAATTGGTCAGGAACATATTCGTCGCTGCAACAACGTACTGCAGGGCGCAAAAGTGGTGGCGGTTTCAGACATCAATGTGGAAGGTGCGCGCGCGGCGCTGCAACGGCTGAATATTCAGGCCGAAGTGTATCAGGATGGTCATCAGGTGATTAACTCGCCGGAAGTGGATGCCGTGCTGGTGACCTCGTGGGACCCGACGCATGAAGAGTTCACGCTGGCCGCGATTGCCGCCGGGAAACCGGTGTTCTGCGAGAAGCCGCTGGCGCTAAGCGCGGAGGGCTGCCGTCGCATTGTCGACGCCGAGATCGCGCACGGCAAACGTCTGGTGCAGGTGGGCTTTATGCGCCCGTATGATGCCGGCTATCGCGCGCTGAAAAAGGTGATCACCGACGGTGACATCGGCGAGCCGCTGATGCTGCACTGCGCGCACCGTAATCAGAGCGTCGGGGAGAATTACACCACCGATATGGCCATCACCAACACCCTGATTCACGAGCTGGATGTCCTGCGCTGGCTGACCGAGGATGATTACAAAAGCGTGCAGGTGGTGTTCCCGCGCACGACCTCAAAGTCACACGCGAAGCTGAAAGATCCGCAGATCGTACTGTTTGAAACGCAGAAGGGCATCCGCATCGATGTGGAGATCTTTGTGAACTGCGCGTACGGCTATGACATTCAGTGTGAAGTGGTGGGCGAAGAGGGCATCGCCAGACTGCCGGAGCCGTCGGCGATTCAGATGCGCAAAGATGCCCGCCTTGGCAACGCGCTGCTGACCGACTGGAAAGATCGCTTTATCGACGCCTACGACGTTGAGCTGCAGGCGTTTATCAATGATGTGAAAGCGGGCCAGCTGAGCGGGCCTTCTGCCTGGGATGGCTTTGCCGCGTCGGTGGCGGCCGATGCCTGCCTGAAGGCGCAAACCAGCGGCGCGATTGAGCCCGTTGCCATGCCGCCGCGTCCGGCGTTTTACCTGAAATAATCAGGCGCGTGCGCTAAACCTATCCACGGCAGCGGATTACCGCTGCCTCTCTGTGTCAGGGAGCTGAAAATGAACCAAGAGAACGTCAAACTGGCGATTGCGCCGATTGGCTGGACCAACGACGACATGCCGGAACTCGGCAGCGAAAATACTTTCCAGCAAACGGTCAGCGAGATGGCGCTGGCGGGTTTCACCGGTAGCGAAGTGGGCAGCAAGTATCCGCGCGATCCGGCGGTGCTGAAGCCGATGCTGGATATCCGCGGTATGCAGATTTGTAACGCCTGGTTTAGTACCTTTTTTGCCAACGGTGACAAAGCGAAAACCATCGATCAGTTCATCAACCACATGAATTTCCTGCACGCCATGGGTGCGCGCGTGATTGGCTGCTCGGAACAGAGCAAAAGCATTCAGGGCACGTCGCTGCCGGTGCTGGAGCAGAAGCCGGTTTTCACTGACGAAGAGTGGCGCCTGACGGCAGAAGGTTACAACGAACTGGCGGCGATCGCGGCGCAGAAAGGGATGCGCGTGACGCTGCATCATCACATGGGCACCGGCATTCAGACGCCAGCCGAGATCGACCGTTTTATGGCAATGACCAACGATAACGTCGGTCTGCTGTACGACACTGGCCACATTTACTACTCCGAAGGATCACAGCAGGTGATGCTGGATGTGCTGACCCAGCATCTGCCGCGTATTTTCCACGTGCATCTGAAGGATGTGCGTGACAGCGTGGTGGCAGAGGTGCGCGCAAACTCGCTGTCGTTCCTCGACGGAGTGAAAAAAGGCACCTTCACCGTACCAGGCGATGGCGTGATCGATTTCAAACCGGTATTCAAAATCCTCGATGATTACGGCTATAAAGGCTGGATGGTGGTCGAAGCGGAACAGGATCCGGCCATCGCTAACCCATTCGAATATGCAGTGAAAGCCCGTAAATATATTCGTGACAATGCCGGGCTGTAAATTTGCGTGTTAATTAGCGCAATGAATTGCGCCGCTACGGTATGTATGCGTATTGCTAGCGGCGTAATTGGTTTTTTATATTAATGTTGCTCTTTTTTAATCACCTTGCCATCTGGCGTTTCGATGTAGACACCTTGCTGAAATCTATAGAGGAAATTTCTCTCACGCGTCACGGATACTGACATTAATAGTAATTTGTCAATGCAATTTCGGGGCGGTGCCATGTCCTCAAAGCATAAGCGATCTTTTTTTTCCAGCTCCTGATAGCCTTTGCCAAATCTGAAAAAAGATACACTATTAAAGTTACCATTATCTATTGCGGGGATCTGATACTCAGCCAGGATAGTTCGCCTGTTACTTTGCCACCATGCAATCGCTTTCTGTTGAGAGTGAGGAAGATCATTGACAAGAATATCAGTAATTCCATCAGAATGATGCACCGCTATAACATGGACAGGTGGTGAAGAGAGGGGATAAAAAAAGAGTAAACTACCGCCGATAAATATAATTATTAGAATTAATATTTTCATCAGGCGCCTCCTTCAATATCTATTATTGCTTCCATGTCTGTCAGGAACGGACGAAAACCAAATTTATCGCTACGCTGCAGAATAAACCAGATCTTAAAGAATTGAAACTGGCGAAATTTTGCCTTGTGAATATCAGCAATGTCGAGGCCAAAATGATCCTGTCCATGGTAGCGAAGTCTCGCCTTCCAGCGATTTCCCGCTAATGTAAGATGCATTATATCTATCTTTGTTGCATGCACGTCATGCACCGTTATGCCCAGCCCATTGATTCTGTCTGTGAGAGAGTCGAATTTGGGGAGAATCGTCCGGCCAATTTCTTTTTTCAGGAAAGAGACGCTCGTTGAAGGCAAACATCCATTTTTGTAGTCGAGATTAGCATTCAGAAAGTCCGTAATGATCAGGCGAGTGCTGTTATCACTCTTGTCGTTGAGAATTCTGTCTTTATATGCCATATCCAGCGACAAATCCCGAAACGGCAGGCCGCTGGAGCGCATAAAATGCTCCAGCATCTTATTTATCAGGAAACGTTGCGGGCCAACAAGCGCGAAAGGTAATGACGTGGTTTGCATCTCAGCAAACAGCAGCCTGGCGCACTCCAGCGGTGAAAGCTTTTCGCCAGGTTTCTCATAAGCACCAGCAAAGCGCGACTGGGGATTATGGAAGGGATGCAGCCGCGTCATGTTCCATGGGTCGACCACATTGGAAATGTGGGTGAGGCCGAATTCGTTTTTCATCCGGCGTTCACAGATATCGCCGTAGCGCATATCGTCAGCGCCATAGTCATTAAACATGCGCTGTGTGGTGAAGATATTGAGCGGAAAAGTGGCTAAAGCCATGCGTGATGCTCCTTGTCACTGACGAGTCCGTTAATCCAGTCGCGGATTATTTAGTCAGTAAGCGGAGCGGTGAGAATTGATCTGGTGCAGTGCCTTGTGTGAATAACCTCTCGCCGACACAAAAAGAGAAAAAATAAAAACCTCCGCACGCAGCGTAATGCCGATCAGTTAAGACAAAAATGATCGGTTGAACGATCCGGTCGCTGTGTGAAAATCCGTAATCTCTCATGGATGATTACGGATTTTTTTATGCTCCTCAGCCAGGCCCTTGACGC
>NZ_NHZE01000159.1:0-9811 GCF_002207995.1 Pantoea sp. VS1
GTCGTAACTTATTCCCATAAAAGACACTACATAAGGGAAAGTATAATTAATTATCTCATTAGGAATTTTTTTATATTTTGTCACTTTAACCATGAATGGATAACTCACCTTTTTTAGTGAGGTCTTTACAATTAAAATAGCAAGAATAGTCACTAACAGGAAAGAAGATGAGATAATCGGATTCGCAAAAGGAACGAAAACACAGGTCCCATTAGAAAAACTCTGAACTGTACAGAATGCCTGATCCCACCATGCCTTAGGAATATCTTGTAATGCCAATATAAGTGCAAGAGGTAGATATGAACCTATAAAAATTAGAAAGCCGGGAATTAGTTGAAATTGCATATACTTCTCACTAGAGAATTAAAATCACCAATACTATAACACCTTGTTTGTAATTTATTTCTAAAGCGCACTTCAGATAAAATGCAACACGCACATCCTCGATACACTTAAATGCTCAAAGCTCAATATTTACACGTCTAACAATAATTTGGAATCAGAGATATGGCTCTAATTATCCAATCGTGTCTCAACTTTTGACTTGTAGTTAACCGGCTTAGGCATTAAAAAAACTACATTGAGCAAGTAACAAGCTCTAGTTTAACGCTTAAACCTTAACAAGACATTGTAAATTCAACCCCTTAACTGATAATTATCTAAGTCTGAACTAATCCCGCACTGATACTGAGCTCTTACGTTCACATATTTCTAAAGAAAGATAAACTTCTCTTTGCATTTCAGGACACAATTATTTATTATAATTTGTAACCAAAAGTTACAATATAGATTTTATATCAATACACTGCAAACTTGAGGTTTTTATGTCATTAAATTATCTTAATTTAGATGATTCAACTAAGTCTTATATGCTTAAGGAAATTGAATTTGATAAAGTAAATAATAGTTGGCTATTTGCATTCTAGGGTTGGAATTCATCCATTCTAACCCTAGACTCTTAGTCGGACAAAAAGCTGCTTCTGGTTGGATTTTTCTGTTTTTCACCACCCTGCGAGAATCTAACATTGGTTGGATTCTCAGACGCGCCCTCTCTCGCTTTAATCCAACTCTCCACCTTCTGCCTGCTTCAACAATGTCGGAATGTGCGGCCCATACTCGACCTTGCCTCGTTCTGCTCGAATACCACTGCCTACCTTGCGGGCTTCTTGGGAGTACAACGTCTTTGCACGGATGATGTCATAGCTGTAACCCCGACCTAACCGGTTGGACATCTTGATCAAGCCGTTGAGCCCTTCGGTATAGCCATTGGTGATTGAGAACGGCGCATCCCAGTAGGCAAATATGTCGTCGTAATGGTTGTGTACCGTTTTCACCAGTTTTTTGAAAGGCTCCATGCCATAAGGCGGCAGGCTGTTCTCCCAAGCCTCAAAGGCGTTCTGAGCGCTCTGTTTGTCGGGTTCGTCGTAGATGCAGAAGAAGGCTTCCTTGAAGTCATAGGCCACGGCAAGTTCTGGGATCGCCTGCTTTACAACCTCCAGCGCCTTTTGCTCCGCGGGCGTCAGGTTGCCGGGCCGCTTCAGGGTGAGCCAGCGAATGGACTTTTTGACATAAATCCGATCTTCTTTGCTTAACTGTGCCTGATAGTTCTTGCGCTCCGCTTCCAGGGCTTCAGAGGCCATCTTGACGACATGGAACTTGTCGATCACCAGTTTGGCGTTGGGCAGATACTGAGCAAAGGAACGCTTGAAGGGTCGCCACATATCCGTACAGACCCATTCCACCTTGTCAGCATCCGGCAAATCCTTGAAGAAGGGCTTCAGGTGCTCTTGAGTACGATGCTCCAACATATCAAAGACGTTGTTGGTTGCCAGATTGGTGATTACACAGCGATACCCGCCGGCCAGGTTCACTTCGTCAATGCCCATGATGACCGGGGTTTCGTAACGAACGGTTTGGGAGAGTTCCTCAATGAGATCGTGAGCGATGTTCTTGACGGTGTTCACCGCCACACCGGTTTGCTCGGCTAAAGCATGGAAGGTGGTTCCCAGGCACTGTTGCCGAATAACATCGATCAGCCGTTTGGTGGCTCGGCGTTTATCATCCAGAAAACTCAACTCCGGCATGGACATTTTTCCGCACGACTCACAGCGAAAGCGCGGGCGCTCAACTTCAAGGCGGACCGGCTCCATGTACAACGGCGTGTCCATGAACTTGTTTTTGCGCGTACCGTGTCTGTGCATAGGGGTGTTGCAGTCCCCACATAACGGCACCTCGACCCTTACCGGCTCAGCAACTATCACAAGGCACTTGCTTTCGTGGCGCATATCGACCGGCTTGATGCCTGGCAGATTCAGCAGGTCAAGCATAGGCTTAATCCATATCCAGGTCGATGTCTTTGCCTTCGCGCAGCAGGTCATACACCATATCAACCAATGCGGTCATGCCCTGACGGTCAGACTTGAGCACCTGGGTTGCCAGCTTCTGATGACTGGACAAAGCACGAACAACCGCTTGCTGAACAGCACCGGGGAGGTTGCCTTTCATAGCCTGCTCACGGGTGTTGCTTTCCACCTGAGCCATGACGACATCGCTTTCACCGGTAATCGCTGAAATCTGATTAACGAAAGCCACTTGATCATGGATCGGCGTCGCCTCACCAAACAGGCTGTTGAGCCTCTCGATAATTTCTTTGACGAATTTAGGCTTGTCGCCTACCGCGCCACCACCGCCTGCACCTGCTGGTTGCAATACCGGGGTTTTGCCTTCGTCTTCTACGTCATCGGGTCGAGCATTGATGTCAAAGCCAGTAAGCACCAGGCCTGTCAAGTCCACGGTTTCCGGTGCTTCGTGCTGAAGGCGCTTTTGCAGCAGCTTGGCGAAAGCGGCAAAGTTTTCCAACTCCGGGTCGCCAAAATCAATCAGTTGGGCGATATAGGAATAGGTACGGCAGAAGCGCCCCAGGTCCGACTTGAAGCCCATCAGCGCCTTGATTTGCTCGGCATACTCATCCTGGTGGTGATCAGCAGACTTCATACCCGCCTCGTCACCCTTGGCGCGGGCCTTCTCAAATGCTGCTTCCCAGGTTGCCATGCCATCGCGCAACATTTTCATCTTGTCGTTATACAAGGCCGTCGCTCCAGCCGTAGCGGCATACAGCGCCTTGTGCTGTGGCGATTTAGTATGGGTGATGTCGCGTATGGTCTTGAAGCGGGCCTCTTTGAACGCAGCCAAGTCCTTCTCGTCGTACAGGCCGTGCTCGTCCAGTCGCTCCTTGATCTCGTAGACCACATTGAGGTCTTGCACTTCGCCGATGTGAGCGCCCTTGTCATAGGTGGCAAAGGCCTTACGCACGTTCTCCGGATCGTTCACGAAGTCGATGATAAAGACCTCATCTTTCCCAGGTGCCGTCCGGTTCAGGCGGGCGAAGGTCTGCACAATCTCCACATGGTTGGCGATTTTCTTGTCCACATACATGGCGACCAGTTTGGGCTGGTCAAAGCCGGTCTGGAACTTGTCGGCCACCAACATCACCCGGTATTCCGGGCGGTCAAAGGCAAAGCGCAAATCCTGCCCGTGGACATCCGGGTTCATGCTCTGCTCGGTGAACTCCTCGTTCTCATCGACGATAAACACATCAGCCTTGAACTCGCTGTCATCCTGGTGCATCACCTGCTTACCGGTCATCTTGCCGGAGAAGGCCACCAGTGAATGAATAAAGCCGTACTCGCTGTGCTGCTCGATATAGCGGTCAAACGCCTTCTTGTAGCGAATGGCAGCGGCACGGGAACTGGTCACGACCATCGCCTTGGCCTTGCCATCCAGCCGGTGGGCGACGTTCTTGGTGAAGTGCTCAACGATAAACTGTACCTTCTGGGTCACATTGGTGGGGTGCAATGACATCCACTGTGCCAGGGCGCGTTTGGCGGCCTTGCCGCTTACCCGCTTGCTGTCTTCAAGCTGCTTGGAAAGGTTGAAGGCTGTTTTGTAGGGTACATAGCCGTTCAACACATCGAGAATGAATTTCTCCTCAATGGCCTGACGCATGGTGTACAGGTGGAAGGCTTGCGGCGGGTTATCGTCTGAGGCCGGTTGGCTTGGATCTGTCGGGCGACCGAACAGCATCAAAGTGGAGTGCTTTGGCGTGCCGGTAAAGGCGAAGTAGCTGATATTGTCCGGGCGGGCGCGGGACTTTTGCAGTTGCTCCAGCAGTTCATCCACCGTCATGGTGGACATCTTGCCTTGTCCGCTCATCCCCAGCGCGGCTTGCAGCTTAGCAGCGGTAGAGCCTGTCTGCGAGTTATGCGCCTCATCAATGATCACAGCAAAGTTTTTCCCTTTCAGGGCCTTGTCAGTGATGATAGCTTCCATCGCGTAGGGGAAGGTCTGGATCGTTACCACCACAATCGGCGTGCCAGACAACAAGGCCTCCGAGAGCTGCTTGCTCTTGGACTTGGATGACTTCTGCCGGTCAATGGCGGCGATCACCCCAAACTGATGGTCAATCTGCTTCACCGCGTCCTGAAGCTGGCCATCCAGCACATTACGGTCGGTGACAATGATCACGCTGTTAAATACCGCGTCGCCGTTATCTTCGCGCAGTTTCACCAAGTCATGAGCCGTCCAGGAAATGGTACTGGTCTTGCCGGAACCGGCGCTGTGGTCACACAGGTAGGTCATGCCTGCGCCGTTTTCGCGGGCATCGGCCAGCATCTGGTTCACTGCCGTCCATTGGTGAAAGCGCGGGAAAATCAGGGTTTCTTTCTTCGACCAGTTGCCCTGAATATCCACCACGTCCTTTTTCTCGACGTAGACAAAGCTATGGAAAATCCGCAGCCAGGCATTCGGCTGGCAGACCTCCTCCCAGAAGTAGGCTACAGGGTATTCCTGAGTACCATCGGCCTTAATCTCACCTGGCGGGTTACCCGCATGTACCGTGCCGCTTTCGTCCTTGCGCCCCTTATTGAACGGCAGAAAGAAGGTGTTTTCTCCATCCAGCTTGGTCGCCATCATGATTTCAGAGTCGGACATGGCGAAATGTACCACCGCCCCACGCTTGAAGGTCAGCAGCGGTTCCCTGCGTTTGGTCTTGGCGTCATATGGCAGGCGATTATTGCGGTACTGATCCATGGCCGCTTCGCAGGACTGGGTGAAGTCGGTCTTCAGTTCGACGGTTGCCACCGGCAGACCGTTGATAAACAGCACCAGATCAATGGCAAATTCACGGGCCGGGTGATACTTCAGCTCCGGCACCACGCGCAGGATATTGGCCTGGTAGCGCTCAATGACTGCTGCATTGCGCTTGTCTTCCGGTGCGGCCTCGGTCATCTCGATCAGGCCGCAACCGGCAATAGAAAAGCCCTGGCGCAACACCTGCATGGTGCCTTGTTTCTCCAGTGCTTTATCCAGGCGGTCCATCAGCACTTCAAGGGTTTTGGCCCCGTTGAGCCGTTCCAGCTTGTCCCATTTTTCCTGCTGGCCGCTGGTTTTGATCCAGCTTTCCAGGTCTTCGGGGTACACCGCCCGCTCGGTGTCGTAGAACTTGGAATCACCCAGCTTCCAGCCCTGATCTACCAACCGGTCAATGATGTATTGCTGGAAGTGTTTTTCCTGATGTGCTGCTGATTGCATTTATTGTTTTCCTCGCAAATCAATCTGGCCGGTGACAGCGGCGGTGATAAAGGCGGCGCGGCGTTCTTTGAGCAGGGTGATACTTTGTTCCGCCTTGCTAATCAGAGCATCAATGCAGGCGGTTTCGCGGTCGAGGGTGGCGACAATGGTGGCTTGTTCATCAGGGGCTGGGGATGGCACCCTAAGGCTGGCTATCACCTCTTGGTTGATATTCGGCTGGCCCCCGCCCTCAGAGAAGAAAGCCACGATATCGGCTCTGAATGCCATCAACCAGTAATACAAAAACTGGATATTCAAATCGCGTTCACCAGACAGCACACAGCAAGCTTGGTTGGTTGTTGCTGGGGTTCCAAGAAACCCTAGGCGACCAATTGTTGCACCATACATGGCAATAGCTAATGAACCAGCGGGAAAAATTTTCAAGGCTGAGAATTTCTGCATGGCATCTGAGGTAACACACTTCTTTGTTTTAACGACGATGTTTTCTCTAAGCTCACTTGTTGTTATCCACGGAATGGTTCCTCCCTGATACCATTCATGCTCCTTTGACGGTGGCGTTGTTCCACTCCCAATGGCTTGAAAAGCATGAAAAACCTTCCTATTTAACCACTCCTCTGGCACCTGCCCAATCCACTCAATGCCGGAGTCCTTCATCTTGGCGTTGCGTTCTAGTCCCTTGGTGACAGCATGGGTAATCAGCGCCTGGCGCTTTTCCTTCAGTAGCTCGATAAAGCGGGTTTTCTTCTCGATAAGCGCATCAATGCGGGCGGTTTCTTGGTCGAGGGTGGCCGCGATGGTGGCTTGTTCGTCAGTGTCGGGAAGCCCGATAGTAAATGACTCAAACAGATCCGTTGGAACTCGCTTTAAGCCTCCAGTGCCTCTCATCTCAGATTTGGCAATTGTTCTGAACTGCTCTTCTTGCAGACGGTAGTAAAGAAACCGGTTATGTCCCTTTCCATTTACCCGAAGAACATTGATTTCTGTAGAGCCAAACCCAATGCCGTTAACCAGACCATTGGCTACCGCTATGTTTCCATTCTCGAAGCAAGGCGTTACCTTGGCGATCAGAATATCGCCATCGCAGAAATAGCTATATCCACCATACACTTCATGAATAGGACGAGTTTCATCAAGTGTTACAGCATTGGTTCTCAGCTTTTCCATAGGGAGAAATGAGCAAAGAGAATCCTTTTCCTCGCTTAAGGTCGATTTCCTGGGATTCAAGGCGGAAATACGCTTAATCTGCGCAATCTTCCAATGCTCCGGCACCTGCCCAATCCACTCAACGCCGGAATCCTTATATGCGGGATATGCTCTGTACTGGCTCATTCGCTGGCCACCTCCGCCAGTAGCGCGGCAATCTCGGCTTCTACCTGCTTCAGGTCTTCATCAATATCATGCAGCTTGCGCGGCGGCTGGTACTGGTAGAAGAAGCGGTTGAAGTTGATCCCGTAGCCAACGCGGCCCAATTGACCATCCCTTGCATCGGTAAAGCTCTCATCCAGCCAGGCATCCGGCACATGAGGAAGCACTTCGCGGGCAAAGTAGTCGTCGATGTCCTCCAGATAGGGGACGTTCTCGTAATCAGTTAAATCTGTGTCTGACACCAGCTCGCCGTTGGAATCCGTGACTGGCTCGGCTTTCGGGTCTTTGTGACCAAAGGCGTTGATCAGCGCGGTGATCAATGTCTTGTTGGATTTGACCATGAGCTGCTTGGCTTCGACGGACTTGATCGCGTCCCTGACAAAGGTTTCTGCCCAGCTATAGGGCTGCGTTTGCCCGATCAACGGCTTGAGGGCTTCGCGCCAGAATGTCTGATGCGCGTCAGAGAGCTTTTCCCAGGCAGCTTCGGCTTCCAGCCGCTCCATGCCCACCTTATCAAGCTCCAGGGTCATGCGCAGCGGACGCAAGACCTTGATACGGCGGTAGCCAAAGGTACGGTAGTCCAGCATCCGGGAAAGCGTACCGGTTTCGCCTGCGGCGTAGATGTCCAGAATCTGGCGGCGCTGCTCATCGCTGACAATACGGCGCTTGTTACCCTCGTTTCGGATTGAAGTCCACAGGTCGGTGGCGTTGATCAACTGCACCTTGCCTTTGCGCTCCTGCGGCTTCTTGTTGGACAGAATCCACAGGTAGGTGGCGATATTGGTGCGGAAGAACAGATCCGTTGGCAGAGCCACAATGGCTTCAATCAGGTCGTCTTCCAGCAACCAACGGCGGATTTCCGATTCGCCAGACGCGGCACCGCCGTTAAACAGTGGCGAACCCGACAGTACGATAGCGGCGCGGCCACCGCCGTTGATCGGCAGTTCTAGCTTGCTCGCCAGGTGCATCAAAAACAGCATGGAGCCATCGCTAATTTTCGGCAGGCCCGGCCCAAACCGGCCCAGCTCGCCTTTTTTGTGTTCCGCTTCGACGGCGGTTTTGTCCTTCTCCCATTTCTTGCCAAAAGGCGGATTGGACAGGCAGTAGTGGAAACGCTCACCGGCAAACTGGTCGTTGGACAGCGTGCTGCCCTGACGAATGTTCTTCGACAGATCTCGGCCAGGGTCGGACTCCAAACGGCGGATCAGCATACCGGCCACACAAACCGCATGGGTTTCCGGCTCCAACTCCTGCCCGTGCGGCACCAGCACTGGCGGGATCTTGTCGCGGTTACCGTAGTCGCCCACATGGTTCATGGCATCGGTGAGGAAGCCACCCGTGCCACAGGTCGGGTCATACAGAGTACGAATCAAACCGGGGCTGGCCTCAAACAGGGCATCATCCGGGTCAAGCAGCAATGCGGTCGCCAGGTGAACGATGTCACGCGGCGTCATGAAGTCCTCGGCCCCTTCATTTACCTCGGCACCAAAGCGGCGAATCAGGTGTTCGTAGATGTTACTCATCACCCGATCCGGCACCACGTCCGGGTGCAGGTCGATCTTGGCAAAGTTCTGGCAAATCTTGTACAGCAAGCCCGCTTTCTCCAGCCGGATCACCGTATTGCCAAACTCAAACTCCTCGAAGATAGCGCGGGCGTTATCCGAAAACAGGGCGATGTAGTCTTCCAGATTGCGGCGCGTCTTGGTGCTACCCAGGGTGCCAAGGGAGTATTCAGAGGTGTTGTAGAAGGGGTATTCAGCGGTTGAGCGCAGAATGGTATCCAGCTCAACATCGGCATCCTTGAAAGCGTCATGCGCTTCTCTCACCGCCTCGCGAGTCGGCTCCAGCGCACACTCCAGGCGGCGCAGCAAGGTAAACGGCAAAATGATCTTGCCAAAGTCCGTATGCTTGAAGTCCCCCCACAGGTCTTCCGCGTTCTTCCAAATAAAGTCAGCCTGTGAAGCTGCCGATCCCGTAAATTCGTTCATTCTTGACTCCAACCACCTTTTGCACAGAACGGTACTGTAGTCAATCTGCGAATGTCAACCAGATTTTGCACAAAAGGGGATGGATTTCAATTCTTGGCTAAATCTGCGATCCTACCTAAGAATGCAAATAGCCTAATAGTTTTAATTTAAGCAATTTTCTTACAGATCAAGGTAAGAGGGCGTGGCCATCTTTGCTAGAAGAGGCATCTCAACATGATGATGCTTGGCTTGAAAAAGAAATCTCAAACAGAGGATTGCTTGCTACCCATTATTCACGACGTAAACCAAATAGTACTGAAATGACTCAGGTAAAAGTGCCTTACACAGCTGCTCAAACTTTAGCAGAAGGAGAATTCAATCGTCTGTATGCGCGAGGTCTATGCTATCGAGCAAAAATAGAAGGTATCGAATTCGTTGAAGCTTACCGGGCAAGACACTCAGAAAACCCTCGCCCTGAATCTCAAGCTATAATTGGGAAGAAGTTCAGACCAGAAGCAATTCTTGAAGATTTACGTAATAATCCAGGCGTAGACACAGCGTTAGGTGTCCCTCCCGGCCCCAACTCTGGCATAACAATTAAGCTTGCTAATTAAAAATAATGTGCAGCACTTTCGGAATTCGAATCCTTAAGTGCTGTATATAATATTGCTGAACTGAATTTTATTGAAGTTTAGTTCGGCTTTCTTAAGTGCTTCATAACGCCTTTCTTTATCTGACTCTGTTCTAAAAAACATCAAAAATTAATCCACTTTAAATATAAGCCAGTAAATTATAGAGAGATTTAGCCGCAAGGGGAAATTTTATGACCGTGCTTACACTTAAGAATGTTAAAATTTATTCCTCTGATAAAGATTAAGTATATATATAAG
>NZ_NHZE01000160.1:0-6368 GCF_002207995.1 Pantoea sp. VS1
GATGCCTGACTGACGTAGCCACGGCCATCGGTGGCGGTGACGTAAAATGCATGCTCACCGTCAGCCAGCGTCGGGGTGATTTCCCAGTAGCCGTTGCTATTAGCTTTAACGCTGCCAATCAGCTGGTTCTGCGCATTGTACAGGCGTACGATGCTGTCCGGCTCGGCCACGCCTTTCAGGGTCGGCGTACGGTCATCCGTCTGCTGGCCGGAACTGATCATACCGGTTTTATCGCCGAAATCATCCCCGATACCAATAATCAGCGGCTGGTCCGGCGCGGTAAGGTCAACGTTAACGATTAATAGCGAAGGGGCGCCGACGTTGCCGGCGCGGTCAATGGTGCGCACGGAGAGGTTATGCGGGCCTTCAGCCAGCGGAAACGGCGGCTGCCAGCTCCAGCTGCCGTTAGCAGCGATGGAGACGGTATAGACTGTCTCATCCATCACAATTTCCATAATGCCGCCGGCTTCGGTTGGCATAGAGCCGGTAAAGAGGTGCTGCGGATTGGTGGTCCAGAATTGTTTTGCGTTGGTGAGTGCTGTGCTCATGAGGTTTTCCTGTTAAGTAATAATCACTGTCCTGGTGAATCTGTCCGAATCAAACGACAGGCGGCGATTATTAGTGGATCGGATAATTCTCCCAACGAGAACGGTCTTGAAGGAAAACTGGCGGCGCGCGGGGAAAAGGACACGGATTTTTAGCCGCAGCAATGGCTGGCAGGCTATACTGGCGTGCACGCAGGTCGCAGGGAATGGAGCCATGGCCAAATACCAGCAGCTGGTAGATCAGCTACGTACGCAAATCGAAGCACGCATCTGGCCGCCGGGTGAAAAGCTGCCGTCGCTGCGCCAGCAGGCGGAGCAGAGCGGGTTAAGCCTGATGACGGTGATGCACGCTTACGAGGTGCTGGAGAGCCAGGGCTGGATTGTGTCGAAGCCGCAGTCGGGCTACTACGTGGCACCGCGCGCGGCGGAGAGCCGGCCGCGTTTGCCAACCCAGGCGATTGCTAAAACCGATCAGGCCGATACCAACAGCTTCGTGTTTGATGTGCTACAGGCGACGCGCGATCCGGCCATCATGCCGTTTGGTTCTGCCTTTCCCGATCCGGAACTGTTTCCCCAGCGCCAGCTGATGCGCTCGCTGGTGAAGGTCTCGCACAATCTTAAACCCACCGATGCCCTGAATAATCTGCCGCCCGGTAATGAAGCGCTGCGAAAAATCCTCGCCCAGCGTTATGCGCAGCAGGGTATTACGCTGTCGCCGGATGACATCGTCATTACTAACGGTGCGATGGAAGCGCTAAACCTCAGCCTGCAGGCGGTGACCGAACCGGGCGACTGGGTGGTGATCGAGAACCCTTCCTTCTATGGCGCGTTGCAGGCGATTGAACGGCTCAAGCTGAACGCGATAGCTATCGCCAGCGATGTGGAGCAGGGCATCGATCTGAATGAGCTGGAGCAGGCGCTGCAGCGCTGGCCGGTGAAAGCCTGCTGGCTGATGACCAACCGGCAGAATCCGCTCGGCTTTACCCTCAGCGCCGAGCGCAAACAGCAGCTGGTGGCGCTGCTGACGCGTTATCAGGTGGCGATGATAGAGGACGACGTCTACAGCGACCTGTATCACGGCCACGATAAGCCGTTGCCGGCCAGAGCGTTCGACCGCGAGGGTTACGTGCTGCACTGCGGCAGCTTTTCGAAAAATCTGGTGGCGGGATTTCGCGTGGGCTGGGTCGCGGCGGGGCGCTACGCGCAGCGCGTGCAGCGCATTCAGATGATGAGTACGCTCTCGACCAGCGCGCCGATGCAGCTGGCGCTGGCGGATTTTCTCAGCACCCGCAGCTACGATACGCATCTGAAAAAGCTGCGTCAGACGCTGGCGAAGCGCAAACAGCTGGCACAGCAGGCGCTGCGCCGCGTGCTGCCCGCCGAGGCGCACATCAGCGATACGCCCGGAGGCTACTTTTTGTGGATTACCTTGCCGGAGCAGATCAACACCACGCAGCTGTATCATCTGGCGCTACAGCAGGGCATCAGTATTGCGCCGGGCCAGCTGTTTTCCAGTAGCGAGAGTTTTAGCCACTGCTTCCGCTTCAACACCGCCTGGCCGTGGGATGCACGCGCTGAGGCGGCGGTAGAGACGCTGGGAGCGTTGATTGGTCAGCTGGCGCAGGGCGTTGCGGTAGAGAAGTGAGTGGTTTTTCCCTCACAACACCCGCAGCATTCTCACTTCGCAATCCACGTGGCCGGTACAGCCCATCGCGTCCGCAATCTGTTCAAAGCCCAGCGACTGATAGAGTTTAATGGCGCGCGTCAGGCTGCCGGTGGTCTCCAGGTAGCAGCGCCGGAACCCGCGCTGGCGGGCAAAATCCATTGCGCGCAACGCCAGTTCGCGCGCTAAACCCAGCCCGCGCACCGACGGCAGGAAATACATCTTCTGCAACTCACAGATATCCGGTGCGCTGCAGGCCAGCGGTGCCACGCCGCCGCCGCCGACCACCTGACCCTCATGCTCCACGATCCAGTAGGCGCTGTCCGCCGCACTGTACAGCTCAAACAGCCGATCGAGCTGCGGGTCGGACACGGTATAACCTTTATCCGCCGTAAGGCCGAACTCGGCGGAGACATCGCGGATCACCTGCGCAATCCGCGGATTATCGGCGGCGACAATCGGGCGCACCTGCAGGTTAAGTGGCGTGGCGGTGGTCATCATAATCTTCCGATAGAAAAAAGCCGGGCAGTGCCCGGCTTCGATTAAGCGTCAGGACTGAAGCGCTTACAATGCCGCAATCACGCCCTGCTGTTCAATCAGTTTTGCTTTTGATTGTTCCAGCTCGGCTACGCGCTCGCGCTCTTTCGCCACCACCGCTTCCGGTGCGCGCGATACAAAGCCTTCGTTAGCCAGTTTGGTCTGAATCTTTTCGATCTCGACATCCAGCTTCACCAGCTCTTTGGCCAGACGCTCCAGCTCGGCTTCCTTGTTAACCAGGTCCGCCATCGGGATCAGCAGCTCTGCGCCGTCAACAATCTTGGTCACCGAGACCGGACCTTTCTCGCCGGCTGGCAGAATGGTCAGGCTCTCCAGACGCGCCAGGCGCGACAGGAAGTTGCGGTTCTCTTCAACACGACGCTGCGCCGCCGGCGAGCAGTCGCGCAGCAGCACGTCGAGCGGCTTGCTTGGCGCGATGTTCATTTCGGCACGGATATTACGCACCGCCACAATAGCCTGCTTCATCCACTCGATATCGGCCTTCGCTTCCGCGTCTTCCTTCGCCGTGTCATACTGCGGGAACGGCTGCAGCATGATGGTATCGTGGTCGATGTTCTTCAGCACTTTCACGCGCTGCCAGATGGTCTCGGTAATGAACGGGATGATCGGATGTGCCAGGCGCAGCAACGCTTCCAGCACCGTCACCAGCGTGTTGCGCGTGCCGCGCAGCTCCGCTTCGCTGCCGCTGTTCATCACCGGCTTGGTCAGCTCCAGATACCAGTCACAGAACTGGTTCCAGGTGAAGTCGTACAGAATGTTGGCAGCGATATCAAAGCGATAGCTATCCAGCGCTTCACGGTACGCTTTCACGGTGCTGTTGAATTCCGTCAGGATCCAGCGATCCGCCAGCGACAGCTTCAGCTCGCCGCCGTTCTGGCCGCAATCCTGATCTTCGGTGTTCATCAGCACGAAGCGGCTGGCGTTCCACAGCTTGTTACAGAAGTTGCGGTAGCCTTCCAGGCGCTTCATATCCCAGTTGATGTCACGACCGGTGGACGCCAGCGCGGCGAGGGTGAAGCGCAGCGCATCGGTGCCGGAAGGCACGATACCGTCCGGGAACTGCTTCTCGGTGCGTTTGCGAATCTTCTCGGCCAGCTGCGGCTGCATCATGTTGCCGGTGCGTTTCTCCAGCAGATCTTCCAGCGAAATGCCGTCCACCATATCCAGCGGATCGATGACGTTGCCTTTCGACTTGGACATCTTCTGGCCTTCTTCATCGCGGATCAAACCAGTCATGTAGACGGTTTTAAACGGTACCTGCGGCTTGCCGTTCTCATCTTTGATGAAGTGCATGGTCAGCATGATCATGCGCGCGATCCAGAAGAAGATGATGTCGAAGCCGCTCACCAGCACGCTGGTAGGATGGAAGGTGCGCAGCGCTTCGGTATTCTCCGGCCAGCCCAGCGTAGAGAATGTCCACAGGCCGGAAGAGAACCAGGTATCAAGCACGTCGTCATCCTGGCGCAGCGTCACGTCAGCGGCCAGATTGTTTTCCTGACGCACTTCTTCTTCGCTGCGGCCGACATAGACGTTACCGTTGTTGTCGTACCAGGCCGGAATGCGGTGGCCCCACCACAGCTGACGCGAAATGCACCAGTCCTGGATGTCGCGCATCCACGAGAAGTACATGTTTTCGTACTGCTTCGGCACAAACTGAATATCGCCGTTTTCTACCGCTTCCACCGCGACTTTCGCCAGCGGGGCCGTGCGCACGTACCACTGATCGGTCAGCATCGGCTCGATCACCACGCCGCCGCGGTCGCCGTACGGCACCGTCAGATCGTGTGGTTTGATTTCGTCGAGCAGGCCGAGCTCGTCAACGGCGGCGACAATCGCTTTACGCGCGGCAAAACGCTCCATCTTCTGGAACTGCGGCGGAATTTCATCGGAACAGGCATCGCTGACTTCACCGTTGGTGTCGAACACTTCCGCACGCTCGCGGATGTCGCCATCAAAGGTCAGGATGTTGATCATCGGCAGCTTGTGACGACGGCCCACTTCGTAGTCGTTGAAGTCGTGCGCCGGGGTGATCTTCACGCAGCCGGTGCCTTTCTCCATATCGGCGTGTTCGTCGCCGACGATCGGAATACGACGGTTCACCAGCGGCAGGATCACCTCTTTGCCGATCAGATCTTTGTAACGTGGATCTTCCGGGTTGACCGCCACGCCGGTATCGCCCAGCAGGGTTTCCGGACGGGTAGTGGCCACCACCAGGTAATCTTTGCCTTCGGCAGTTTTCACGCCGTCCGCCAGCGGATAGCGAATGTGCCACATTGAGCCTTTGCTCTCGCGGTTTTCCACTTCGAGATCAGAGATCGCCGTGCGCAGTTTCGGGTCCCAGTTCACCAGGCGCTTGCCACGGTAGATCAGGTTTTCTTTATACAGACGGACGAAGACTTCTTTCACCGCGTTGGACAGGCCTTCATCCATGGTGAAGCGCTCGCGCTCCCAGTCAACCGAGTTGCCGAGGCGACGCATCTGGCGGGTGATGGTGCCGCCGGATTCAGCCTTCCACTGCCAGATTTTTTCGATAAAGGCGTCACGACCGTAATCCTGACGCGTTTTGCCCTCTTCAGCGGCGATCTTGCGCTCAACCACCATCTGCGTGGCGATACCGGCGTGGTCCGTACCTGCCTGCCACAGGGTGTTTTTACCCTGCATGCGCTGGTAGCGGATCATGGTATCCATGATGGTTTGCTGGAAGGCGTGACCCATATGCAAGCTACCGGTGACGTTCGGCGGCGGGATCATGATGCAAAAGCTTTCCTGGCTGGTATCGCCATTCGGTTTGAAGTAGCCCTGCTGTTCCCAGTGCTCGTAGAGCGGCTGCTCGATATCTTGCGGGTTATATGTCTTTTCCATATCTGCTATGTCGTTTGCGGCGGGGGTGGCGTCGCCGTATTCAATTGGAAACCAACGCTGCGATACGCTTTATAGCGGTCGCGCGCCAGTTGTTTCAGGGATTCTTCATAAGGTACGAAGTCTATCACTTCATGGAAACCGGTAGCAAAATCTGCGAACTGCGGCAGCAGGCTGATCAGCAGATCGCGCGGCGCACTGCCGCGTCGCTGCGGCCAGGCCAGCTCAACCGGCGCGCCGTAGCGCGGGCCTTCGCCAGCCAGGTTGTGCGGCACAAAGGCGTTGGCCGGACGCTGCCACAGTGCTTCATCCAGCCGATTGGCCTGCTGTTCATCTTCGCAGGCAATCAGGATGCGCTTACCGTCTCGCCAGCGGCTGGCGGCCAAATCGCACACCAGCGCTTCGATGGCGCTTAAGCCGTCGCTGGCGCTTTCAGACTCCATCACGAAGAAGGTGGCGTTTTTCATGGCAGGTTATTTCCATCAATGACAGTGGGGCGCATTGTGCGACAGTAAGATTGCGGCGTCCAATAATAAGGTCGCCATCAACGGCGACCCTGTAAACCGTGCGGCTGATAATCAGGTCGCCGTGAACGGCGACCCTACACCGTAGGGTGCGCATTCAGGTACGACCGGGCACATGGGTAACAGATCAGACCGGGCACACAGGTAACACTTTTTGTGGTCAGTCGATTCGGATAATACGCTTTTCTGCCCGGTCATAATACGCAAGGATGAGCCTGT
>NZ_NHZE01000161.1:0-245 GCF_002207995.1 Pantoea sp. VS1
GGAATAACCACGTCTGGAGCGCTGATTTTAAAGGGCGCTTCCGCCTGAAAGACGGCAGCTGGTGCCGCCCCTTCACGCTCACCGATAACCACAGCCGCTACCTGCTGTCCTGCGAGCCGGGCACGTCGGAGACCACGGTGTTCGTGCGCGGCTGCATGGAAAGGGCCTTCCTGGAAGGCGGGCTGCCCGACGTTATCCGCACCGACAACGGCTCGCCCTTCGTTGCGCCGGGCATCCTCGCGCTG
>NZ_NHZE01000162.1:0-1737 GCF_002207995.1 Pantoea sp. VS1
CTGGAACACCACGGTCACGGCGTTGCCGGCACCGATATCAATCACCGGGTGGTACTGCTCGGCGCGCTTAATCCAGTACTGGCTCAGCGTGTCCGCCGCCTTGCTGGCGCCGCCGCCGAACCCCTGTTTAAAAATGTCACCGGCACCGACCGAGGCACTTGCACCGAGCCCTACCGTCGGCGTGGCGGCGGACTTGATGCCCTCACCGAAGCCCGACAACATTCCGGCCCCCCAGGCGTTAGCAACGATTACGCCGTTACGCATCACCGGCTTGCCGCGGATGCCGACCTTGCCCTGGAAGGACACGTGACCGTCGAACGGCATGTCGATATGCTTGCCGTTTTTCAGGATGCAGCTGATGTTTTTGGTGCGCACTTCGCCGCGCTCGCTGGAGATATCGCCGTACATCTCTCCGGTGACGCGGCACTGGTCCATGTTCCAGGTCTTGCCGTTGGGCATGGAGACGTCACCAAGCAGGGTAATGACCACCGGTGAGGTATTCTGCTGACCGGTCACGCTGGCGTTGGCGTCGGCGCCCTCAATCATTACCGCCTCGGAGAAGGAGCCGGAGGGTATCCAGGGCAGCTTCGTCTTTTTGTCGGTGAGTGACGCGTAGGTAAAGGTGTCGCGGCTCAGGCCGCCCGGACGCACCGTGCCGGCACCGGGGTAGAAGCCCTGCCCCTGCGCGGGATAGAACTGTGCGCCCTGCCCGGCAGCCGGTCCGCCGCCGGGATTGCTGATGCTCCACTGCGCCGGGCCGGACGGCCCGCCGGAAACCGGACCGCTGGCGGGGGGAGTACCCTGGCCGGATGACGGGGTCTGCGCCGGCGGCTTTTCCGCCTGGCTCTGCAGCTTGTCCAGCGCCGTGCCAATCTGCTCCAGCTTGCGGCTCAGCGCGTCGTTCTGCGCGCTGACCGTGGCGGACAGCGTGGACAGGTCCTTCTCCAGCGTGGCTGTTTTATTCTGCTGCTGCGCCAGCACCGACTCGGACACCGCGCCGGTAAAGCGGCTGTTCACGAGCCCCGTGCCGGTGAGGTCGGCCGGCTTCGCCGGGGGCGGGTTCTTCAGGGCGGCCAAGTGCTGTGAATACGCCCAGATGCCGCCGCCCAGCGCGAGCATGACCCCGGCGGCCACGCCGGCAATCATCCACTGGCGGCGGCGCGTGGCAGTATTGATGTTGCTCATGACCCGCCCTCCGCGTCAGTGGAGAAAATCACCCACACGAAGCCCTCGCCGTTTGCATAAAGCGTGCGGGTTGACAGCATCACCGCCCGCACGCCCTTCTGCCAGAACTGCTTTTCGCTGAGCGCCCGCGTCACGTAGCCGGTGTTTTTCATGCGGTAGCGCATGACGCGCAGGTGCGAGCCGGCCAGCTGGCGCTCCGGCGTCAGCTGCACGCCCGCGGGCGGGTTATACGCCGGGCCGCGAGAGGCTTTCACCTCGGTGTAGTTCTCCGGCACGTCGCCGTTCACGACGCTGCGGGCAACGCTCACCAGCGTCTTCTGGAAGGGCTGACTTTCCTCCCACGCCTTAGCATCCGGGTTGGGCCTGAGCGGCACGTCGGCCGGAATGAGGTGCAGCGTGCGGCCGTTCCCGGGTTTCGGTGAGACGTCAATCGAGACGCCGACGCCCCCGGCGGTTTCCAGGAACAGGGTGAAGTCCTGCCCGGTCAGCGGCGTGATAAGCAGCGCGCCGTCGGCGGTGGTGGCCTTCGTGTAGGCGTTATCCGGACCGGTC
>NZ_NHZE01000163.1:0-592 GCF_002207995.1 Pantoea sp. VS1
CATAATGGCGAGGCGGCTGCCAAAGCTCACAATCGTCGCCACGCCGCGGGTCGCCCTGATGGTGGTGGTGTGGATTTCCTCCGGGTCGAAGCGGGCAAAAATGTAACCCGGAAAAAGGGGCTCCAGCCTGGCGCTGACGCGGCCGCCGCTCAGCCTTCTGTCGTGATACAGCGGCAGCCAGCTTTCCACGCGCTGGTTGGAGAGGTGCGCCTCTGCCTTCTTTTCCTGCGCAAACTTCGTTTTCAGTACGTACCACTGTTTCATCCGGACGCTCCTTCACTGGGGAATGGTGTCGCCGAGGTGCAGCTGGCTGGCCTGACGCAGAACTTCATCGGGATTTAACACCGGCGCGCTGTTGCTGCCGCCGTTGCTGACCGGCTGGTTCGCTGCGGTCTGCTGCACCACCGGCTGCGGTGCCTCTTTCTGTGCCTTTTCGGCATCAGCGTCTTCTATGGTTTCCAGCCTGAAGCCCTTCTGGAACACCACGGTCACGGCGTTGCCGGCACCGATATCAATCACCGGGTGGTACTGCTCGGCGCGCTTAATCCAGTACTGGCTCAGCGTGTCCGCCGCCTTGCTGGCGCCGCCGCCG
>NZ_NHZE01000164.1:0-466 GCF_002207995.1 Pantoea sp. VS1
ATCGAAATGTTTTATAACAGTAAGCGTCGGCATGGTTCGAGTGATCAGATGCCACCGACGGAATATGAAAATCAATATTATCGACGGCTCAGAAGTGTCTAGATTATCCGTGGCGATTCACTACTGTTAACAATATCATGATTCTTGATTGCATTAAATTGTATTTGCATTTATTTATCCTTTGACAATATAGAAATCTTGAATAGTTTGAGCATTAAAATCCGCAAGGTCTAGGTCTCCTTGCGTAAGTATACGCACATCCTTTTCTGCGTTACTTATAAGAATTGTTGCCTCATAAAGTTTCCACTTCATAATAATTAGAAGAGGATTCATTAGAATCTGACCAGATTTATATGTAATAGCGAACATCCATAGAAGAAAAACTATAAAGCCTATCAGCTTTTGTGGATCGTCGTAACTTATTCCCATAAAAGACACTACATAAGGGAAAGTATAATTAATTATC
>NZ_NHZE01000165.1:0-2316 GCF_002207995.1 Pantoea sp. VS1
TCAGGGACGGATAGCTGAAGCTCTGGCGCAGCAGGGCGGCAGCGTCTTTCGTACCGCCCTCGTCCCGGCTGCTGCTGAAGATGCCGGCAAGGTGTTCGAGAACGTTACTGAGCATGCTGATCTCCTGCGAATAGTGTGCGCAGCACGGTGTTCATCACGTCCTGTAGCAGGAAGCTTTTGCCCGCGCCGGTGGTGCCGCTGATAATGAAATGATGACCGCATGAAACATCCGCCTGCAGCAGACTGATACCGGGCCAGCCCCGGTGATGCAGCGCGGCCGCAGACGATGCGGGCACCCGCTGCTCATGCGCGGAACGGAAAGAAAAGCGCTTTTTCATTACTCCCCCTCGCTGATAACCCGGAAATCTTCGTCCCAGCGTGATTTCTGCTTCACGAACTCCACCACGGCGGGCTGATGGAAACTGTCCTGCTCGTCGACCCACGGCGCGATCCACAGGCGCTGCGTCGCGTCAGGAATGCGGCGGGCGTCTACCTGTCCCGGCCCGCTGTAGTCACCCGGCACCACCGGTGTTGCTGCGCGAACCGGCACCGTGGATGTCCGGAGACTGTCTGCGGTCGCGCCCTGCCCTTTAACCGGACGCGCGGCAGTCGTTGGCACGCTTAACGGGCGGTAAGGGTTAACGGCGGGCTTCATATTGCCGGGCGTCGCCAGCGCCTCAGCGGCAGGCTTTGGGCCGGCCTCCTTCTGCGCGGTCAGGTCGTCGAGGCTTTTGCCTTTTGATGCCAGTTTGCTGGCGTCAGACATCGACAGGCACTGGTCCGTGGCGGTTTTGTTGCAGTCAAAGTCAGAGTTCATGCCGGCGCAGCCGGTCAGCGCCGCGCACAGCAGTGCGCACGCAAAAAGTTTCTGCATGGGGGGTATCCTCAGTGGCGGCCTGGCCGCAGCGGTATTAAAAGTGAGTGGTGTGGGTTAAACGAATGGTACGGGTTGCCCTGGTGAAGGCACAAAAATTCGCGATTCAGTCTGTATGCTTCTTTTTCATAAAGGTTTGCACCATCTGCAGGTCCTTAAGCGCATCCTCGCTCATAACGCGATGGCTGCTGGCAGCGGGTACGTTTTTTACCGGTGCTTTTATGCGTGCCCAGACATCTGCGCGCGGTGTACCCGGTGAAACCTGGCGGATGACGTCAGCAATGTACGCCGCCAGCCGCTCAATCGTGACGTCAGCGAGTGCGGGTACGTACCCGGAATTCTCTGCCAGCGGGCGAATTGCCGCATCCGGAACCGGTCGCGTGTTAAGTCTTTCAAGCCGGAACACCATATTGCCGGCGGGATGCGTTACGCGGATGAGCAGCGCTTCCGGCGGGGTGACTGTTTTATCAGGAACCATAGGCACCTCAGATTAAGAGATAAGGTTAAAGAACCAAGCCGGAAAGG
Source organism: Pantoea sp. VS1 (assembly GCF_002207995.1). NCBI lineage: Bacteria > Pseudomonadati > Pseudomonadota > Gammaproteobacteria > Enterobacterales > Erwiniaceae > Pantoea > Pantoea sp. VS1. The sequence goes on from NZ_NHZE01000165.1 coordinate 1,400, forward strand.
TGGAGCAGCAGCGCCGCACTGGCCAGACAGGCGCTGGCGGCACTCGCGATGGCCAGCCGCTGGAAGCTCAGCTGCATACAGCCTCTGTCTGAGTACTGTCTGCGGCCAGACGGTGCTGAATCACCTCGATTTCGTTGAGCAGCGCCGCGAGCTGGCAGCTGCTGGCCTGCGTCCTCCACGCTTTACGGTAGCGGAGCTGCAGCGCGCAGAGCCGGATACGCTGCTCCCGGCGGGTGCGTTTATTCATGATGGCTCCTGCAGTCAGATTCCCCGCGCACATCCCGTTCACGCCCGGTGAAAGCAAAGGTCCGCCGCCGGGCGGGCATCGTGACGGTCTGCATCTCTTTATCAAGCCAGCAGGCAAGCATGGGGACCGAAATAAAACCAGCCTCAGCCACCACCTGCTGCAGTTCACGCCAGGCCCTGACGTCCCGGTATGGATAGACCGCCAGTCTTCCGGCAATCAGGTCCTGCCAGTTAAGCGGCTCCCGCAGCCGCATGACAACGGCGGCAGCCGCAACAACGGCGGGCATCACCATCAGCCAGCCGGCCCAGACCCGCCCGTGAGCGTATTCGCGCCAGAGCACGGCCAGGAACAGCAGTGCCATCATGCAGACAGCCAGCGTGCCGGCATAAGGCAGGTGGCCGTGCTCCCAGCTGGCCACCATGACCCGTATCTCTCCCAGCTGAGGGCGCCGGCGTTTCTCATCGGATAAGCGTGTCCTGATCATGCTGCCTCCTGCCCGGCGGCAGCCACCCGCCTGAACTTAATCCCTTCCGCACGCACCCGTCGCAGGTCAAGCTCAACCAGCCGGCCCATCAGGCTGATAAGCATCATCGCCCGCTTCGCCCCCTGCGGCTCATGCCATATAGCCGACAGCCCTTCGAACACGCCGCTCTCAATCACCAGGGCGTCA
>NZ_NHZE01000166.1:0-24738 GCF_002207995.1 Pantoea sp. VS1
AATTCAGGGCGTTGCATGGTAACAGTCTCAGTCCAGGGCATAGTGAGTCTCCTCTGCTATGCCGTTTATAACTGTTACCCATGTGCCCGGTCTAAAGTGTTACCCATGTGCTCGGTTTGTACCTTGATGCGCACCTGGATAACCCCAACACTACCCAGCCCGCTTAACGTTTAAACGCCCAGCTCAGCTTACCGTTATCGGCGCTTAACTTGTGCAGCGACTTCTGGTTCACCGCGTCTCTGGCACCGAGCGCCTGCGCCGTCAGCGGACCGCTATCACTCTGCGCAATCACCGTATCCTTCGGCACGCTCACCATCTTCTCCGCCACCTTTTTCACCGCTGCGGCGTAGCCGTCGCGGTCGCGCAGGTTGAACGCTTTCAGCGGCAGTTCCCGGCTCAGCCACTGTCCCCAGAAGAATTCCAGGAACGGCGGCGGGTTGTCTGGCTTATCGAAGCCGATATCGCGCACAAAATAGATCAGCGAACGATACTCATCATCCTGCATATGCTGGCGACCCAGCTCCTGCGGCAGCGCTTCGGGGGCGATTTTACCGTTTGGCGTCTCCAGCCATACCAGATGTGCCGCCGCCATTTTCTGCCAGAAAGCAGCCTGGCTTTTCAGCGGGCGGAAATCATCGGTAATGCGCACCTGCACCGGCGTTGACAGGCCGGCCATGTCCGCAAAGTTGCTGAACGTATGGTGACCATCAGTCAGGTACAGTTGATTATCCGGACCGATCACCGCGGTTTTCATCGGGCCGGGCTCGCTGCCGACCGGCGCCTTACAGCTGAAACTGGCCGGATCGCGCACGGTGGAGCGCGGCGTGAAACTTTTCACCCCTTTTTGTCCCATGCTTTCGCAATAGTCATCGAACAGCTTTTCCGGATCGGCCTGATAACGATGCTGCTTGTAATCCAGCTGGCGATAACCAATGGCGGCCTGAGTGGGATGCAGCTGCGCCAGTTCGACCTGCACAATTTCTCCGGCTTTGATGTCGGGCGGCAGGGCGGCAAAGGCGGGGGCGGTACTGAATAGCAAGGCTAATAACGGCAGGGACGCTTTCATTCCATTTTCTCCTGAAGATCTCCCGGTGGAGCAACACGATAGCATTCCTGTCATCTTCCCGCTCTAGTGTTGTGGCTCGCGGTTGCGTTGAGGCAACCACTTATCCAGACATCTGACCACAACGGAGCACCTGCTTTATGATTTCTTCCACACAGCCTCCCGCTAAACTGCAACACACCGCGATCGATCCCAGCGTCCGTCTGCGCGACACGCAGATTGGTCAGCAGTGTGAAATTCTGGCGCACAGTTATCTGGAATACAGCGAACTGGGTGATTTTTCCTACCTTGGGGAACACTGCTGCGTGGCGGATGCGCAGATTGGCCGCTTCACGGCCATCGCCAATCAGGTGCGTATCGGGGCACCGAATCATCCGATGGATCGCGCCTCACAGCATCGCTTCACCTACTGCCCGGAGTATTACGACAGCCACGCGCAGCGCGATGCCGGTTTCTTCGCCGTACGCCGTGCCGATCGGGTGATCATTGGTCACGATGTGTGGATCGGTCACGGCGTGATTGTCCTGCCTGGCGTGACGGTCGGTGACGGCGCCGTGCTGGCGGCCGGGGCGGTGGTGAGTAAAGATGTGCCGCCTTACACCATTGTCGGAGGTGTGCCGGCGAAACCGATTCGCGCCCGTTTCAGCGCCGACATCGCAGCGCAGCTGCAGGCGATTGCCTGGTGGAACTGGCCGCTGGAGAAGCTGATGGCGCACCTGGCGGATTTTCAGTCGCCGGATATCGCCGCCTTCTGCCAGCGGCACGGACGATAACCCTTACACGGCCTGCTGCGCGGCGGCTGGCGGCGCATCGGCTTGCAGGCGTTTCTCCGGCTGCAGCAGCGTCATGGCCAGCATGCTGCCAAAGGCGATACAGGCGGTGACGGTAAACATGGCGTTATAACCGTAGTACTGCGCCAGCCAGCCGCACAGCATCGGTGAAATGATCGACGCGAGGTTGGCGATGGCCAGCGTCATGCCGCTGAAGGTGCCGACCGATGCCTTCGGCGTCACGTCAATCACGACCGACCAGTAGACGTTATTCACCAGCGCATTGAGCGCGTTGCCGAGCGTCATCAGCGCGATAATCCCGGCAGCAGATCCGACCCAGGGAATAGCCATAAAGCAGCAGGCGGTGGCGCACAGCGTCACGGCGGCAAACAGGTTGCGCGCCAGCCGCAGATTGTTAAAGCGTGCCAGCAGGCGATCGGCGATGCGCCCGCCCAGCAGCACCGTCAGGCAGGCACCGCTCCACGGGATCATCGCCACATACCACAGCGAGTGCAGGTCATAGTGAAAATTATCCTGCAGATATTTCGGCAGCCAGGTCACCAGGGTAAAGGTGATGTAGAGGAAACTGAAATAGCCCAGCGCGTTGCACACCAGCGTGCGGCTGGTGAAGAAGCGCCACCAGGGCAGCGCGCCTTCGTCCTGCGGCTGCTGGCGTTGCCCGGCAATGATCAGCTGACGCTCGACGGCATTGGCGCGCGGATGTTGCTGTGGCGTATCAGTAAAGTGGCGGGCAAACAGCAGCATCGCCAGCAGTGAAAACGCGCCGAGCAGCATAAACATCATGCGCCAGTCGTTGGTGAGCAGCAGCAGTCCGACGGCAATCGGTGCGGTCAGCAGCGAGCCCACCTGGGTGCTCAGCAGGCCAATTCCCAGCGCGAAACCGCGTTCGTTATCCGGTGCCCAGTGGGCGATGGTTTTGTTCATCAACGCGTAGGCCGGCCCTTCGCTGAAGCCAAACAGCACGCGCAGTGCAGCAAACCCCATGATCGCCGAGCCGCCAAACAGCGCCATGCCCAGCTCTCCGGCCCAGGCGGTGGCGATCTCCAGCAGCGACCACAGAATGCCAGCCATCAGCCAGACCTTTTTAGTGCCCAGCCGGTCGGCAAGGAAGCCGCCGCACAGCGACCCGAACAGATAGCCAAAGCCAAAGTAGCCCAGCACGGCACCGAGCTGCACTTTACTGAAGTGAAATTCCTGCGAGATGGCGTTGGCGGCGAACGACAGCGCACCGCGGTCGATGTAGTTAATCAGTGCGATGAGAAACAGCAGCGAGAAAATGGTGTAGCGGGTTGAGGACGCTTTCATCATGCGACTCCTGAAAATGAACACAGGAATCATTAAGCAAAGGTAATGCCAGATTGCTAAGGCTGCTAACTAATTAGTGTCCGCCATGGTATATTGCCCGCGCCGCCTCAGTCGGAACCATCGCGCTGGCTGATAAATACCCGCTACCTGAGCGTACTGCACCAAACCGATCGCGGGCACGATCGGTTTCGGTGCGCTGCATCACACTATCGGCTGCGTGACCACCGCGGCACTGCGCAGTGGCTCCTGACCTAAGCCAACGTGCAGCAGAATCTGGCTGCGGTAATGCGCATCCGCTTCCTGCTGTTCGTCACTCTGTAATAAACCGACCTCATTCACATTTTTCCCCGCGACCTGCACCTTAGTGCGTGCCGCGCTGCGCATCCACTCGTACTCAATATCGATATGGCCGGTATCGATGCAGCGAATGCCGTGCTGACTGAGGTCGTAAGCCAGCACGGTTGCCGTCGGGCCAAGAGAGATCAATACCATGTCGAACTCGCGCGCGTGCGCCAGCACATTACTGTATAGCTCGTTATAAACCGAAAAGGCGTTACGGTTGAGGGTGGTAATGCGCCGGATCTGCCGCGCGCCATCCAGCAGATCGTTACCGAGACCGAGGCGTGTGCCGCTACCCTCAACAATCAGAATTTTTTTATCATGAAACAGCTGTTTAAATTTGGCAAAAATACGCGCTGCCGGCTGTTTATCTTTATAATCATGATAAGGTCGCGTTACCGACGTATTACCATAGCGATAGCCTTTCTTTAATAAATGCTCATAGTGGCGAAAGAAAAACGCTTTATGAAAAAACCAGAAAAGCGCTGAGCCAAAACGCATATTCCCGGTACCGCGAAAGGCATCAGGCATACACATCAGACAGCGATTATCGCTCTGCGTGCCACGGCGCATGATCTCTTTCAGGCGAATGGAGAGGCGTTCATCAAAAGACTGAAAGCCTATATTCTTAAATAGCGTCATTTCCAGTTCCCCATCCCCATAGCGGCACACTGAGAGCCGGTCATCGCTGAGCAGCAGATCGATGGTCTGTTCTGCTGACAGGACCTGATATTGCCGGGCGTGCGCATTGGCCACGGGAAATTTAATGGCAGCGTGTGTGAGTTTAAATGGAAAACGTAATTTGCGATAAAAAGCGTCTGCGCTGATCATAATAACCTTCTTTTTATAAGCGGCTTTGCCGCAGAGCAGTCAGATAATGTATATCACCGATTAATTAGGCAGACAGGCTAAGGAAACTCTCAAAATAAGAAATACGCTATTTCATTTATCAATGTCACTGCGCCGGACAAACGTTATTTTTAGGGCAAAGCGCAGCGTTGCCTGCTTTTTTAGCATCCGGTTCTGACATGACCAGGACAAATCGCATTTGTACACCACTAATCAATTAAATAATTTCACCAGAAATACATGCGCCGACAAATTGCAGGCTGCCGGGAAGCACGCCTGCCGCGCCTTGAGTCATATCGCACGCTGCGTTATCAAAAAATGCGGATTTTCCTGATGATTGATTAATTTCCTCCAACAAAATTGAAACGTGATTTCACTCACACTACGAGCGAAGCGGGGCGCAGCAGGAAGGAGCAGAGCTACATTGATAAGCGGCACTAACGACACGCCGCCAGGCAGATTTTTAACTAATGGTTACGTAAGTTAAGATTTTGTTGAGTTTATGTGTCTTTAGTTTGGGGTGGTTAATAATGATGAGCGTTGAGGGATTCGCATGATAAACAAACTGACCAGTCTCGTGCTGGCGATTCTGGGTGTTGCGCTGCTCTATATGGGCGGCAAGCTGCTGATGATGGGCGGCAGCGCATTTTACGCATTGATGGCGGTGGGATTACTGATCACCGCCATTTTACTGTTCCGCAATCAGCGCAGCGCGCTGAGCCTGTATGCGGTGCTGATGTGGATCACGCTGGCATGGATGATCTGGGAAGTCGGCTTCGACAAGTGGCAGTGGATCCCGCGCGGCGATCTGTTTGGCGTGATCGGCCTGTGGCTGGCGATGCCGTGGGTGGTCAAACCGCTGTATCAGGGACAGCGTCGCTTCCACGGCCTGCTCGGCAGCACGGTGGCCATCATGATTGTGCTGGTAATTGGATTGTGCTTTTACGATCCGCTGCCGCAGGCCGGCACCATCACCAATGCGCGTGAACAAAACAGCGAGCAGGGTGCGAGCGCTGACTGGACCGCCTACGGCGGCACCGCCGACGGCCTGCGTTTCTCCGCCCTGAATCAGATCACCAAAGAGAACGTGCGCAATCTCGAAGTGGCCTGGACCTATCACACCGGCGATCTGCGTCATGATAACGACGCCACCGAATACACCTTCGAAGCCACGCCGCTGAAAGCCAACGGCATGCTCTATTTCTGTACGCCGCACAATGAGGTCCACGCGCTCGATCCGCAGAGTGGTGCGGTGAAGTGGAAATACACGCCGGCGAAAGATCGTTCTTATCTGCAGCAGCATCAGACCTGCCGTGGCGTCAGCTATTACGCGGGCGCACCGGTTGCCGCACAGGACACGGCGGCGACGCCGGCGATGTGCCGCAAGCGCATCTTTAACGCCACCACTGACGCCCGGCTGATTGCGCTGGATGCCGACAGCGGCAAACCGTGCGCCGATTTTGGCAACAACGGTGTGGTGGATCTGCATGCCAATATGGGTGAGGTTCGTCCACACGCGCTGATGCAGACCGCCGCGCCGCTGGTCGCGGGCAATCTGGTGATTGTCGGCGGCTCGGTTATGGATAACGGCTTCAACAGCGGTAACCCCTCTGGCGTAATTCGCGCCTATGATGTGCAAAGTGGTCGTCTGGTGTGGAACTTTGATCCGGCTAATCCGCAAAATACCGCGCCGATAGCTGCTGGCCAGACCTATCCGCAGGATACGCCGGTGGCCTGGGGTACGCTGAGCGCCGACCTGAAAAACGGCCTGGTGTATGTGCCATTTGGCAACGCCTCGCCGGATGAACTGGGCATTGAGCGCGATGCCAATAGCAACACTGAAAAATTCCGTGATGCGTTAGTGGCGCTCGATCTGCAGACCGGGGCGTTCAAATGGCGCTATCAGAGCTCCCATCACGATCTGTGGGACCGCGATAACCCGTCACAGCCATCGCTGGTCGATATCGATTATCAGGGCCAGAAACAGCCGGTGGTGATCCTGCCGACCAAAACCGGCAACCTGTTTGTGCTCAATCGCCTGACCGGCCAGCCGGTTTATCCGGTGAACGACGTGAAGGTTTCGACGGAAGGCGGCGTGCCGGGCGAGAAATTCGCCGCCACCCAGCCGGTATCCAGCCTGAACTTTATTCCGCAGCCGCTGACTGAGAAGTCAATGTGGGGCATCACACCGTTTGATCAAATGGCCTGCCGTATGGATTTCCGCAGCCTGCGCTATGACGGCAATCCGTGGACGCCAGCCACAGAAGGCGGCTCGCTGGTGTTCCCGGGCAATATCGGGGTGTTCAACTGGGGATCGGTGGCGGTTGATCCGCAGCGTCAGATGCTGATTGCCGCACCGGTGCGCCTCGCCTACAAATACAACCTGATCAAGCGTACGCCCGCCACGGCGACGGAGCGCCTGTTCACCAAAGATGGCCAGCCTTACTGGAACGAAAACTTCCACGGTGATTACGCCATCCACATCCAGCAGCTGGCCTCTGGTCTCGGCATTCCATGCATTGCACCGCCGTGGGGCCGCATGGTCGGCGTGGATTTGAAAACCGGCAAAACCGAATGGCTGCGTCGCGTTGGCACCACGAAAAACCTGAAAACCAGCTTCCTGCCGGGTCGCTTCCCGATTGGCTTCCCGATGGGCATGGTGGCGCACGGCGGGCCACTGCTGACGGCCGGCGATCTGGTGTTCCACGGTGCGACCGCAGACAACTTCATTCGCGCCTATGACAGCACCACCGGCGAACTGCTGTGGCAGCAGGAGCTTAGCGCCGGCGCACAGGCGACACCATCCACTTACATGGGCAGCGACGGTAAGCAGTACGTGGTGATTGCCGCGGGCGGTCACGGTTCGCTCGGCACCAAAGCCGGCGACAGCGTGGTGGCGTTCCGTCTGAAATAATCCTGTCGATGCAAAAAAGGCGCCCGCGGGCGCCTTTTTTATTGCTCTGATATCAGCTGATTAACGCTTTGCGCGCTCGGTTTGCACCCGCTGGGCAATGCGATCGCCAATCGTCTGATCGATGTTGCGCCAGTACTCAAACGCGCGCGACAGCACCGGCTCCTCCACGCCGTTGAGCAGATGACCGCTGACGTTATTTACCAGACGATCACGCGCCGCCTCATCCAGCACTTTATTGACCAGCGTATTGGCCTGGCCAAAGTCATCATCATCCTGACGCAGCGTGTAGGGCGCGCGCACCATGTTGCCGTGCGCTTCCCAGGTGGAATCCGTCGGGTAGCGCTCGCCGTCCGCCGCCGGACCGCCTTTCGAGTTCGGCGCGTAGACCGGATCGCTGACCGGATTGATGCGCATCGCGCCATCCTTGCTGTAGCTGTGCACCGGTGCCTGCGGGGCGTTGACCGGAATCTGCTTGTAGTTAACGCCAAGACGGGCGCGGTGGGCATCGGCATAGGCAAACACCCGGCCAATCAGCATCTTATCCGGGCTCAGCCCGATGCCGGGCACCAGGTTGTTAGGTTCAAACGCCGCCTGTTCAATCTGCGCATGGTTGTCGGTCGGGTTACGGTTGAGCATCAGTTTGCCGACTTTAATCAGCGGATAATCGCTGTGTGGCCAGATCTTGGTCAGATCAAACGGGTTGAAGCGGTAGGTTTCCGCCTCGGCGAACGGCATGATCTGCATGTACAGCGTCCAGCTGGGGAAATCACCATTTTTGATGGCGGTGAACAGATCGCGCGTATGGTAATCACCGTCCTGGCCGGCCAGCAGATCGGCGTTATCCTGCGTCAGGAACTCCACACCCTGATCGGTTTTGAAGTGGTATTTAACCCAGAATTTTTCCCCGGCGGCGTTAACCCACATATAGGTGTGGCTGGAGTAACCATTCATGTGGCGCCAGCTTTTCGGAATGCCGCGGTCGCCCATCAGCCAGGTCACCTGGTGCGCCGACTCTGGCGACAGCGTCCAGAAATCCCACTGCATATCGTTATCGCGCAGATTGTTGTCGGCACGGCGCTTCTGCGAGCGGATAAAGTGCTGGAACTTCATCGGGTCACGGATAAAGAACACCGGCGTGTTATTGCCCACCATGTCGTAGTTGCCTTCGCTGGTGTAAAACTTGATCGCGAAGCCGCGCGGATCGCGCCAGGTGTCCGGGCTGCCGCGCTCGCCGGCCACGGTGGAGAAGCGCATCACCACATCGGTTTTGGTGCCGGGCTGAAATACCGCTGCTTTGGTGTAACGGCTGACATCTTCTGTCACCTGAAAATAGCCAAATGCACCGCTGCCTTTGGCGTGCGGCTGACGCTCTGGAATACGTTCGCGGTTGAAGTTAGCCATCTGCTCAATCAGGTAGTGATCGTGCAGCATCAGCGGGCCGTCTGGACCGACGGACAAAGAATGTTCGTCGCTGGCTACCGGAATGCCAGCATCCGTGGTGGTCGGCTTGCGATCGTCATTGCTCATAATATCTCCAGCTTTTGTAAGGATAATCCAACCACTAAGCGTAGCAGCGAGGCGCAGGCTTGCCCGAATAATTGCGCCGTCTCATCTGGTTGCCGCATTAAGCGATGCGGCACAGCTCGCAAATTTGCTTTTTATTTCTGCTGCAGGCTAAGCAGATTTTCCGTGCCGGAAAAAGCGCCATTCTGCGAATGGGATCGGAAAAGAAAAATTAATTCACCCGTCTTTTAAGACAGGTCGCAAAGGATTTTTCCATTTAAGTAAAAACAGACCTTGAATTAATCAATCATTTTATAACTTCATGTAAAATATCACTTTTTAATTTAATGATATTGATCAAAAAGAACCACAATCCGCTTATTTATGCTCTCGCTGCGTCAAAGGCAATCCCGTTGTAATTAATGAATGGACATAATAAGAGAGATAAATATGGTGATGCATAAGGCTAAAACCGCGCGCCTGGCGCTGGCTATCGCGGGGATGATGGTGGGTGGCAGTGCAGCGGCACAGTCATTAACGCTGGAGCAGCGTCTGGCCCAGCTGGAAGAGAAAATCGCGCGCGATGAGCAGCAGCAAAAGGAGGCGAGTGCCGGAACAACCAACACGTTCCGCTTTTCCGGCTACGCCCGTTCCGGCCTGCTGATTAATGATAAAGGGCGCGGTGGACGTGCCGGACCTGCTATTTCGCCTGCCAGTTCGATCGGCGGCGATGCGCATATTGGCCGGTTAGGGAATGAAAAAGATCACTACATCGAGCTGGGCTTTCATAATCAAACCCGGTTCAGTAATGGTTCGTGGGCCAATTTCAAAGCGCTGCTGGCAGATGGCTCATCCAGTCCGGACCCGTGGGTGCAGAATAACGACAATAATCTGAATATCCGCCAGGTGTATGTCGAAATGGGGGATCTGCCCAGCTTTGGGGGCGCCGCGCAACATGCCTCGCTGTGGGCAGGTAAACGCTTTGACGGCGACAATTTTGATCTGCACTTCACTGATACCGATATCGTCTTTCTTGGCGGCACCGGCGGCGGCATCAGCAACCTGCAATGGAACGAGCAATGGCGCAGCGATTTCTCCATTTATGGCCGCAGTTTTGGCGACTTGGGCAGCAGCCGCTACGACGATAACAACGTGCAAAACCTGCTGCTGACCTCGAACCAGTTTTACGGTAACTGGCAGTGGATGCTGACCGGCATGAGCGCAAACGGCAACGACGAGCTGAAAGGGCGCGCATCGACCACCGGCAGCTATGCGCTGCGCAGTGACGATACGGCAAAGCACGGCGTGTTTACCATGCTGGCCTGGCACGATAAAAACCGCTTCTACGGACTGGCACCGGGCAGCAGCACTCACGCCATTCAGTGGGGGAAAGGGCTGGGCGCAGAAACCCGGCAGATCGGTGGCGACGGCGACTTAACGCGCAACGCCAGCGCGCTGCGACTGGCCACCTTTGGCGTGATGCCACTCAGCGATCGCTGGTCAGTCGCCCCGTCGCTGCTGGCGCAGCACAGTGAAGATCGCTACCGCAAAGGCGATCGCTATGACTGGGCAACCATCAACCTGCGCGCCTCCCAGGCGATTACGGAAAACTTTGCGCTGCAATATGAAGCGTCGTGGCTGTATATGGACCTCAAACCCAATGGCCGCAGCTATCAGGATGGCGGCAGCATCGCGACGTACAACGCGGTGAAGGGCGACGTGTATAAGCTGACCTTTGCGCCAACATTTAAAGTCGGCAACATCAACGACATGCTGGTGCGGCCGGAGATTCGCCTGTTCGCGACCTGGATGAACTGGTCTAAAGCGCTGGACAACTATGCGCTGAACGATGATTTCGGCAGCGCGGGCTTTACCGCTGGCGGTAGCTGGAACTTTGGCGTACAGGCAGAAGTGTGGTTCTGAGATCGCACTTCGCGCTGACCGGCTGAAGGAAGGTTGCACGGTGTGAGGCGTTGAAACGGCCTCGCACCGCATCCGGCGAAACCTGCCAGGCAGCGGTAAAGCTGCATTCCGTCACCGATTGCGGCTATAGTGCAACGTACTAAACCTGAAGCGATAAGGAATCGTTGTGACCATTGCCTGCCTGCATACCGCCGCCAGTAATATTGCTATTTTTGATGACGCCGCACAGTCGCTCGGCATTCCGCCTCAGCAAATCAGCCATCTGGTGATGCCACATCTGCTGGCAGAAGCAGAGCTCAGCGGTGGCATGACGCCGGCCCAGCAGCAGCGTCTGGAGCAGCTGTTACTCAGCCTGACGCCGTGGTTCGACGCGATACTGATTACCTGCTCTACCTTAGGTGCCGCCGCAGACAGCCTGCGCGATGCACAACAGCACTGTGCGGTTTATCGCACTGACCGTATGCTGGCGGACGAAGTGCATCGCCGTGGCGCACCCGCGCTGGTGCTGTGTGCCGCGGAGTCTACGCTGCACAGCACATGCCAGCTGTTTTGCCCGGAGCGTCTGGCACCCGACCAGCGTCCGCAAGTCAGGCTTATCCCTGATGCCTGGGCCGCATTCAAAGCTGGCCGGCTGGACGACTATTACACGCTGATCGCCGATGCCGTCGCTCAGGGACAGCAGCAGGGCGCGGTTCAGGTGGCGTTAGCGCAGGTGTCAATGGCCGGGGCCGCGTCGCGTTTTCCTGCGCCACAGCGGCCACTCACCAGCCCGCACCTGGCGCTCAGCTTCGTACTGCAGCAGGCTAAAGGCGCGGACGAAGGTCATTCAAAACCACTGATTTAAGCCAACAAAAAGCCCTACTGTTACGCAATTTTGCAGCCTTTATGATGGTCATCAGAACCTGACTTTTAAGGAAGCCACTGATGAACGTGATTAAAGCGCAGCGTGACCAGCTGTTTGAATACGGTCCCTTTACCATTCGCCGGCAGCGGCCGGGAGAACCACTGGGCGCGCTGGCAATTGTCGACCAGATGACGCTGAAGCCCGGCGCGATGGTACCGATGCGCCGCCATCAGGATGATGAGATTTTCAGCTATGTCTGGCGCGGCTCGGTGCAGTACCGGCGCGAGGAGGGAGAGACTCTCGCCCTCAACGGCAAACGCGCACTGCTGGTGAACGCGGGCAGTGGGGTACGTCATGAAGAGTCAGCACCGCTGATTGAAAGCGAAATGCTGCAGGCGTACATCCGCCCGGCAACCGGCGGCGGTGAAGGGCAGGTGCAGAGCGTGTACCGGGCAGAAGGGGCGGCGCTCAACCAGTGGACGCTGCTGGCCGGTCAGCAACACAGTGAGGCGCCGCTGACGCTGCGTCAGGCCGTTTACATCTATGACGTCAGGCTGGATCGTGGAGCACAGATCGAGGTGCCGCATTTGCCGGGTTATGCCAGCTGGGTCACGGTGCTGGAGGGTATTGCACGCACCGGGGATGTGCGACTGCAAAAGGGCGATGCGGTAAGCGATAGCGCTGCCTTGCCGGCTATCCACGGTGAACGCGACGCCCTGCTGGTCGCCTTTCTGGTGCAGCAGGATGCGCCTGCAGTGCTCAGCGGTACGCTAAGCGGCAGTTAAAACACCGGGTATGACACGGCTGGCACGCACCAAAGTGGCCAGGCGTGTCAGCGTGCCGCTGGCGATGTCACCCACTCAGGCGCCGCCGGCTTTGCGACTCAGCGTCCGATAACCCATTATTTCGCGTGTGACACCTGTTCGTAGTAACCGATCTTCTCCACTTTGGCGGTCGAACCGCCCCCTTCAAACTCGGATGCCAGCCAGGCGTTAACGATGTTTTTCGCCAGTTCCGGCCCGATTACGCGTGAGCCCATGGTCATGATCTGCGCATTATTACTTTTGCGCGCGCGCTCGGCGGAGAAGGTGTCATGACACTGCGCGGCGCGCACGCCTTCCACTTTATTGGCAACAATCGCGACGCCGATGCCGGTGCCACACAGCAAAATGCCGCGCTCAAACTGCTTTTGCTGCACCGCCGTCGCCAGCGCAAACGCCATGTCCGGATACATCGGGCGGTCATTTTGCGCGTCGTTACTGTAATCAGTTACCTGATAATCCTGCTCCTCCAGCAGCTTTTTAATGATGTTTTTCAGGTCGATAGCCGCATCATCGGCACCAATAGCGATAGTTTTCATCACGTCTCTCCAGTAACACAGGGTCTGACACCTGCACATATGTTCGTCAGGTGATTAGATGTTCATTGACAGCCTGCCATAAAATCAAACATATGTTCAATACGTGTTCATATGATTTAGCGATCGACCACGCAAAATCTCACACACATCCTGATGGAACGATCGCGCAGCGCCGCTCTGCTGCGAAAAATCCTGAAAATACCACCGAAAACAAATCTCATGCGCACTGTCACACTTTCGCCAACTGCGCTTGAGGTGCGAGCAAATATCCGTGTAGTGTTCATTTGTTCGCATGACCCTATCCATGTACAAGAAGACCCATTGAGGACTCGAACATGTGTCATTTGCTTCTTACCTCGCATTTTGTCTGTCGCCAGCGCCGGTTTTGCGCCTGGCCAACACCGTCTCACTGCGCACGTTTCGGAGGTGCGTTATGAATCAGTCTGCTGTCAGCGCGGTTGAGCAGACCGCAATCCGCAAAATCTCCTGGCGCCTGGTACCGTTTGTGGCGCTGATGTTCTTTATCAACTTCCTCGATCGCACCGCCATTTCCTTTGCCGGCCCAAACGGCATGACGCAGGACCTCGGCCTCAGTGCGCTGCAGTTTGGTCTCGCCTCCGGCATCTTCTTTATTGGTTACATCCTGCTGGAAGTGCCCAGCAACCTGGCGCTGCATAAGTTCGGCGCGCGGCGCTGGCTGGCGCGCATCATGATCAGCTGGGGCATCGTCTCGCTGCTGTTTACCTGGGTCAGCAGTGTCGAAGGGCTGTATACGCTGCGCCTGCTGCTGGGGATTGCCGAGGCCGGTTTCTTCCCGGGCGCCATCCTGTATCTCAGCCTGTGGGTGCCGGCGCGCCACCGCAGCAAAATTCTCTCGCTGTTCTACCTGGCACAACCGCTGACGGTGGTATTTGGCGCACCGCTGGCTGCCTCGCTGATTGAGCAGCACGGCCTGTTTGGCCTGGAGGGCTGGCGCGTAATGTTTATGGGCGTATCGCTGCCGGCGATCCTCATCGGGATTGTGGCGCTGTTCTGGCTGGTGGACTCGCCGCGTCAGGCGAAGTGGCTGAATGACGACGAGAAAAACTGGCTGATAGCCGAACTGGAGGCGGAACATCAGCACAAGCAGGGCCAGCACCCGCACAGCGTGCGTTCGGTGATGGGCAACAGCCGCGTGTGGATGCTGTGCCTGATCTACTTCGGCTTTATTTACGGCCTGTACGCGCTGGCGTTCTTCCTGCCGACCATTATCGCCGGCTTCCAGCAGCAGTTTGGCACCACCTTCAACGTGATGCAGAAAGGGCTGATCACCGGCGTGCCGTACCTGATCGCCGCCGTCGTGATGTTTTTCTGGTCGCGGGATGCCGCGCGGCGCGGCTGTAAAACCTGGCACATCGCAATTCCTGCGGTCGCGGGCGGCGTCAGCGTACCGCTGGCGCTCTACATGGATTCACCGTTTACCACCATCCTGGTGATCGCCGTAACGGCCAGCGCCATCTTCGCCGCATTGCCCAATTTCTGGACGCTGCCAACGCAGTTCCTGACCGGCGCATCGGCCGCGGCGGCGATTGCGCTGATTAACACCCTGGGCAACGTGGCGGGTTTCTCCGCCGGTTACATCACCGGCGCACTGCATGATGCCACTCACAGTTATGTGTTACCGATGTTCGTGGTCGGCGGTTTTATGCTGCTCTCCGCTGTATTGATGCTGTTCCTCAATCGCCGTCGCGCGCAGCCTCTGCCAGCCTCATTTGTACAGGAGCAATAACATGACGTACCTGTTTAACCAGCCATCCGCGTTTGCCGCGGAACTGATCGAAGGCTTTGTGGCCGCCAACGCCGATAAAGTACGCCAGGTGAGCGGTGGTGTGGTGCGCAGCACGCGCAGCCAGCCGGATACCGTGGCGGTGATTGTCGGTGGCGGTTCCGGTCACTATCCCGCCTTTGCCGGATTGGTCGGCCAGGGCCTGGCGCACGGGGCGGCAATGGGCAATCTGTTCGCTTCGCCGTCAGCGCAGCAAATCTATAACGTCGCGCGCGCGGCGCATAACGGCGCGGGTGTGCTGTTGCTGTTTGGAAACTATGCCGGTGACGTGCTGCATTTTGGTCAGGCGTGCGAGCGGCTGCGCGCTGAGGGTATTGCCTGTGAGGTGCTGGCGGTAACGGATGATGTGTCCAGCGCCAGCCACGATGAGCGTCTGAAGCGACGCGGCGTCGCCGGCGATCTGTGTGTGTTTAAAGTGGCGGCGGCCGCGGCAGAAGCGGGTGACGATCTGGCTACGGTGCTGAAAAAAGCGCAGCACGCCAACGATCGCACCCGCACCTTCGGCGTGGCATTTTCCGGCTGCACGCTGCCGGGCGCTGCGCATCCACTGTTTGAGGTAGAGAAAGGGCGCATGGCGCTCGGGCTGGGCATCCACGGTGAGCCGGGCATCAGCGAAACGGCGGTGCCGCGTGCCGACGAGCTGGCAGAAATCTTTGTCGACCGGCTGCTGAGTGAGCGGCCAGCGGATGTGGCGCAGGTGGCGGGACAGCGCGTGGCGGTAATCCTCAACGGTCTCGGTTCAGTCAAGTATGAAGAGCTGTTTGTGGTGTATCGCCGCATCGCCCAGCTGCTGTCGGCGGCGCAGTTGCAGGTGGTGGAGCCGGATGTCGGCGAATTCGTCACCAGTTTTAACATGGCAGGCGTCTCGCTGACGCTGATGTGGCTTGATGATGAACTGGAAACGCTGTGGCGCGCGCCGGCCAATACGCCAGCCTACCGCAAAGGCAGCGTCCTGATTGCCGAACCGCTCAGCGCCGCCGAGTGCGAAGAGATCCGTGAAGAGACGTTACCGCAGGCCAGCACCGCATCACAACACAGCGCCCGGCGCGTTCTTGAGCTGCTGGAAGCGGTGGCAGTGATGATTCAGCGTCATGCCGGCCAGCTGGGCGACATTGATGCGGTAGCGGGCGACGGCGATCACGGCATTGGCATGGAGCGCGGCATACTCGGCGCAGTGGAAAAGGCGCGTGAGGTGGCCGCGCGTGGCGCCGGCGCTGGCAGTCTGCTGTGTCGCGCCGCCGATGTCTGGGCGGATAAAGCGGGCGGCACGTCCGGAGCCCTGTGGGGCGTGGCACTGACCGCGCTCGGCACCGCGCTGGGCGACAGCGCGGCAGCGGATGCAACACGCGTCGCTGCCGGCGTCCGGGATGCCAAAGAGGGCATTATGCACTTCGGCAAAGCGCGCGTCGGTGATAAAACCATGGTTGACGTGCTGGTTCCGTTTAGCGACACGCTGAGCGCTGCGGTCGCGCAGGGCGCATCACTCACTGAAGCCTGGTTACGTGCGGCAGCGGTGGCGGAGCAGGCCGCGCAGGCCACCGCACAGCTGGTACCGAAAGTGGGGCGAGCGCGGCCGCTGGCAGAAAAAAGCGTTGGCACGCCGGACGCCGGTGCGGTTTCACTGGCGATGATCGTCAACACCGTTGGCAATCTGTTAAAAGAACACAGTGCATCTGAACAGGGAGCGTAATTATGGCTCAGCCTAAAATCTGGCTTGGCGTCAGCCTGAAAATGTATTTCGGCTATCAGCAAACGCTGGCGTGGTGTCGCGAGGTTGCGACGCTGGCGCAGCATCCGGCGGTGCAGCGCGGTGATGTCGGGCTGTTTGTGCTGCCCGCTTATCCGGCCATCCCGGCGGTGACGGAGATCTTTGCCGGCACGCCGGTGCGCGTCGGCGCGCAGGACGTGTGTCAGGCGGAAAACGGCGCCTGGACCGGTGAGGTCAGCGCCAGCATGCTGCAGGAGCTGGGGTGCTCACTGGCGGAGATCGGTCACGCCGAACGCCGTCGCCATTTTCATGAAGATAAAACGCAGATTGCCGCCAAAGTGGCGATGGCGCTGCGTTATCGCCTGACCCCGGTGCTGTGCATCGGTGAACCGCAGCAGGGCACGCCTGAGCAGGCGATTGCGCTGTGCCAGCAGCAGCTGCAGGAGGCGCTGGCGCAGGCAGTACAGCACAATCTGCACGGAGAAGTGTTGTTTGCTTACGAACCGCAGTGGGCCATCGGTGCCCCGCAACCGGCGCCGGACAGCTACATCCGCGCGGTGTGCAGCGGGCTACAGCAGCTGACGACGCCAGACGGCATCACGCTGCGGGTGATTTACGGCGGCAGCGCCGGGCCGGGTCTGATTCAGCGCCTCGGCGGCGACGTCAACGGCCTGTTCCTCGGCCGCTTTGCCCACGATCCGCAGGCGCTGGCGCAAATCGTGCAGGAAGCCAGTGAGCTGGCTGAGGAGCTGCCGTCATGAGCCGCATCGGACTCAGCACCTACGCTTTTTTCTGGCGCATGTCGCCCCAGGTGCCACAGCCGCTCACGCTGGCGCAGATGCTGCAGCACACCGCCGATCTCGACGTGTCAGTATTTCAGATCTGCGACTACCCGGCGATTGAGCAGTGGTCAGATGAACAGCTGCTGGCGCTGCGTCAGCAGGCGGATGCGCTTGGCATCACGCTGGAGCTGGGTACGCGCGGTCTCGGCAGCGCGCACCTGCGCCGCTATCTGCACATCGCCGCCATTCTCGACGCGCGCGTAGTCCGCTCAATGTTCAACACCGCCGATCACCGGCCATCGCTGGATGAAGCGGCCAATCTGATTGCTGCCGTGCTGCCGGATTTTGCCCGCCAGCAGGTGCGGCTGTGCCTGGAAACCTACGAGCAGGTCAGCAGCGCGGCGATGATGTCGGTGATCAACCGCTTTCTCTCGCCGTGGCTGTGTGTCTGTCTCGATCCGGCCAACTGCGTCGCCGGACTGGAACTGCAGGAGCAGGTGATCGCCAATACCGCTGCGCGCGTCGGCAATCTGCACATCAAAGATTTCGCTTTTACCCGCCGTGCCGGCTGGGTCGGTTTTACCCTGGCCGGCTGTCCGATGGGCGAAGGGAAGCTGGATTATGACCGGCTGATCGCCAGCGTGCGGCCGGTCGATCGCGACATCAACCAAATCATCGAACACTGGTTGCCGTGGCAGGACGATGCCGCGCAGACCTGCGCGCGGGAAGCCGAATGGACCCGCCGCGCCGTTGAATTCCTACGCAGTAAACAAGATCAGGAGTCGTTAACATGAGCAAGGCATTGAAAACCATCACCGTGATCGGCGCAGGCGGCAAAATGGGCATGCGTATTTCCGCTAATTTGCAGCACAGCGCTTATCAGGTGTTTTACTGCGAGAATTCACCGCAGGCGCAGCAGCAGGTGACTGCACAGGGACGCGAGCTGTCGGATGCCGCGTCGGTGGTGCCGCTGAGTGACGTGGTGATCCTCGCCGTGCCGGATATCGTACTGGGCAAAGTCTCGCAAAGCGTGGTGCCACAGATGCAAAGCGGTGCGGTGCTGCTGACGCTCGATCCGGCCGCGGCCTACGCCAACCTGATCGCCCAGCGTGACGGCATCGAGTATGCGGTCGCGCACCCGTGCCATCCGTCAGTATTTCTGGCCCGCTACACCAAAGAGGAGCACGCCGATGCGTTTGGTGGCGTTGCTGCCGTCCAGCACGTCGCGGCAGCCTGGGAAAGCGGCAGCGCTGAACAGAAGGCAGAGCTGAGTAAGGTAATCAGCGTGATGTACGGCCCGGTTGATCAGGTGCACTGGGTCACGGTGACGCAACTGGCGTATCTGGAGCCGACGCTGGTCGAAACCGTCGCCTGCATGGTCGGTGCCTTCATGAAAGAGGCGCTGGATGAAACGGTGAAACACAGCGGCGTCCCGGAAGAGGCAGCGAAGGCCATGCTGTACGGCCATATTCAGATTGCGCTGGCGGTGGCTTTCCGCGCCACCAACCCGTTCTCGGACGCCTGCATGATCGCCATGGAGTATGGCCGCGAGAAGATCATCAAACCGGACTGGAAACAGATCTTCGATCAGCAAGAGCTGGATAAGGTTATTGCCCGCATGCTGAAAATTGACGCCATTCAGCGTTAAGCGTGACAGCCGCGGCGACTCGCGGCGTTGCTGGCTGGCGAAGCGAGTCGCATCAATGATATAACTCCCTGCTGAGCACTCCGCACGACGATACAAGACAGGTAACGGATGGAAAAAAACACGCTTTCTCAGGACTCCGAGCTGCTGACGGAAATTGCCGTCGCCTACTATCAGGACGAAATCACCCAGGAGGAGATTGCGCGTAAGTTTGGGATTTCCCGTATCAAGGTGGGGCGACTGCTGAAACGCGCGCGTGAAGAGGGCATCGTCGAGATCAATGTGCGCTACCATCCGGTGTTCAGTACGCGGCTGGAACAGCAGTTGCAAACGCGCTTTCCCCATCTGCAGCGCGCGCTGATTGCCCTCGATTCGCCAGACAGCGACGAGCAGCGGCGTCAGGTGGCTGCGCTGGTGTCGGCGCATCTCGCGCAGTCGCTGAAAGACAACGCCATTGTCGCCGTGGGCCAGGGACGCAACGTGGCGGCCGTCGCCGATTATCCCGGTCAGGTGCCGACGCGCAACTGCCTGTTTATCAGCGGCATCGGCGGCACCCATCGTCCGGGGGATGCCATCAACGCGGACCACATCAGCCGCCGGCTGGCCAAAAAGTTTGGCGGCATCAGCGAAACCCTGTACGCCCCGGCTTACGTCGAAAACCGGGCGCTGCGCGACGCCTTCATGCAAAACGGCACCATCAAAGAGACGCTCGACCGCGCGCGCAAAGCGGATGTGGCACTGGTGGGCATTGGTGACATGAACGAAAACAGCTATATGGTTAAGCTCGGCTGGTTCACACCGCATGAGATCATTGATGCCAGCGTCAATCAGGGCGTGACCGGTGATGTGGCCGGCTATGATTTTTTTAATGCCCAGGGCCAGCACGTGGATACGGTGATGAACGACCGGGTAATTGGCCTGAGTATCGACGAGCTGCGTAAAATTCCCTGCGTGATTGCCATTGCCGCTGAAAACACCAAAGCCATGGCGATCCTCGGCGCGCTGCGCACCGGCGCTATCGACATCATTGCCACCACGGCGCAGAACATCCGCACCATTCTGAGCATGTCACAGTAACGCATAAACGCCTGCCCGGCGCGGCCTGCGGGCGTGCCGGGTGAGGGGGATGCTGCGCCAGGTCGCCGTCCATCACCCAACCGTCACGTCAGCGCCATAAATCTTTCATCCGCCTCAGCTAGCTTACCGCCATTCTGATTTCAGGACTGCGGATGCATGAGCCATCTCTCGCTGCAACACATCACCAAAACCTGGGGCGATAAAATCGCGCTGCAGGATATCAGCTTCGACGTGGCGCAAGGCAGTTTCGTCGCACTGCTGGGGCCTTCAGGCTGCGGTAAATCGACGCTGTTGCGCACCCTCGCCGGGCTGGAAACGGCCGACAGCGGCCGCATTTATTTCAATCACACCGACGTCACGCCTCTGCCACCGGCGCAGCGCAAGCTGTCGATGGTGTTTCAGTCTTACGCGCTGTTTCCTCACCTGAGCGTGCGGGAGAATCTGCTGTTTGGCCTGAAGGCGCGCGGTGAAGATAAGAAACAGTTTGCCGCCCGGCTGGCGCAGGTCAGCGCACTGCTTGAGCTGGAACCGCTGCTGGCGCGCCTGCCTTCACAGCTCTCCGGCGGCCAGCAGCAGCGCGTGGCGCTGGGCAGGGCGGTGATCGCCAACAATACGCTGTGCCTGATGGATGAGCCGTTATCCAACCTGGATGCCAAACTGCGCCAGAGCATGCGGCGCGAAATCCGCGCGCTACAAAAGCAGCTCGGGCTGACCATGTTGTACGTCACCCACGATCAGACCGAAGCGATGAGCATGGCCGATCACATCATTCTGCTCAACGATGGCCGTATTGAGCAACACGGCACGCCAGACCAGCTCTACAACCAGCCGGCGAGCTGTTTTGCCGCGCAGTTTATTGGCGCACCGCCAATGAATATCCTGCCACTGCACAGCAAAGGCGCGCATCACTACCTCAGCCATCTCAGCACACCGCTCCTGACCTATGCCGGCGAAACGGCGCTGAGTCTGGGCCTGCGCGCGGAGGATATCCAGCTGGTCGCCCCGCAGCAGGCCGCGCTGAGTGCACGGGTAGTGAGCTACGAATACATGGGCGCGGATACGCTGCTGGTCTGTCGGTTGCCCGGCATCACGGAATCACTGACCGTCAAAGTGCCCGGCCTGCAGCGCTTCACGGATGACAGCCTGGTCGGCCTGCAGTGGTCCACCAGCCGGCAATACCTGTTTTCCACCACCAGCGGTCAGCGCTGTGTCGCTGCAGAACACCCGATGTTGCTCGCTGAGAAAAAATACGCTGTTTAACCGTTGTCGTTTATTCAAGGGAAAATCATGTCTGCGATCCGTTTCTCGCCTCTGGCTTGTGTCGTTATGCTGTGTGCCTCCGCGTCGGTGTTTGCTGCTGAGCCGGTGAAGTTACAGATGTACTATCCGATTGCGGTCGGCGGTAAAGTCAGCCACACCGTGGAAGCCCTGGTGGCGGATTTTGAAAAACAGTACCCTGAGATCAGCATTCAGCCGGTCTACACCGGCGATTACGCCACCACTGTGACCAAAGCGCTGACGGCGTTTCGCGGCGGTAACGCACCGCAGCTGGCGGTGATGGGCGATATTGAAGCCTGGTCGCTGATGGATGCCGGTGCCATCGTCGCCGCCAGCGATTTAGCCACGGGTGAAGAGGGCAAACAGTGGATCGACAGCTTCTATCCGGCCTTTTTGCGTCGCATTGAGGGCAAAGTGTGGGGCGTGCCTTTTCAGCGCTCAACCGTGGTGATGTACTGGAATAAACAGGCATTTGAGAAAGCCGGCCTCGATCCGAATACACCGCCCGCCACCTGGCAGCAGGTGGTGGCATACAGCAAAAAACTGACGCTGAAACAGGCCAGCGGCGTCAGCCAGTGGGGCATTGAAATCCCTTCCACGCCGAACGGCTACTGGAATTTCCAGGGGCTGGCAGCCACCAATGGCGGACGGCTGGATAACGGCAAGGGCAACGCCGTGTATTTCAACACGCCGGGCAACGTGGAAACCCTGCAGTGGCTGACCGATCTCGGCCAGAAAGAGGAAGTGTCGCCGAAGGGTGCGATTGCCTGGGGCACCACGCCGCAGGATTTCATCAGCGGCAAAACGGCCATGATGGTCACCACCACCGGCAACCTGACCAACGTGCACGACAACGCGACCTTCCCGTTTGGCGTCGCCATGCTGCCGGAGAAAACCCAGCGCGGCAGCCCGACCGGTGGCGGCAACCTGTACGTGTTCAAAAGCGCCTCACCGGCGCAGCAGCAGGCGGCGATGCGCTTCATCCGCTGGGTCACTGCACCGGAACAGGCCGCGCGCTGGAGTATCGCTACCGGCTATGTCGCCACCTCGCCAGCAGCGTGGGACACGGCGGCAATGAAAGCCTATGTGCAGCAGGTGCCTCAGGCACTGGTGGCGCGTGAGCAGCTGAAATATGCTCAGCCGGAACTCTCGACCTACAACAGCGTGCAGATTCAGGACGCGCTCAATCACGCCATTGAAGCAGCGGTGACGCAGAGCAAAACCCCGGCCCAGGCGCTGGCCGATGCGCAGAAACAGGCTGACCGCCTGCTGAAAAACTATCAGTGACGGCCGCGTGATGAGCTCATTCTCTGGCAGCGCCGCCACGCTGCGCCCGCGCGGGTGGTCATTGCAGCTCAGCGGCTATTTGCTGCTGCTGCCCGCGCTCAGCTTCCTGCTGCTGTTTACCCATTACCCGGCACTGGCCACGCTGTGGCAGAGCCTGTTCAGCGCTGCGCGCGCTTCGCATCCGGCCCATTTTGTCGGGCTGGATAACTATCGCGCGCTGCTGGATGACGACATTTTTATGCAGTCGCTGTGGAATAACCTGCTGTATGCGCTGATCACCATTCCGCTGGCGGTAATGCTGGCGCTGCTGATGGCGCTGGCGGTCAATCGTCGGCTGCGCGGCAACGCACTGGTGCGTGCGGCCTTCTTCATTCCGTCGCTGCTGCCGATGATCGCCATCGCCAATCTGTGGCTGTTTTTCTATACACCGCAGCTTGGCATCCTGAATAGCCTGCTGGCATGGTTTTCGCTACCGGCGGTCAACTGGCTCGGCGAGCCGGATACCACGCTGTACTGCCTGATGGCGGTTTCGGTATGGCGCGAGGCGGGCTTTTTCATGATCTTTTATCTAGCCGCGCTGCAGCAGATCGATCCGCGCCTCAGCGAAGCCGCCGCGATTGAAGGCGCATCGCGCGGTTACTTTTTCCGCCGCGTGCAGTGGCCGCTACTGCTGCCAACCACGTTGTTTGTGCTGATCAACGCCTCGATGAACGCCTTCCGCATTGTCGATCAGGTGATTGCCATGACCAACGGCGGCCCAAACAACAGCAGTAGCCTGCTGCTGTTTTATATCTATCGTACCGCGTTCAGTTTCTGGGACATGCCAGCCGCGTCGGCCATGACGGTAGTGCTGCTGGTGATCCTCGGATCGATTGCGTTGATCAAATTTCATCTGCTGGATAAGCGAGCCCATTATCAATGAAAGCTGCATCCTCTCCGGGCGGTTTTGCGCTCAACCTGCTGATTTGGCTGGCCGCGCTGTTGTGGAGCTTGCCGATGCTGGTGGCGCTGTGGATTGCCATTCATCCGGCCGCCGGACTGGGGCACTTTTCGCTGCTGGCGCCGCTGACGCTGGAGAACTTCATCAATGCCTGGCACGCGGCACCGTTTGCCCGCTACTTCCTCAATACCACGCTGCTGGTGCTGATGATTGTGGTGGTCCAGCTGGTGCTGGCCACGCTGGCCGCTTATGCACTGGTGCGGTTCCGCCTGAAATTTTCCGGTTTCCTCTTCGCGCTGATTCTGCTGCAGCTGATGATCAGCCCGGATGTGCTGATTCTGAATAATTACCGCACCATCAGCGCGCTCGGGCTGCGCGATACCCTGACCGGCATTGCGCTGCCGTACTTTGCCTCGGCGTTCGCCATCTTTCTGCTGCGGCAGACGTTCAAAAGCATTCCGCTGGTGCTGGAAGAGGCGGCAACCGTTGAAGGGGCCAGCCGGTTTTACATTCTGCGCCACATCTACATTCCGCTGGCAAAGCCAATCTATGTGGCGTTCGCGCTGGTCTCGATCAGCTTCCACTGGAACGATTTTCTCTGGCCGCTGGTGATCACCGACTCGGTTCAGGTGCGTCCGTTAACCGTCGGGCTGCAGCTGTTTTCTGCGCCGGAGCAGGGCGTGCAGTGGGCGCTGATTGGGGCAGCAACACTGATGACCACCTTGCCGCTGCTGCTGCTGTTTTTGCTGTTCCAGCGGCAGTTTATTCAGTCATTCATGCGTGCCGGTATTCGCTAAGGAGAGCCAGAGATGGGATATGCCCATGCGCTAACCGCAGCGCAACACCAGCGGCTGGGTGATGTCGCTGAGCTGTATCAGTTACCGGATTTACGCGCGGCACCGCTCGACGGCACGCTGCGCTTCGGGCTGCTGGCCGATCCGCAATATGCTGACGTTGAGGCGGATGTCCCGGCAAATCTCTACTATCGTCATGCGCTGCATAAGCTGCCGCAGGCGATAACCGCGCTCAATCAGCAGCCGCTGGATTTTGTCGTTACGCTCGGCGATCTGGTGGATCGCCACTGGGCCAGCTATGCCACGCTGCTGCCGCTCTACGATCGGCTACTCCATCCGCATGCCGTGGTGCTGGGGAATCACGACGCCCAGACCATCGCGCATCACCTCGATGACGCGCTGCCGCTGCCAAAAAGTTACTATGCCTTTCAGCTGCCGGGCTGGCGCTTTATTGTCTACGACGGCAACGATATCAGCCTGTACTGCAATCAACACAACGGCGACGATCGCC
>NZ_NHZE01000167.1:0-2257 GCF_002207995.1 Pantoea sp. VS1
GGTTTTATGACGCAGGATGACCTGGCGAAGCGCTTTCTTAACGTGGCCACCGGCTTTAAACCTAACTTCTGAGGAGTTCCTGATGCTGACGCTATCACCCGTCTGGCACGGGCGGCTGCGCGCTGCCCGTGGCCTGACGAACCTGCTGATGCAGACGCTGGTTATCCACCCGGCGCTACTGTTCTTCCTGCTGTTTCTGCTGTCCGCACACCATGCCGGCGGCGCCGGGCAGATGCTGCTCGGTGAGGCCGAAAAACTGGTGCGCGACGCGCCGCCGGGGCAGGTGTGGGACTGCGTCCCGCAGGGCCGGCCCGTGAAGGCCTTTCTGCCTGTAGCGTCCGATGAACCTCAACACGGCGCGCCTGTCCTGGAGGCGTTAAAACCTGCCCCCACGCCCGTGATGTGTGAGAAGGCGGCGGTCAGCCGCGAGGCGTGGGCTGCTGAGGCCAGCAGCACGCTGCTGTTGCTCTACAGGGCCGCAGTGGTGCTTTCCGTCATATCTAATCTGGCCGTGTGGCACCTGCGCCGCCGGGCAAAAGGAGAACATGCATGAACCGACTGCCGCTTATCATCACGCTGTTTATGGCGGGCGTCATACTGAACTGCCTGCGCCAGATGATGAACTACTCGCTGACGCTGACCCATCAGGTTCTGATCACCGGCGCCATGGCCGCCTTTGTGCTGGCCGCTGTGGCACTGGCGGGCGAACTCATTGCATACCGCCGCGCGCGCCGCGGACCGGGAGGCCATCATGAGGCTTAAGGTTCTGCTGGCGGCGACGCTGCTGCTGCCGGTGCTGGCACAGGCCTCCGTGGCCGACGACATCGCCGCGCTGGAGCAGGCAAAGGCGCAGCAGGGGGCACAGCTGCCTGACTTCGGGCTGCCCGGCAGCCAGCCTGCCCGAACCGCGCCGGCGAAGCCGCCGAATCTGATGACGCTGACCGACGGCCGGCGCGTGAACCTCAACGACTACGCCGTGGTGGTGTTCATGCAGCGCGGCTGCCAGTACAGCGCGAAGTTTGATCCAAAACTGAAGGCGTGGGCGGATGAAACCGGCATAAAAGTGTATCCGTATACGCTTGACGGCTACGGCGACACGTCCTTCCCGGTGGCGCTCATTCCGCGTAAAGCCGGGCCGAACGAGCCCATCGCCGGCGAGATCCTGACGTTCTTCGGCAACGGTCTGCCCATCGCGACGCCGACCACCTTTATGGTCAACGTGAATACCAACATGGCTTATCCGCTTTATCAGGGCGACACCGACATGGGCACGGTAAGCCAGCGCCTCGCGCAGATGATCGAGGCCGACATTGACCATCTGCCGCCCGACACGCTGGGGCCGGTACCGAGCAGTGCTTCGCTGACCCCGCAGTAACGCACGCGGCCCCGCCGCATACGGAAAAAATCATGACGGAACACCCTTTTACGCTCTCGCGAACCGAGACGGCGCTGCTGCTCGTCTGCGCCTCAATGCTGGCGGCGTCCGGGATTTACGCCTGGCTTGCCTGCGACCTTGCCCGCCTGCCCGCCGGTGTCGCTTACGGCACCGATGCGCTGCTGCTGAGCGGGTTGCAGCTCTACCCGCTGCTGTTCCTGTTTGCCCTTGCCGGCGGCTTTGGCTGCGGCGCGCTGGTCAGCATCACGCTGCGCCGGCACGGATTCATGACAGACCGGAGTTTTCAATGAAAAAGAAAGATCGTTTTAATGTGAGGGCGGCATCATGAACCTTCGTCATCTAGTTATCAGCGCTCTGGCGGCGCTGACCATCAGCGCCCCGGCGCTGGCCGACGTGCAGGGCGACCTCAACGGTTACTTTGGCAGCCTCGGCTTTGACGGCAACGTCTCGAAAGCGCAGGCGTGGCAGGGGCAGGCCGCGGGCTACTTCACCGGCGGTTCGGTTTATCTGCGTAACCCCGTCAAACAGGTGCAGCTCATCTCGATGCAGGTGCCCTCGCTGAACGCGGGCTGCGGCGGCATCGATGCCTACCTCGGGGCGTTTTCCTTTATCAACGGCGCCGAGCTGCAGCGGTTCGTGAAGCAGATTATGAGTAACGCCGCCGGCTACGCCTTTGATCTCGCGCTGCAGACGATGGTGCCGGAGCTCAAGCAGGCCAAAGACTTCCTGCAGAAGCTGGCCTCGGACGTGAACTCCATGAACATGAGCTCCTGTCAGGCCGCGCAGGGCATCATCGGCGGCCTCTGGCCGGTGTCGCAGGTGTCCAATCAGAAAATCTGCCAGGACATTGCCGGCGAGAGC
>NZ_NHZE01000168.1:0-415 GCF_002207995.1 Pantoea sp. VS1
CCACATGAGGACATCCCCATGAAGAAGCGATTTTCCGACGAACAGATCATCAGTATTCTCCGCGAGGCAGAAGCCGGGGTTTCAGCCCGGGAACTCTGCCGCAAGCATGCCATTTCAGACGCTACCTTTTACACCTGGCGCAAGAAGTTTGGTGGCATGGAAGTTCCCGAAGTGAAGCGGCTCAAGTCGCTTGAAGAGGAGAACGCCCGCCTCAAGAAGCTGCTCGCTGAAGCCATGCTGGATAAGGAGGCGCTTCAGGTGGCTCTTGGCCGAAAGTTCTGACGACAGACCAGAAGCGGGAAGCCGTGGAAGTCATGTGCGAGGCCGCAGGTTTGTCGCAACGCCGTGCCTGCAGGCTGGCAGGTCTGTCACTTTCAACCTGCCGTTACTCGGCTCAGCGTCCGGCTGCTGACGC
>NZ_NHZE01000017.1:0-142213 GCF_002207995.1 Pantoea sp. VS1
CAAGGGCCTGGCTGAGGAGCATAAAAAAATCCGTAATCATCCATGAGAGATTACGGATTTTCACACAGCGACCGGATCGTTCAACCGATCATTTTTGTCTTAACTGATCGGCATTAGGCTCATCAGCCGCCTTTCTTTGCGTCAGCAACTTACGCGTTTTTGGCTGCTGCAGCGGCTTTGACGATCACCGCGAAAGCGTCGGCCTTCAGCGACGCACCGCCCACCAGCGCGCCGTCAATGTCCGGCTGGGTGAACAGTTCTGCGGCGTTTTTGTCGTTAACCGAACCGCCGTACTGAATGATTACCTGCTCAGCGATAGCGGCATCTTTCTTCGCGATGTGGTCGCGAATGAATTTGTGTACTGCCTGCGCCTGCGCTGGGGTCGCTGATTTACCGGTACCGATGGCCCAGACTGGCTCATAGGCGATAACCGTGCCTTCGAAGGCCGCTGCGCCCTGGGTTTCCAGCACGGCGTCGATCTGACGTGCGCACACTTCTTCAGTTTTGCCAGCTTCGTTCTCGGCTTCGGTCTCACCGATGCACAGCACCGGTACCAGGCCAGCGGCCTTCAGCACGGCGAATTTCTTCGCGATGAACTCGTCGCTCTCTTTATGGTAGGTGCGGCGCTCAGAGTGGCCGATGATGATGTATTTCGCGCCGATGTCTTTCAGCATCTCGGCAGAGGTTTCACCGGTGAAAGCGCCAGACAGGTTCACGTCAACGTTCTGCGCACCCAGCGCAATGTGGCTGCCGGAAATGGCGTGTTTGGCCTGATCCAGATAGATCGCCGGCGGAGCAATCGCCACACCGCAGCCTTCCACACCTGACAGCTCTTTGCGCAGGCCTTCAATCAGCTCGCCCGCCATGTGCTTGCTGCCATTCAGTTTCCAGTTACCCATAACCAGTGGATGTCGCATTCTTTCCTCCGCATAACGCGATTCATGAAATAGCGCTGCCATCGGGGCAGCGATGTCTGCCAGACAGTATAGAGATCAAATGGGGCGCTGGCTTTGCTTTTCGTCATTTTTGCCGGGGAGATCAGGGGCTAGCGAGCGCCAGTTTAATGGGCTCAACGGCGAAGGTCAGTCCCTTGTCGCCGTTGTCTGCGACCACAAAGCGCAGCGCACCTTCGGTGCGGGAAAAATAGCGTGCGCCCTTGCCGGCGCTGAGCAGGCCGTCGAGCTTCTTGTGTCCCTCTTCCGCTGACAAACCGGGCACAAAAAAGCGCAGTAGTGCAGTCATGTAATCCATGGCGCGTGTCTGTGCCGCTTTCATATCCGGGCCCGGCACCGGCAGCCAGGTAATCTGCAGCGTTTTAATCTTGCCGGTGCCCTGTTCCAGCGCGGTAGAGGCATACAGCGTTTCGCTGATTTTGCTGGCGGCACGTGTCAGGTGGCTCTTGTCATCGCGGTTGTCGATGGCGCGATACTCCTGCAGCGGCAGGTCAGGATTGGCGGCGTTGTACTTTTCGCGGAACTGCGCGATGGTCATATCAAAGGTGGGCGCACCCGCCAGCAGATACGGCGCCGCAGGCAGGTGATCGTTGCGATCCTGCGCGGGCGCGTCCTCCGCCCAGGCGGGAAATGTCAGTGCGACGCTGAGCAGCAGCGCGACTGGCAGATTCTTCATTGCTTCGGCCCTAAATCATTCACTTAGCCCACGATTAGAACGGTTTTTACCGCTGAAAGTCAAAACCCGCGCCGGGAAAAATCTGACATTTTGCTGCCGGCGCGATTACCAGTAATGCTCGCTGGTCATGTGGCCCGGTTTACGCTTGAAATGCTTGCGCATATCGCGGGTCTCTTTCAGCAATTGCTGGGTATCGCGCACCATCTGCGGGTTACCGCATAACATCACGTGGCTGGTGTCGGCGTGCATTGGCAGGCCCACGGCGTTTTCCAGTTCTCCGCTCTCAATCAGCTGCGGTACGCGGCCATGCAGTGAACCGGGCATCTGCTCGCGGCTGACCACCGTCTGAATGTGCAGCTTGCCCTGATAACGCTGCTGTAGCTGCTGCATCAGCGGCAGAAAACTCAGGTCGGCGGCATAGCGCGCAGCGTGTACCAGCACAATGTTGTCGAAGCGTTCCAGCCCTTCGCCCTGTTGCAAAATCGACAGATACGGGCCGATCGCCGTGCCGGTCGCCAGCATCCACAGCGTCTGGCAGTCGGGGATCTCATCCAGCACAAAGAAACCGGCCGCCTCTTTGGTCACCATCACCTGATCGCCGGGCTGCAGCGCCTGTAAACGCGGGCTGAGCTTCCCTTCCGGCACCGTTACCAGATAGAACTCCAGCAGCGGATCCTGCGGCGCGTTAACGTAGGAGTAGGCGCGCTGCACGCGCTCGCCGTCGACTTCCAGCGCCAGCTTGGCAAACTGGCCGGCGGTAAAAGGGTCGATGGGCGCCGTGACGCGCAGGCTGAACAGTGCGTCGGTCCAGTTTTTCACTTCTTTTACTTCTGCATTGACCCACTCTGCCATGTTCGCTCCTGATGATTGATAATTGGTCTCTTTCTATCTTCGTCAGCCCGGCACCAGATTTCCAGCCCCGCAGCGGGTAAAGGGCTCTCTGCGACAAATCGTCCGCACACATCAGCAACTGTAGCGGCCACGTTACAGCCTGGTACAGAAGCTTGACGGTGCCTGAGATATCGCTTTACGCCCGCCTCTCGCTTTGTGCGCAATTCCTGATATTTTTGCCGCCATAACTCTCCGGCAGCCCTGTTTAGTGCTGTCATTACTTTGTTTCTCAGGCAGACATTTTGTTCCATGATGATGAGTAATACGCAAAACCGCTTCCTGCTGTTCATGCTGATTGTGCTGGTGGCGGTCGGGCAGATGGCGCAGACCATCTATGTGCCCGCCATGGCGAACATGGCAGAGGCGCTTAACGTGCGCAGCGGCGCCATGCAGCAGGTGATGGCGGCCTATCTGATGACCTACGGCGGATCGCAGCTGATCTACGGCCCGCTGTCGGACAGCATTGGCCGGCGGCCGGTGATCCTCGCGGGCATGACGATCTTCGCGGCGGGCGCGCTGATCGCCCTGTTTGCGCCGTCGCTGAGTGTGCTGGTGCTGGGCAGTGCGGTGCAGGGACTGGGCACCGGCGTGGCTGGCGTCATGGCGCGCACCATGCCGCGCGATCTCTACTCCGGCATTGCGCTGCGCCAGGCCAACAGCCTGCTCAACATGGGCATTCTGGTCAGCCCGCTGCTGGCACCGGTAATCGGTGCGCTGCTGACCCATCTGTTTGGCTGGCACGCCTGCTTTGCTTTCCTGCTGCTGCTGTGTGTTGGCGTAACGGCGGCGATGGCACGCTGGCTACCGGAGACCCGTCCGGTGGATGCGCCCGCGACACCGTTTCTGCGCCGCTACATCACGCTGCTCAGCGACGGCAACTTTGTGCGTTATCTGCTACTGCTGATCGGCGCGCTGGCGGGCATTGCGGTATTTGAGGCCAGCTGTGGTGTACTGATGGCGGGCGTGCTGGGGCTGGACGGGCTGACGGTGAGTATTTTGTTCATCCTGCCGATTCCGGCGGCCTTTTTTGGTGCCTGGTTTGCCGGCCGCGAGCAGAAATCCTGGCATACGCTGATGTGGTATGGCGTGAACAGCTGCCTGCTGGCGGGCCTGCTGATGTGGCTGCCGGCGTGGTTTGGCGTGATGACTATCTGGACGCTGCTGGTACCGGCCGCGCTGTTCTTCTTCGGCGCGGGCATGCTGTTTCCGCTGGCAACTTCTGGCGCGATGGAGCCTTACGCGTGGCTGGCCGGCAGTGCCGGTGCGCTGATCGGGGGCCTGCAGAATCTGGGTTCCGGCGTGGTGGCGTGGCTCTCAGCGCTGCTGCCGCAGCACGATCAGTCGAGCCTCGGTATGTTAATGTTTGTGACGTCGCTGGTGATGCTGCTGTGCTGGTGGCCGCTCTCGCGTCATCCGGAGAGCGGCAAACAGACGGTTACAGGATAAAAGGGTGCAGCGCCGCGTCTTTGCGGTCCAGATAGTGGATCGACTGAATGCGGCGAATGGTGCGCGATTTACCGCGCACCAGCAGCGTTTCGCTGGTGGCGATATTGCCCTGGCGCGTGATGCCCTTTAGCAGATCGCCCGTGGTGATGCCGGTCGCCGCGAAAATCACGTTATCGTTACGCGCCATCTGTTGCAGCGTCAGCACTTCCCCGGCGTTGATGCCCATTTCGGCACAGCGCGCCAGCTCCTGCTCACCCAGACGGCGGTTTTCGGCCGAATCCCCTTTGACCTGATGACGAGCCAGCAGGCGCGCCTGCATGTCGCCATCCATGGCGCGGATCACCGCCGCCGACACCACGCCTTCTGGCGCACCGCCGATGCCATACAGCACGTCCACTTCGCTGTCCGGCATACAGGTAAGAATCGAGGCCGCCACGTCGCCGTCCGGGAAAGCAAACACGCGCACGCCCAGCTGCTGCAGCTGCGCGATGACCGCATCGTGACGCGGTTTGGCGAGAATCGACACCGTCAGCTGGCTAAGCGGTTTATTGAGTGCCTGCGCAATCGCCTGCAGATTGGTGGCGAGCGGCAGGTTGAGATCGATAGCGCCGCGCGCGCCCGGACCGACAATCAGCTTTTCCATATACATATCAGGTGCGTGCAGGAAGCTGCCTTTATCGCCCACCGCCAGCACCGCCAGCGCGTTGGCCTGGCCCATCGCAGTCATACGCGTGCCTTCGATAGGATCAACTGCAATGTCCACCGCATCGCCGTGGCCGGTACCGACTTTCTCACCAATGTAGAGCATCGGTGCTTCGTCGATTTCGCCTTCGCCAATCACGATCTGGCCGTCGATGTTGATGGTGTTGAGCATAATGCGCATAGCGTTGACGGCGGCGCCGTCGGCGGCATTCTTGTCGCCGCGTCCTAACCAGTGATAGCCCGCTAACGCAGCGGCTTCGGTCACACGGGAAAATTCAATCGCGAGTTCTCGTTTCATGGTCTGCACCTGACAAAAAACAGGCGGGCAGTGTAGCACAGCGGGGCAGGGGGACGGGAAAAACCCGCGGCAGGGCGCCGCGGGTCAGCACAAGTGTTACTCTTCTTCTTCCCACGCCTGGGCGCGTGCCACGGCTTTTTTCCAGCCGGCATAGCGTACGTTGCGTTCGGTGGTTTCAATGCTTGGACGGAACTCGCGTTCCACCACGGCTTTAGCACGAACTTCTTCCAGATCGTTCCAGAAGCCGACCGCCAGACCGGCGAGGTAAGCCGCACCCAGCGCGGTCACTTCACGCACTTCCGGACGCTCCACGCGCGTGCCGAGAATATCGGACTGGAACTGCATCAGGAAGTTGTTGGCCACCGCACCGCCATCCACGCGCAGCGACTGCAGGCGGGTATCGGCATCGTTCTGCATCGCTTCCAGCACATCACGCGTCTGGTAAGCAATGGACTCCAGCGTGGCGCGAATGATGTGGTTGGCGTTGGCACCACGGGTCAGGCCGAAGATTGCGCCGCGCGCATACGGGTCCCAGTACGGTGCGCCGAGACCGGTGAAGGCCGGCACCATGTACACGCCGTTGGTGTCTTTGACTTTCATTGCGAAGTATTCGGAGTCGCCCGCATCGCTGATCAGCTTCATCTCATCGCGCAGCCACTGAATTGACGCACCACCGATGAACACGGCACCTTCCAGCGCGTAGTTCACCTCGCCGCGTGGACCGCAGGCGATGGTGGTCAGCAGACCGTGAGTAGAAGTAACCGCTTCGGTACCGGTGTTCATCAGCATAAAGCAGCCGGTGCCGTAGGTGTTTTTCGCCATACCAGGCTGTACACACAGCTGGCCATACAGCGCAGCCTGCTGGTCACCGGCGATACCGGCGATAGGAATACGCGTACCGCCCTTACCACCAATGTTGGTCTGGCCGTAGATTTCGGACGATCCTTTCACTTCCGGCAGCATTTCACGCGGAATATCCAGAATCTCCAGCATGCGCGCATCCCACTCCAGCTTGTGGATGTTGTACATCATGGTACGCGATGCGTTGGTGTGATCGGTGATGTGCACGCGGCCCTGGGTCATTTTCCACACCAGCCAGGTGTCGACGGTGCCGAACAGCAGTTCGCCGCGTTTCGCCCGCTCGCGTGCGCCTTCCACGTGGTCGAGAATCCACTTCACCTTGGTGCCGGAGAAGTACGGGTTAATCACCAGACCGGTGGTGTGCTGGATGTACTCTTCCAGACCCTCTTTCTTCAGCTTGTTACAGTAGTCGGCGGTACGCGGATCCTGCCAGACGATGGCGTTGTAAATCGGTTTGCCGGTCTCTTTGTCCCAGACAATCGCGGTTTCACGCTGGTTGGTGATACCGATGGCGGCGATTTGGTCAGAACGGATATCAGCGTGCGCCAGCACTTCCACCAGCGTGGAGCTCTGCGAGGCCCAGATGTCCATCGGATCGTGTTCAACCCAGCCGGCTTTCGGGTAGATCTGGGTGAATTCGCGCTGTGAGACGGCGACGATGTTGGCGTCATGATCGAGCACCACGGCACGTGAGCTGGTTGTGCCCTGATCGAGCGCGACAATATATTTTTTATCAGTCGTAGTCATTATGGTTTCCTGATGATTAACGATGAAACTTACGCTTTACGCTGCTCAGCGCGCGCGACCGGTTTTTCTGTTTTACTGGTTTCTGCAAGGTTGCCCGGCAGGTGACGGCCAATCAGCGCACGGTAACCGAAGGCTCCGAGGCAGGCACCGACCAGCGGGCCAAAAATTGGCACCAGGAAGTAAGGAATATCTTTACCACCGGTGAACGCCACGTTACCCCAGCCCGCGAAGAAGGCGAACAGCTTCGGACCGAAGTCACGCGCCGGGTTCAGGGCGAAGCCGGTCAGCGGACCCATGGAACCGCCAATCACCGCCACCAGCAGACCAATCAGCAGCGGCGCCAGTGGGCCACGCGGTACGCCGTTGCCGTCGTCGGTCAGCGCCATGATCACCGCCATCAGCACGGCGGTAATTACCATTTCCACCAGGAACGCCTGCGCCACGGTGATGTGCGGGTTCGGATAGGTGGAGAAGATACCGGCCAGATCGAGGCTCTGCACGCTGCCGCGTACCATCTGGTGGCTGGCTTCGTAATCAAAGAACAGATTGTAGTAAAGACCGTAGACCAGCGCCGCCGCACAGAACGCGCCAGCGATTTGCGACACAATATAAGGTAAAACTTTGCGGCCTTCGAAGTTGGCGAACAGGCACAGGGCAACCGTGACTGCCGGATTGAGGTGAGCGCCGGATACGCCTGCGCTCAGATAAACCGCCATGGAGACAGCAAGACCCCAGATGATACAAATTTCCCACTGGCCGAATGCGGCACCGGCCAGCTTCAGCGCCGCCACACAGCCGGCACCAAAAAAGATGATCAAACCGGTACCGAGAAACTCGGCGATGCACTGACCTTTGAGTGTGTTCGTTGTCTGACTCATAATGGAATTCCTGAAGCGAGGTTAAATTTTATCAGTTTTTGTTCTCAATCCTTGAGTCGCCCAGCTCTAATGTAGGGTTGATGTGAATTTATCGTTAACGAGCATAAACGAGAAATAGCGAAATCGAATTTTGTGTGCCGTGTCATAAAAATGCGCGTTTTCGCGTCTTTTGCCTGTGTTTAGGGCCAAAAACCCCCACTGCGCTGCACCCTGCGCGTGTGACCGCGCGCAAAATGCGCGAAGTTGCGCGTTTTCCAGGTATAAACTGAAAAGTGTTACAGACTTCCCTCGCAGGCCTTGTGCTGCTGGACTTGCCGGGTGTGGCTACATACAATCGGGACATCGTGGCTGGACGCACTATTTTAAGGCACGCCCGGTCTATCAACGCCTTGCACGATTTAGGAGAGGTCAGAAAGATGTCATTTGAAGTATTCGAGAAACTGGAAGCGAAAGTACAGCAGGCGATTGATACCATCACCCTGCTGCAGATGGAAATTGAAGAGCTGAAAGAGCAGAACAATAACCTGAAAAACGAAATGAGCCAGGCATCCGGCAATCACGAAGCGCTGGCGCGTGAAAATCAGCACCTGAAAGAAGAGCAGCATGTATGGCAGGAGCGCCTGCGTGCACTGCTGGGAAAAATGGAAGAAGTTTAAGCCTCAGCGCTTAAACCAACGGGTGCCGCGGCACCCGTTTTTGTTTGTCGCTTACTCGATGTCGAGTGCGTCTTCGGACAGGATCATGCCGGTGTTGTCGGCGTAGAGATGATCGCCGGAGAAGAAAGTGACGCCGCCGAAGTTAACCCGCACGTCGCTCTCGCCGATGCCTTCGCCTGCGGCGCCAGCCGGAATGGCCGCAATCGCCTGAATGCCGATCTCCAGCTCTTCCAGTTCATCGACCTGACGAACCGAGCCGTACACCACGATGCCTTCCCACTCGTTTTGCGCCGCCAGTCTTGCTAACTGAGCGTCAACCAGCGCGCGCCGCACTGAGCCGCCGCCATCGACCAGCAGCACGCGACCGCGACCGTTCTCTTCGAGCAGGTCATACAGCAGGCCGTTGTCTTCGAAACATTTCACTGTGGTAATTTGACCACCGAATGAGGTGCGCCCACCAAAGTTCGAAAAAAGCGGTTCAACAACGTTCACTTCTTCATGGTAGATGTCGCAGAGTTCAGATGTATCGTATTTCATAGGGATGTCGTCTGTTTGCCACAGGAGCGGTAAGTATATCGCTATCTGACGATTGTTGGCAAAATCATCAACCGCCAAAAAAAGCGCTGCATCAATATCCTGCGTAATATTTTGTCTGCGGCGGAAAGAACAGCGGCGCGTGGCAATAGCGCCGCAGGGGAAGCGTTACACGGCGGGCTTCTTGAAGGCCTGTTTGTGCGAGATACGGGAAATCAGCTCGGTCAGCGACAGCACCATGGTGGATCGCACCATCTGCAGGTAGCGCTGCTGCTGCATGGCGCGCAGCGCGGCGTCGTCGCGGGTGAAATCGGGTTGCGGCGGCCAGGCCAGCACGCAGTGCAGTTCGCCGAACGGGCCGAGTATTTCATCGTCGGTAAAGCGGTAGTCGCTGGTGTCGTGATTCAGCTCCTCACGCAGCGCCAGCAGCAGCTCGCAGTCTTCGTATTCGTGGCGATTGATCACCCCCAGGCCGTAGATGAGCTTCAGGCGTACCGAGAGCTCGCCCAGCGGGCCGTCGCCCAGCAGCAGCGGTTCCACCGCATATTTCACCGCGTAGTCGTCTTTGCGAAAGACCTGCAGCACCAGCAGATTGACTGCTTCCGCCAGCAGTTCGACAGCGGCGATCAGGAAGCTTCTCACCGAACGACCGGCGTTCAGCCGCTCAAGCACCCGGTTTTCAAAAGCCTGCTTCTCTTCCATTATTGCCTGCATCATTCAGCTACCGTCGACGGGCACGCGGCTGCCGTGCCCGAATTGACCACTAAAGGGCGCGCATTATGCCATAGCGTGGTAAGCGCTCACCACTGAGCTCACCACTTCGCTATTGGCATCAAGGCCAGAAATCTCCGCCAGCGCCGCCTGTGGGCCTTTCTGCGCGATCAGTGACGCCAGCTCCTGCGCCTGCGGATCGGCTTCGCTGCGATAGTGCATCGCGGCGGCAATGCCCTGCACCAGGCTGGCGTGCGGCAGCTGATACTCCAGCGTGCCCAGCGTTGGCTTGATCAGGCGATCGCCGGCACTCAGCTTACGCAGCGGCTGACGGCCGACGCGCTCGACGTCATCTTTCAGGTACGGGTTTTCGAAACGCGTCAGGATTTTCTGGATATACGCGGCATGTTTCTCCGCATCAAAACCATAACGCTTGATCAGCACCGCGCCGCTCTCCTGCATCGCGCCCTGCACCACGGCACGCACTTTCTGGTCGAGAATGGCTTCGCGAATGGTGGCGTGACCGGCGAGCTTACCGAGATAAGCGGTAATGGCGTGGCCGGTGTTGAGGGTAAACAGCTTGCGCTCGACGAATGCCATCAGGTTATCGGTCAGCTCCATGCCAGGAATGTCCGGCAATGCGCCTTTGAACTGGGTTTTGTCGACGATCCACTCGCTGAAGGTTTCTACCGTAACTTCCAGCGGATCGGTGCTGCCGGCTTCAGATGGCGGCACAATGCGGTCAACTGCCGAATCAACAAAGCCAACATGTTCTTCAACCCACGCATGATACTGCGGCGGCAGCGCCTTCAGTACGTGCTGCTTCAGCTGGCTGGTGCCGCGCACCATGTTTTCACAGGCGATGATATTCAGCGGACGGACATTACCGTTGTCACTGCGTTTGGCCAGACCCTGCGCCACGCTGCCCGCGATGCGCTCAAGGATCTGCGGACCAACCGCCGTGGTAACGATATCAACCTCAGCAATCAGCGTGACGATGTCGTCGCTGGTGCTGTTCACCGCGCTGACGCCGGTAACGATTTCAACCTGCGCCTGCTCGCCCACCACGTGAACCGGATACTCATGACGGGCGTTAAGGGCATCAAGCACCACCTGATTCACATCAGCAAACACCAGTTCGATACCGGCATCCGCCAGCAGCTTACCGATAAATCCACGGCCGATGTTACCTGCTCCAAAATGTAACGCTTTCATAAATTTGACCCATATCAAATGACGAAAGGGCGGGCATGTCCGCCCCGGAAAGTGGGGACGGGCTTGCCCGCCCCAGGGAAGTTAAAACCGCGAATTACGCGTTGGCAGTGCTGCCAGACAGCAGATCCAGCACGTCCTGCACGCTGGTGGTGTTCGCCAGCTTCTCAATTACGCTGTCGTCGTCGAGCGCATTGGTCAGGCTGGTTATCACCTGAATGTGTTCGTTATTGCGTGCGGCAATACCAATCACCAGTCGCGCGACTTCGTCCGGCTCATCGCCAAACTGCACGCCGGCCGGATACTGGCAGAATACCACGCCGGTTTTCAGCACGCGGTCTTTGGCTTCGACGGTGCCGTGCGGCACGGCGATGGATTCACCGAGGTAGGTTGGCGTCAGCTGCTCGCGCGCCAGCATCGCTTCAACATATTCCGGCTGCACGTAGCCGCCTTTCACCAGCTGCTCGCCGGCGAAGCGAATCGCCTGCTCTTTATTGCTGGCGCTCAGGCCGAGGAACACGTTATCAGCGCCCAGTTTGAACAGGTGCGCGCTGCCGTCGTCATAGCTGTCTGCCAGCGCGGTCTGCACCGTTTCACGGTGGGCTTCGCTGCGGTTCGCCGCCACCAGACGCTCAGTCAGGTTGGTGTACAGCGCGCTGTCGAGGAAGTTGTTCAGCGAGATGTGCTGCGCCTGTGGCGCCTGACGCATCGCACGTTCGGTCAGATCGCGGTGAGTAATCACCAGATCAACATCGCCCGGCAGCGAGTTAATCGCGCTGTTGGTCACAGAGATATTGCTCAGGCCTGCATCCTGCACCTTCTTGCGCAGCACGCCTGCGCCCATGGCGCTGGAGCCCATACCGGCATCACAGGCGACGATGATTTTGCGCACGTGGCTGACGTCAACGCTGCTGGCATCGGCTACCACCGGTGAACCGGCAACGGCCTGGCCTTTTGACTGCGCTTTCATGTCTTTCATGCGCTGGGTCGCCGCTTCGATATCGTCTTCTTCTTTTACTTTGCTGGTTTTCAGCAGAATCGAGGAGACCACGAAGGAGACGGCGAAAGCCGCAACGATAGCCGCGATGTTAGCGAAGTAAGCGCCTTTTGGCGTCATCGCCAGCACGGCCAGAATCGAACCTGGTGAGGCCGGTGATACCAGACCGCCGTTCAGCAGCGTCAGGGTGAACACGCCGGTCATACCACCGAGAATTACTGCCAGCAGCAGGCGCGGTGCCATCAGCACGTACGG
The DNA here is from genome assembly GCF_002207995.1 of Pantoea sp. VS1. Classification (NCBI taxonomy): domain Bacteria; kingdom Pseudomonadati; phylum Pseudomonadota; class Gammaproteobacteria; order Enterobacterales; family Erwiniaceae; genus Pantoea; species Pantoea sp. VS1. The sequence continues at coordinate 11,818 of NZ_NHZE01000017.1, forward strand.
GAAGTAGATTTCGTGGATACCGCCAAGGAAGTGGATGATCGCTGCACCGCCCGCCGACTGCTTGGCGCTGCCGCGGCCGAAGATCATATAAGCAACCAGCACGCCCATACCCGGACCCGGGTTCGCTTCAATCAGGAAGAAGATCGATTTGCCCGCTTCGCTGGCCTGCTGGATACCCAGCGGCGAGAAGATACCGTGGTTGATGGCGTTATTGAGGAACAGGATTTTCGCCGGTTCAACAAAGATTGAGGTCAGCGGCAGCAGGTTGTTCTGCACCATCAGGTTTACGCCGGCGGCGAGAATGTGCGACAGACCTTCTACCAGCGGACCGATAGCGAGGAATGCCAGCAGTGCCAGCAGCATACCGATAATACCGGCCGAGAAGTTGTTGACCAGCATCTCGAAGCCGCTTTTGATTTTGCCGTCAACCGCGCGGTCAAACGACTTAATCGCCCAGCCGCCCAGCGGACCGGCAATCATTGAGCCAAGGAACATCGGCATATCGGCACCGACGATCACGCCCATGGTGGTGATGGCACCGACCACGCCGCCGCGATCGCCACCCACCAGACGACCACCGGTGAAGCCGATGAGCAACGGCAGCAGGTAGGTAATCATCGGGCCGACCAGCTTGGCCAGCGTTTCGTTAGGAATCCATCCGGTTGGAATGAACAGTGCTGTGATGATACCCCAGGCGATAAACGCACCGATGTTTGGCATCACCATATTACTCAGAAAGCGACCAAAGCTCTGAACCTTGACCTTGACTGATGAGGACATAAACCCACCCCTTATTGAGACGCGCTGCAATAAGAGAGCGCGTTTGTTTTTGTTAAGACGTTACGGCGGGGGCCGTGGCATTACTGTATGCACGCGGACTCTAGCACTAGTTGATTACACTGCGTAGCGTCAGGAAAAAGTGTGATACATATCACGCTAACTTGGGGTGGTCAGGGGGATTAAAGGTGACTTTGATCACAAAAATACCCTGTAAGAAAGCAACGCCGGCGAAAAAATGCGCGCAACAGCGGTAGAAATGTGACAAAAATCACCTTTCACCTGGGCCGGTTTGTTTCACAAATGTGATTGAGATCACAAACTATTTTTGGTTGAAAATGCGCCAGATCACACTCTGTGCTGACAGAAAAAGGCGATGTAAGGAAGTGACGAAAATCTGAAAAAGCGGGCAGGGGTGAACTGCCCGCTGAGCGGCTTACTGCAAACCACCCTGTACGGCATTTTGTGCCTGGGTCAGCGCCTGCGTGTTGCTGGCGAGATTGCTCATCAGCGTGTTGTATTGCGTGGCCTGCTCCTGGGTCGGGAACTGAACGCCGCCGTCATTGAAGCTGACGCGTGCGCCCTGCGACTGCAGATAATCGCCGGCCTGAACTGCCGACTGGCTCAGCGCCTGCAGCTGCGGCAGCAGCGGGATCAGCGTGCTGGCTGGCTGCGTCACCACTTTGGCGTACACGCTGTCGTAAACTTTCTTCAGGTCGTCCGGCTGCTTGAGCGTGGCTTTGCTGCTGTCGGCCTGCATTTTGGCGCTCTGAATCTGCTGCGTCAGCACGCTCAGATTGCCGCTCGCCTGGCGCAGGCTGTCGCGGCGTGTCAGGTAATCCTGCGGCACGCGAATGGCCGCCAGCTCATCAACCACCGGGCGCATGCCCTGATCTACCGCCTGATTCACCTGCTGCGAGAAGCCATACAGGATGGCGTAATCACTGGCGTAGTTACCGAAGGTTTGCTTCTGGTTTTCGCTCAGGCTGGGCAGATGTTCACCGCTGCGCATCACGGTGTTTTGCAGAAAATCAGTAAAGGCTTTGCGCTGATCGCCCTCTTTGTCGCCGCAGGCGGTAAGCTGCAGCACAAGTAGCACGCCGGTCAGCAGCATGCCGCTACGCATCCAGATGCGGGAAATTCCTGACGCCATAATTCAACTCCTGTTGTGACGATGGCTAAATTCGATTCGCTGGGAAAGGTCCTAAAGAATAGTGCAATGGCCCCGGCTGTACAACGGCTGGTCTGCAGTGCTTCACGCTGGTGCGTGCCTGCTGCACAACTGTGCAGCGCAGCCTGCCTGCGAGCGCAGCGCTTTGCAATAACGTATGTAATTCAGGCTGATAGCAACCTGGCATTGATATTGCCTGCTTTCTGGCAGATGCAGGAGCGATCGCGGGCAACCGACGTCGCCACACAATTTGCAATGGGTCACTAGGGTTCCGATCGCGAGATGCTGGTCCGAGAGTGACCGACCGTCCTCTGACGGTTACACGGCGGGAAAAAAGCCCGGGAGGAAAGCGAGAACGTTGCTCGCCGCCTCCTGCCTGATTTTCGTCCGTTAACGCCAGAGGAATCATCATGATTAAAGCCTGTCTGCGCCTGCTGCTGATTTGCAGCGTCGCCCTGTTCAGCGTTCCGTCGCTGGCCGCCGCTAAACCATCCTTTAAACTTTGCTGGTCCATCTACGCTGGCTGGATGCCGTGGGATTACGCCCAGCAAAGCGGCATCGTGAAAAAGTGGGCCGATAAGTACGGCATCGATATTCAGTTTGTGCAGGTTAACGACTATATCGAGTCGGTCAATCAGTACACCGCGGGTGGCTTTGACGGCTGCACCATGACCAATATGGATGCGCTGACCATTCCGGCCACTGGCGGCGTCGACAGCACCGCGCTGATTGTCGGCGACTACTCCAACGGCAACGACGGCATTCTGCTTAAAGGCGCGGACAGCGTCAGCGCGCTGAAAGGCAAACCCATCAACCTCGTCGAACTCTCGGTCTCACACTATCTGCTGGCGCGCGCGCTGGAGAAATCCGGCATGAGCGAGAAAGACGTCAGGGTGGTTAACACCGCCGATGCCGATCTGGTGGCGGCGTTTGGCACTGCTGACGTTAACGCCATCGTCACGTGGAATCCGCTGCTGGCGGAAGCAGAGAAGCAGCCGGACAGCCATCTGGTGTTCTCCTCAGCGCAGATCCCGGGCGAAATCCTCGACCTGCTGGTGGTCAACACCGCCACGCTCAACAAATATCCTCAGCTCGGCAAAGCGCTGACCGGTGCCTGGTACGAGACGCTGCACAGCATGGCCGGACAGAGCGACAGTGCCAAAGCGGCGCGCACGCAGATGGCGCAGGCATCCGGTACCGATCTGGTCGGTTTTGATCAGCAGCTTGCCGCGACACACCTGTTCAGCGATGCCAAAACCACGCTGGATTTTGTCGACAGCCCGCAGCTGAAAGCCACGATGCAACTGGTGGCCGAATTCTCCTTTAAACACGGCCTGCTGGGCGAAGGCGCGCCGGGGGCCGATGCGGTAGGGGTCGCTACCCCTGCCGGTAACTGGGGCGATGCCGGCAACATCAAACTGCGCTTTACCGACACCTTCACCAAACTGGCCGCTGCCGGTCAGCTGTAAGCGAGGCGCTGCCGATGCGTAAATTGATTAACTACCAACCGCTGCCGCTCGGCCGCCTGCTGCTTGGCATTCTGCCGCTGCTGGCGGTGCTGCTGGTCTATCTGTTCGCGTCGGATGCGCGCCTCAGCCTGAACGCGGCAGACAAACTGCTGCCGGGATTCAACGCCATGGGGGAGGCCATCAGCCGGATGGCGTTTCAGCCCAGCCCGCGCACCGGCGAGTATCTGCTGTGGAGCGATACCGCCGCCAGCCTGCTGCGTTTGCTGAGTGGCGTTGCTATCAGCGCGCTGCTGGCGCTGGCAATTGGCCTGTTCACCGGCGCGCTGCCGGTGGTGCGCGCGGTGCTGGCGCCGCTGGTGACGCTGTTTGCGCTGGTGCCGCCGCTGGCGATTCTGCCCATTCTGTTTATCTGCTTTGGCCTTGGCGAAGTCTCCAAAGTGGTGCTGATCGTTATCGGCATCACGCCGCTGATCGCGCGCGATCTGCAGCTGCAGGTGCAGAAAATCCCGCAGGAGCAGCTGGTTAAAGCGCAGACGCTGGGTGCGCATAGCGCGCAGATTCTGTGGCGGGTGATTCTGCCGCAGCTGATGCCGCGCCTGTGCGATGCGGTGCGGCTGTCGCTCTGTTCGGCGTGGCTGTTCCTGATTGCTGCCGAAGCGATTGCGGCCACGGAAGGCCTCGGTTACCGCATCTTCCTGATGCGCCGCTATCTGGCCATGGATGTGATTCTGCCGTACGTGGCATGGATCACCCTGCTGGCCTTTGCCCTCGACCTGCTGCTGCGGCTCGTCAGCCGACGCTGCTGGCCGTGGTATCACGCCAAATAAGGAGCGCGCGATGCCCTTACTGCAACTGAAAAATCTGGAAAAACACTACGGCGATCAGGTGGTGCTGGAGCGGCTGAATATGCAGGTCGAGCGCGGCGAGTTCGTGGCGATTGTCGGCGCCTCCGGCTGCGGCAAAACCACGTTTCTGAATATGCTGCTCGGCACCGAAGCGCCGACCAAAGGCGAGCTGCTGCTGGATGGCGCACCGATTCCCGACGAGCCGGATGCCCATCGCGGCGTGGTGTTTCAGCGCTACTCGGTGTTTCCGCATCTGACGGTGCTCGGCAACGTGATGCTGGCCGACGAGTTCAGCAGCGCACGCTGGCTGGGACGCGTCTGGGGGCGCAAACGTCAGGCGATTCGTCAGCGCGCGCAGGCAATGCTGGCGCAGGTCGGACTGGAACAGGCGCAGAGCAAATATCCGCATCAGCTGTCGGGCGGCATGCAGCAACGTCTGGCCCTGGCGCAGGCGCTGATGAAACAGCCGCGCATTCTGCTGCTGGATGAACCTTTTGGCGCGCTCGATCCCGGTATTCGCAGCGAGATGCATCAGCTGATCACCCAGCTGTGGCAGCAGCATCAGCTGACCATTTTCATGATCACCCACGATCTGAAAGAGGGCTTCAGCCTCGCGTCACGCCTGCTGGTGTTCGACAAACTGCGCCACGATCCGCACGCGCCGCAAGCCTGGGGCGCCACTATCACTTACGACCTGCCGCTGGATCGCACTCAGCCCGCCGCTGAAGTGCTGTCCGCAACGCAGGTGGCTTAAAGGAGAGCACGATGCAGCCATACCAAACCCTGCTGCCCGCCGGGGCGCACTGGTCATTTGTCATGCGCAGCGGCAGCGCGCTGACGCTGACCGATGTGGAGGGCGGCGCCAGCGCCAGCCTGCTGTTTTATAACCCGGAAAACCTGCTGGAGCGCTACAACGCGCCGGACACGCTCAAGTGCCAGCACACTTTTCGGCTCACCGCCGGCCACTGTCTCTACTCGGACATGGGGCGCATTTTCTGCGGCATTGAACACGACAGTTTCGGCTGGCACGAGAGCGTGTGCGGCACGCTGAACGCGGCACAAACGGCCGCGCGCTATGGGGTCAGCGACTATCAGCAGGCGCGCAACCTGCGCCATCAAAACGGCTACGACAGCTTCCTCGTCGAGCTGGCGAAATATGGCCTTGGCCAGCGCGACATGGCGGCCAGCCTCAACCTGTTTGCGCAGGTGCGCGCCGATGACAGCGGGCGCTTAACGCTGGAGCGGCAGGGCGAAGCCGGCGTGCAGGTTCGGCTGCGTTTCGCCATGGACACGCTGGTGCTGCTGCACACCTGTCCGCACCCGCTCAGCCCGGCAAGCGATTATCCACGCCAGCCGCTGCAGCTGACGCTGGATGCGCAGCGCGCGCCGCTGCCGGAAATCTGTCTGCAGCGCGCGGAAAACCAGCGCGGCCTGCGCAATAACGCCCTCTATCAACTGCAGGGAGAAGTGTGATGATCAAAGAGAGTGAACGAAACCCGGCGCAGGCGCGTCTGCAACAGCAGATCGACGCCGGTGATTACTGGCTGCAGCGCATTGCCGCCGGAGAAACGCTGCGCATTACCGATCTGGAAGGCAATCAGGCGGCGGATACGCTGTTTTTTAACGCCGACGATACCGCCGAGCGCTACAGCATGAGCGAGACGCTGCGCGGCCAGCACAACGTGTTTCTCACGGCCGGCAGCGTGCTGCGTTCTAATCTTGATCGGCCGATGCTGACCATCACCGCCGATACCTGTGGCCGTCACGATACGCTCGGCGGCGCCTGCTCGTGCGAGAGTAATACGGTGCGTTATGACCTCGAAAAGCGCCACATGCACTCCTGCCGTGACAGCTGGATGCTGGCGGTCGCCGCGCATCCGGAGTCTGGCCTGACGCGCCGCGATATCACGCACAACATTAACTTCTTTATGAATGTGCCGGTGACCCACGACGGCGGCCTGACGTTTGCCGATGGCATCTCCGCGCCGGGTAAGTATGTTGAGATGGTGGCGCAGATAAACATTCTGGTGCTGATCTCCAACTGTCCGCAGCTCAACAATCCCTGTAACGGTTACAACCCGACGCCGATTGCCGTCAGCGTGTGGTGATTCTCTGACGCAACGGGACGACCCGTTTTACGCCGTCACAGCTGGTGCAGGACGACCTGCCGCAATAAGAGTATTCAGTCATGATTGATCGCGTATTGATTGCCAACCGTGGCGCGATTGCCGTGCGTATCATCCGTACCCTGCAGGCCATGAATATCCGGGCGATTGCCGTCTATGCCGAAGCCGATCGCCATGCGCGCCACGTGCGGCTGGCCGATGAAGCCTGGTCGCTGGGCGAGGGCCAGGTGCGCGACACCTATCTCAACCAGGACAAACTGCTGGCGATTGCCGCGCAGAGCGGCGCGCAGGCGCTGCATCCGGGCTATGGCTTTCTCAGTGAAAAACCGGAGTTCGTTACGCGCTGCGAAGCGGCGGGCCTGCATTTTCTCGGGCCGGATGCGGCGCAGATGCGGGCGTTTGCCCTGAAACATCGCGCGCGCGAACTGGCTGAGCAGAACGCGGTGCCACTGCTGCCGGGCAGCGGCCTGCTGACCTCCCTGCAGCAGGCACAGGCCGCCGCGCAACAGATTGGCTATCCGGTGATGCTGAAAAGCACCGCCGGCGGGGGCGGCATTGGGATGCAGCGCTGCAACAGCGCGGACGAGCTGGAGGAAGCCTTTATCCGCGTGAAGCGGCTGGCAGGTAACAACTTCGCCGACGATGGCGTCTTCTTAGAGAAATTTATCGCCCGGGCGCGCCATATCGAGGTACAGATTTTTGGCGATGGCCAGGGCAACGTGATTGCGCTGGGCGAACGCGACTGCTCGGCGCAGCGCCGTAATCAGAAGGTGCTGGAGGAGACCCCCGCGCCGCGGCTCAGCGATGCGGTGCGCGCGCAGTTGCAGGCCACCGCCGTACGGCTGGCGCGCGCGGTTAACTATCGCAGCGCCGGCACGGTGGAGTATGTCTACGATGAGGTCAGCCAGAAATTCTGGTTCCTCGAAGTGAATACCCGTCTGCAGGTCGAGCATGGCGTCACTGAACTGGTGTACGGCGTGGATCTGGTGCGCTGGATGGTCGAACTGGCGCAGCAGCGCCTGCCGCCGCTGGCGACGCTGCAACCGGTGGCGCAGGGCCATGCCATTCAGGTGCGGCTGTACGCTGAGGATCCGGCGAAGCAGTTTCAGCCGAGCGCCGGACTGCTCAGCCACGTACAGTTCCCGACGGCGCTCGATCACGCCACGCTGCGCATCGACAGCAGCGTAGAGAGCGGCATGGAAGTTTCACCGTTTTACGATCCGATGCTGGCGAAGATCCTCGTGCATGCGGCCGATCGCCAGCGCGCGCTCGACGGCATGATCGCGGCGCTGGCGCAGAGTGAGTTGTATGGCATCGAGACCAACCTGCGCTGGCTGCGTCAGCTCTGTACGCTGCCGGACGTGCAGCAGGGACGCATCATTACCGCCACGCTCGGCAGCGTGGCGTGGCAGCCGCCGACGCTGGATATCCTCAGCGGCGGCACTCTCACCACGGTGCAGGATGCGCCGGGCCGCGTCGGCTACTGGCACGTCGGCGTACCGCCTTCCGGGCCGTTCGACAGCCGCGCCTTTCAGCTCGGTAACCGCCTGCTGGGTAACGAGGCCCAGGCGGCCGGGCTGGAAATCACGTTGCGCGGCCCGACGCTGCGCTTTAATCAGGCATGCAGCTTTGTGCTGAGCGGCGCGCCGCTGGCAGCCACGCTCGACAGCCAGCCGCTGGCGATGCATCAGGTGCTGCATGCGCAGGCCGGGCAAACCCTGACGCTGGGCGACGTGCGCGACGGCTGCCGCAGCTATCTGCTGCTGGCGGGCGGGCTGGATACGCCGCGCTATCTGGGCAGCCGCAGTACCTTTACGCTGGGTAAGTTTGGCGGTCACGCCGGGCGGGCGCTGCGCGCCGGCGACGTGCTGCAGCTGGCCGCGCCGCGTCAGGCTGCGGCGGCGCGCCTGCCCGAGACGCTGCTGCCGCCGCTTAACGGTGAATGGCAGTTGCGCGTTATTTATGGTCCGCACGGCGCACCTGCCTTCTTTACCGATGATGATATCGACGAATTTTTCGCTGCTGAGTGGCAGGTGCACTACAACTCCAGCCGCACCGGGATTCGGCTGATCGGCCCGAAACCTGACTGGGCACGCAGCGACGGCGGTGAGGCGGGCATGCATCCGTCCAATATTCACGACAACGCCTATGCCTTTGGCACGGTGGATTTTACCGGTGATATGCCGGTGATCCTTGGTCCGGACGGCCCTTCGCTGGGCGGCTTTGTCTGCCCGGCGACGGTGATCGACGCCGATCTGTGGAAGCTGGGTCAGCTCAAAGCGGGCGATCGACTGCGCTTTGTGCCGATCGCCCTTGCTGATGCCGATCGTCTGGCGCAGGCGCAGCGTCGCGAGATCGCGCATCTGCAACCGGAAGCGGTGTGCGTGGCGCCAGCACTGCCGCTGATCGATCCGATCTTGCACCAGCATGCAGCAACCGCAGGGCAGCCTGCACTGTGCGTGCGCGCCGCGGGTGACCGTTTTCTGCTGGTGGAGTATGGCGCGCTGACGCTGGACATTGCGCTACGTTTCCGCGTTCACGCCCTGATGCAGTGGCTGGAGGCGCATCCGCTGGCGGGTCAGCTGGAGCTGACGCCCGGTATCCGCTCGTTACAGGTGCATTATGATGCGCAGCAGTGCGCAAGAAGTGAGCTGTTGGCGCAAATTTTGCACGCTGATAATCTGCTGGGCGACCTCGCCGACGCGGCTGTGCCGTCGCGCACCGTGTGGCTGCCGCTCAGCTGGGATGATGCCGCCTGCCGTGAAGCCGTGACACGCTATAGCCAGTCGGTGCGTCCGAATGCGCCCTGGTGCCCGAGCAACATTGAGTTTATCCGGCGTATTAACGGGCTCGATAGCGTGGAGGCGGTGAAACAGATTGTGTTCAGCGCCTCGTATCTGGTGATGGGGCTGGGCGATGTCTATCTCGGCGCACCGGTGGCGACGCCACTCGATCCGCGTCACCGCCTGGTGACCACCAAATACAATCCGGCGCGCACCTGGACGGCGGAAAACTCGGTGGGCATCGGCGGCGCGTATCTGTGTGTTTATGGCATGGAAGGGCCGGGCGGCTATCAGTTCGTCGGACGTACGTTGCAGATGTGGAATCGCGATCGCCGCACCAGCGCCTTTACCCAGCCGTGGCTGCTGCGCTTCTTCGACCAAATCCGTTTTTATCCGGTCAGTGCCGACGAACTGCTGCAAATCCGCGAACGTTTCCCGTGGGGCGATTATCCGCTGCGCGTGGAAGCCGGGGAATTTCGCCTCGCCGAGTATCAGGCGCTGCTGACTGCCCAGGCGACGGAGATCGACGCATTCCAGCAGCAGCGTCAGCAGGCGTTTGACGCCGAGCTGGCACGCTGGCGCGCCGATGGCCAGTTCACCTTCGACAGCCAGCTGCAGGCGCAGAGCAGCGAGGAAGTGGTGGTGCCGGCGGGCTGTCACAGCGTCGAGAGCCAGGTGGCGGGTAGCGTGTGGCAATGGCTGGTGGCGGAAGGCAGTGACGTAACCGCGGGTGCCACGGTAGGCATTCTCGAATCCATGAAGATGGAAATCCCGATCGTGGCGCCGGTCAGTGGCAAAATCCACAGTCTGCAACGCCAGGCCGGGCAGCAAGTGCAGGCGGGTCAGTTACTTATGGTGATCGATCCGTTTGCAGTATAAGAAAGAAGAAAAAATAATCAGGAAACAGGCAGCAAAGCCGGGGATCTGACCCATACTTAGAGACCCGGTTCAATGTTGCATTGCCCTGACATCTTTTCGCAGTGTGCAACAGGCTGTGTCCCGTAACGGTTTCATTAAAACACTATTTTCGCCCTGATAAGGGAAAACTGTTTCGGGATACAGCCTGATAAGGCCGGTTTCAGCGCCTGGTGGCGCTTACCTCTCTACTTTCACGTGCTTCATAGTGAGTTTTAAGGAGTTCTCTATGGAAATAAAAGATCCAATGGTCGAATTACTCAGCAGTCTTGAGCAAATTGTTTTGACACGTGATGCACAGACTCCCGTATCAGAAATTGCACTCAATACCGTTTCCGTTCCCGAACCGCAGCGTTTACGCGAGATGACCGGCATGCAGGTGGATGAATTCGCCCGCGTGATGGGGGTGAGCGTCTCGTCAGTAAAAAGCTGGGAAGCGCAACGTACGCGCCCATCCGCCACGGCTCGCAAACTGATGAAACTGCTGCAGGCCAATCCGTATCTGGGCCGACAGCTGCTGGAATAACGCCGACTATCGGTTCTCTGTGACCCGCCTGCACGGCGGGTTTTTTTCAGCTTAAGCCACCGTATTTCGCCGCCTGTTTGACAAACCAGCTCTCCGGCACGCTGTACGGCGGTTTTGCCAGCTGCGCGATGCCCTGTTCAATGATGTGATTCGCCTGCTGCCACAAACGCCGATCGCCCTGCTGTAACAGCTGAATCTGAATCTGTTTCTCGACCAGGTAAACCCGGGCAAAGTTGGGATCGAACTGCACGATGGCACGGGTGTTATCGATGATATCGGCCAGCTTGATGGTTTGCGCCTCGGGCGAGGCTTCGGCAGTGTGGCGAAAGTGTGCCAGCTTACGGGCGGTACGATTTTTCGCCTGCGGCTGGGCGCTGTCGGTAAGCATGTCCACCAGGTGTGCAACGCGCGCACCAAAGTGTTCTTCAATGTCCTGTAAAGTACTGGCGGTGTCCTCCACCGTGTCGTGCAGCCAGGCGGCAGCGATCATCGCTTCGTCATCGCTGACGCTGCGCACCAGCTCCGCGACGGCAGCCGGATGCACAATATAGGGTTCGTCGGTGTATTTGCGACGCTGGCCCGCATCGGCATGTGCCTGCGTGGCATAACGGCGCGCCTGCTCTTCCAGTGAATCACGCATCTTCACACTCCAGGAAAAAGTTGCTTGCAATTATCTAGCGCGCTATCTATATTGAGTCGCATGAACAGTAATCAAGATGACAAAAAAGTGAAGCCTGCGCCACTCCAGCTTGATCAGCATCTGTGTTTCGCGCTCTATTCGGCGAACCTGGCGATGCATAAAGTCTATCGCCAACTGCTGGCGGCGCTGGAGATCACCTATCCGCAATATCTGGTGATGCTGGTGCTGTGGCATCAGGATGATCTGACGGTATCGGAGATTGGTGAAAAGCTGTTTCTCGATTCGGCCACACTGACGCCACTGCTGAAACGACTGGAGAGCGCTGGTCTGCTGCGCCGCCAGCGTTCGCGTCAGGATGAGCGCCAGGTCGTGGTCACGCTGACCGACCAGGGACGCGCGCTGCAGGAAAAAGCCGCCAGCATTCCGGAAGCGGTACAGTGTGCGACCGCCTGCGATACCGACACCATGGCGGCGCTGAAACAGCAGCTGGACGATCTGCGCGGCAACCTGAATCGCGCCACCTGAGCATCAGGGATGTCGCTGCGGCGGCATCCTGAGAGTGAAGTTTTCCCCTGTGCCTTATAAATAGCACGCGATTATATAGCGAATAGTGAGGTTATGATGTCTTTAGAAAAAGTGATTTACACCGCCAAAGCCAAAGCAACCGGTGGCCGCGATGGCCGCGCCACCTCGTCTGATAACGTGCTGGACGTGAAGCTGGGCGTGCCAAAAGAGATGGGCGGCGCGGGCGGCGAGGTGACGAACCCGGAGCAGCTGTTTGCTGCCGGCTACTCTGCCTGCTTCCTCGGCGCGATGAAATTTGTCGCCGGCCGCGACAAAATCGCCATGCCAAAAGACGCGTGGATTGAGGGCGAAGTAGGGATTGGCCCTATCCCCACCGGTTTTGGCATTGAAGCAAAACTGAATATCCATCTGCCAGAGATGGATGCGGCGGAAGCGCAGAAGCTGGTTGATGCGGCACACATTGTTTGTCCGTACTCAAACGCGACGCGCGGCAACATCGACGTGACGCTGAATATCATCAACTAAGTTGATGCATGCATAAAAGGCTCCTGCGGGAGCCTTTTTTATCACGAACACCATCCCGCATCCCATCGAACTAAAGAATTTTCTGGTCTTACCATTGGTTAAATGTTCTACTGCAGCGCTCCGTGCATCATCGTAATTATTTGGGTTCAGATTCGTCCCGATCCTACTCGCCAGGTCACGCTTTTCTGCTACGCAAGCGAACCTTACGCTCTTTGCACAGTCACATTTACGGTTGAAGCATCGACACCAGGTCGGGAACAGAAATTTATATGAATTACATTAAAAGTTTAACGCAGCAAAAGTTGTCGCTTTTGCTGGCGCTCTATCTTGGCATCTTATTGAATTTGCCAATCTTTTATCGCCGTTTTGACGGCTTCTTAACGAAATCCACCGTCACCAACTGGTTATCCGCCGCGGCGGAAGTGACCGCGGCCGTACTGCTGACCTTCTTCCTGATGCGACTGCTGTCGCTGGGTGGCAAATGGTTTTATCGCGTGATCGCCAGCCTGCTGGTGGTGATTTCGGTGGCCGCCGCCTATTACATGGCGTTCTTTAACGTGGTGATCGGTTACGGCATCGTGGCGTCGGTCATGACCACCGATGTCGATCTCTCTAAAGAGGTTATCGGGCTGCACTTTGTGCTGTGGATGGTGCTGGTGAGCGCACTGCCGCTGCTGCTGATCTGGCGCAATAACCTGAGCCTGACGCTGATTGAACAGCTGAAAACTCCCGGTCAGCGCCTGAAACCTACAGTGATCCTGCTGCTGAGCGTGGCGCTGGTATGGCTGCCAATTCGCTACTTCGACAAGCTGCAAAAAGCCAATGAAGAGCTCACCAATATCGACCTGCCAAGCTATGGCGGCGTAGTGGCGCACTCTTATCTGCCTTCGAACTGGATCGCGGCGCTGGGCCTGTTCGCCTGGACTAAGGTGGATGAGAAGCTGGACAGCCAGGAGTTGCTCGATCCGGCGAAGAAGTTTACCTATGTAGCGCCGCCTGGCATTGACGATACCTATGTAGTGTTTGTGATTGGCGAGACCACGCGCTGGGATCACATGGGCATGCTGGGCTATAACCGCGATACCACGCCGAAGCTGTCGAAAGAGAAGAATCTGGTGGCATTCCGCGGTGAATCCTGTGATACCGCCACCAAGCTGTCGCTGCGCTGCATGTTTGTGCGCGAGGGCGGCACCATGGATAACCCTGGCCGTACGCTGAAAGAGCAGAACATTTTTGCGGTGATGAAAGAGCTGGGCTTCACCTCCGAGCTGTTCGCCATGCAGAGCGAAGTGTGGTTCTACGACAACGCCGATGTGAATAACTTCTCGTTCCGCGAGCAGATTGGTTCTGAGAAGCGCAATCAGGGCAAAGCGGTGGACGATATGCTGCTGGTGCCGGAGCTGCAGGCTTCACTGCAGCGCTTCCCGAAAGGCAAGCATCTGGTGGTGTTGCACACGAAAGGTTCACACTATCTCTATTCGCAGCGTTATCCGCGCGAGTATGCCCGCTATCAGCCTGAATGTATTGGCGTGGACGATAAGTGCAGCAAAGCCCAACTGATTAACGCCTACGACAACTCGATTCTGTATGTCGATACCATGCTGGACAGCGTGCTGGATCAGCTGCGTGATAAGAAGGCGATTGTGTTCTATGCCGCGGACCATGGTGAGTCGATCAGCGAAAATATGCACCTGCACGGTACGCCGCGCGAGATGGCGCCGCCGGAGCAGTTCCGCGTGCCGATGATTGTCTGGGCGTCTGATAAGTATTTGCAGGACCCAACTAACCGCAGCAACTTTGAGCGGTTACAGGCGCAGCAGCGCGTCGGCAAAACCCATCGTCATGTTGAGCTGTTTGACACCATTTTAGGGTGTCTGGGTTATACCTCGCCGGATGGCGGTATTAAAGCAGCGAATAACTGGTGCCAGGCACCTGCCACTGCCAGCAGTGCGAAAGCGCTGTAATTCGTGCCTGGATCTTATTGAGCAGGCAGGTGTTTAAGGCACTGCTTGCTTTCCAGGCAATCAGGCGGATTTTCGGGAAAAGGGATTGACGCTCTAAAGTCACGGCAGTAATATTCGCCCCCATCGGCGAGTAGCGCAGCTTGGTAGCGCAACTGGTTTGGGACCAGTGGGTCGGAGGTTCGAATCCTCTCTCGCCGACCATCATTTAAGAAACCTGCTTTGCAAAAAGCAGGTTTTTTTTCGTCTGTCGTATTTGCACTTTCAGGGTGAAATACGCGACCGCTCCGTAAAGACGCTGTCTCGTCCCTGATCGCTCGGCACACGCCATCCATGGCGTGTGACGCTTTACTCCACGGCCCCGCATTCCACCCTTTATCCGGCTTCGGTGATGGCTGAAGGTTTACTGACTGCCGTTTAGCGTGGCGTGACTGATTGCAGCGGTACATATGCCAAAAGGGAAGGGAAGGCCATCAGGAGAGCAAAGCGTCCGCCGCATGGATGCGGCGGTCGAGGCTACAGGGATGTATTTACGCCGCCTTTGCGATCTGATGACCTTCCCTGAACCAGACTCAAATCCCGGCAGCCATCAAGCAAAGTCATCAATTTACGCGTTCCACTAATCATCACCGGGATAAACCGTATTATCCTTCAACACCGCTCTTCATCCCTTGCTGCATCAAAGCACCTCTCTTAATTCGCGACACATTCTGCTTATGACCGGTTTTTGCTTTTTGCTGATTTCTTATGCCATTACGCCAGCATATTTCGCTGCCTGAACGTCATAACGCACGGGGAATCGTTCAGATATTCAACATTTACCGACAACTTTAAGACGTTTTTTAACGGTGATAATCACTGTCATCAGGCGCTATTGCCAGAGAATCACACGGCATTGCGCGCTTTATCACCTTTTTAAATTTTGGCTTAGCGTGCAAACACTGTTTTTTATCGTTGCTTGCACTTACTCACACTCTGTGTAAATAACCCCACGTTGTATTGACGTTCATTGCAACTGTTGACAAATTGATGCGTCAATAAGATGCAGAGACGGCCAGCGCTGGCAGGTTCCACGGCGTCAGCGCTACAACAATAACCGCTCGCATTTTGGTCATTACATAACTGACCTGCCCGAACCGCATAAAAAAATCAGAGGTCGGGCGACGCACACAACATCACATCACAATGGAGCAAAACATGATCAACTCCCTGGCCAAATCCAGGATGCTGAAGGTCGGTCTTAGCCTGATTGCTATGACCGTGGCCGCGGGCGTTCAGGCGAAAACCCTCGTTTACTGTTCAGAAGGTTCGCCGGAAGGCTTCAACCCGCAGCTGTTCACATCCGGCACCACTTACGATGCCAGCTCAGTACCGATCTATAACCGTCTGGTTGAGTTCAAAACCGGTACCACTGAGCTGCAGCCGGGCCTGGCAGAAAAATGGGACGTCAGCGAAGATGGTAAAACCTATACCTTCCATCTGCGTCAGGGCGTGAAGTGGCAAACCACCAAAGACTTCAAGCCGACCCGCACCTTCAACGCTGATGACGTCGTGTTCTCCTTCGAGCGCCAGCTCGATAAAAACAACAAGTACCACGGTGTCTCCGGCGGCAGCTACGAATACTTCGAAGGCATGGACATGCCGAAGCTGATCGCCAAAATCGAAAAAGTGGATGACTACACCGTACGCTTCACGCTGACCCGTCCGGAAGCGCCGTTCCTCGCCGACCTTGGCATGGACTTCGCGTCAATCCTGTCGAAAGAGTACGCCGACAACATGCTGAAAGCCGGCACGCCAGAAAAACTGGACCTCAATCCGGTGGGTACCGGTCCGTTCGTGCTGCAGCAGTACCAGAAAGACTCACGTATTCTGTACAAAGCCAACCCGGACTTCTGGGGCACCAAGCCAAAAATCGATCGTCTGGTATTCTCCATCACGCCAGATGCTTCGGTGCGCTACGCCAAACTGCAGAAAGGCGAGTGTCAGGTGATGCCGTATCCCAACCCGGCTGATATCGCCAGCATGAAGAAAGACACCAAAATCAACCTGATGGAACAGCCAGGTCTGAACGTCGGTTACCTGTCTTTCAACACCGAGAAAAAACCGCTGGATAACGTCAAAGTGCGTCAGGCTCTGACCATGGCGGTGAACAAGCAAGCGATCATTGATGCGGTCTATCAGGGCGCCGGTCAGGCAGCGAAAAACCTGATCCCACCAACCATGTGGGGCTACAACAATGATGTCAAAGACTACGCTTACGATCCGGCCAAAGCCAAAGAGCTGCTGAAAGAAGCGGGCATGCCGGATGGCTTCAGCATTGACCTGTGGGCGATGCCGGTACAGCGTCCGTACAACCCGAACGCCCGTCGCATGGCGGAAATGGTTCAGGCTGACTGGGCGAAAATCGGCGTAAAAGCCAAAATCGTTACCTTCGAGTGGGGCGAGTACCTGAAGCGTGCTAAAGCCGGTGAACACCAGACCGTGATGATGGGCTGGACCGGTGATAACGGGGATCCGGATAACTTCTTCGCCACCCTGTTCAGCTGCGCGGCAGCGAAAGACGGTTCCAACTACTCACGCTGGTGCTACAAGCCGTTTGAAGATCTGATTCAGCCAGCGCGTGCTGAAGCCGATCACAACAAACGTATTGAGCTCTATAAGCAGGCGCAGGTGGTAATGCACGACCAGGCGCCAGCACTGATCATCGCGCACTCAACCGTGTACGAGCCAGTGAGCAAGAAAGTGAGTGGCTATGTGGTTGATCCATTAGGTAAACATCACTTCGAAAACGTCGACATCCAGGAATAACCTTTCGGATTATCGCGGTCAGGGCCAGCATGGCTGGCCCTCGGGCGGCACCTTCGCCGCCCGTGCTCCGCACTTTATTTCCGGCTAATTTCTTATAAACCCGCAATACCTTGCGCTGATGCAGCGTGAAGTATGACGGGGATTTTGAAGCGCTTCTTGCGTCGCGTCCGGCTATGCCGGCTGCGGATTGTGAGCAATGTAGTCCATGGCGTTAGCGCCACGGAAAATGACTGAGAATCCGGCTTATGCTGCAATTCATACTCCGACGTCTGGGCCTTGTCATCCCGACGTTCATCGGTATTACATTATTGACCTTTGCCTTCGTTCACCTGATCCCCGGCGACCCGGTGCTGATCATGGCCGGTGAACGCGGCATCTCCCCCGAACGTCATGCGCAGCTGATGGCCCAGTTTGGTCTCGATCAGCCGATGTGGAAACAGTACATCACTTACATCAACGGCGTGCTGCATGGCGATCTCGGCATCTCGCTGAAAAGCCGCATCCCGGTGTGGGATGAGTTCGTGCCGCGCTTTAAAGCCACGCTTGAGCTGGGCATTTGCGCCATGATCTTCGCCGTTGCCGTGGGTATTCCGGTCGGCGTGCTGGCGGCGGTGAAACGCGGCTCAATTTTCGATCATACCGCCGTGGGCATCTCGCTGACCGGCTACTCAATGCCGATCTTCTGGTGGGGCATCATGCTGATCATGCTGGTGTCGGTGCAGCTCAACCTGACGCCGGTCTCCGGCCGCGTCAGCGACACCATCTTCCTTGACGACAGCCATCCGCTCACCGGCTTTATGCTGATTGATACGCTGCTGTGGGGCGAAGAGGGCGACTTCAAAGATGCGGTGATGCACATGATCCTGCCGGCCATCGTGCTGGGTACCATTCCGCTGGCGGTGATTGTGCGTATGACGCGCTCTTCGATGCTGGAAGTGCTGGGTGAAGATTACATCCGCACCGCGCGCGCCAAAGGCCTGACGCGCATGCGCGTGATCGTGGTGCATGCGCTGCGTAACGCCATGCTGCCGGTGGTCACGGTGATCGGTCTGCAGGTGGGCACGCTGCTGGCGGGCGCCATCCTCACCGAAACCATCTTCTCCTGGCCGGGACTCGGCCGCTGGCTGATCGAAGCACTGCAGCGCCGTGATTATCCGGTGGTGCAGGGCGGCGTGCTGCTGGTGGCAATCCTGATCATTCTGGTCAACCTGCTGGTTGATCTGTTGTACGGCGTGGTGAATCCGCGCATCCGTCATAAGAAATAAGGGGGAATCATGTCTGCTGTTGATCCCGCAAGCGTCACCGCTGCACCGAAGCCGATGACCCCGATTCAGGAATTCTGGCACTATTTTAAACGTAACAAAGGCGCGGTCATCGGCCTGGTTTACATCATTCTGATGCTGCTGATCGCCATCTTTGCCGATGTGCTGGCGCCGCATGCCCCGGCTGAGCAGTTCCGCGATGCGCTGTTGCACCCGCCGGTGTGGCAGGAAGGCGGCAGCTGGAAATTTATTCTGGGCACCGATGACGTCGGCCGTGACATTCTGTCGCGCCTGATGTTTGGTGCGCGCCTGTCGCTGCTGGTGGGCTGCATGGTGGTGGTGCTGTCGCTGATTCTGGGGGTGATTTTCGGTCTGATGGCCGGTTATCTCGGCGGCGTGGTGGATGCAGTGATCATGCGCCTCGTCGATATCATGCTGGCGCTGCCAAGCCTGCTGCTGGCGCTGGTGCTGGTGGCCATCTTTGGCCCGTCGATTGTCAACGCCTCGCTGGCGATCACCTTCGTCGCGCTGCCGCACTACATTCGCCTGACGCGCGCAGCGGTGCTGGTGGAAGTCAATCGCGACTACGTAACCGCCTCAAGCGTGGCCGGTGCCGGTACGCTACGCCAGATGTTCATCAATATTCTGCCTAACTGCCTGGCACCGCTGATCGTGCAGGCGTCGTTAGGTTTCTCCAACGCCATCCTGGATATGGCCGCGTTGGGCTTTCTCGGTATGGGGGCGCAGCCGCCGACGCCGGAGTGGGGCACCATGCTCTCCGACGTGTTGCAGTATGCGCAGAGTGCCTGGTGGGTCGTGACCTTCCCCGGAGTGGTCATCCTGCTAACGGTTCTGGCCTTTAACCTCATGGGCGATGGTTTGCGTGATGCACTCGACCCGAAACTCAAGCAGTAAAGAGGCACCGAGATGGCGTTATTAAATGTAGAAAAACTGTCGGTGCATTTCGGCGACGAAAAGGCACCGTTCCGTGCGGTTGACCGCATCAGCTACCAGGTAGAACAGGGCCAGGTCGTCGGGATTGTCGGCGAGTCCGGATCCGGTAAATCGGTCAGCTCACTGGCGATCATGGGGCTGATTGACTATCCCGGCCGCGTGAAAGCGGAGAAGCTGGAGTTCAATCAGCGCGACCTGCAGCGCATCTCCGAAAAAGAGCGCCGCCAGCTGGTGGGCGCAGAAGTGGCGATGATCTTCCAGGACCCGATGACCAGCCTAAACCCGTGCTACACCGTGGGCTACCAGATCATGGAAGCGCTGAAGGTGCATCAGGGCGGCAGCAAGCGCACACGGCGTCAGCGTGCCATCGACCTGCTGGAGCAGGTGGGCATTCCCGATCCGGCGTCGCGGCTCGATGTCTATCCGCATCAGCTGTCCGGCGGTATGAGCCAACGCGTGATGATCGCCATGGCCATTGCCTGTAAGCCGAAGCTGCTGATTGCCGATGAGCCAACCACGGCGCTCGACGTAACTATTCAGGCGCAAATCATCGAACTGCTGCTGGAGTTACAGAAGCAGGAGAACATGGCGCTGATCCTGATCACGCACGATCTGGCGCTGGTGGCCGAAGCGGCGCAGCACATCATCGTGATGTACGCCGGTCAGGTGGTGGAGAGCGGCAAAGCGGTGGATATCTTCAAAGCGCCGCGTCACCCGTATACGCAGGCGCTGCTGCGTGCGCTGCCGGAGTTTGCCGCCGACAAAGCGCGGCTGGCGTCGCTGCCGGGCGTGGTGCCGGGCAAGTATGACCGCCCTAACGGCTGTCTGCTCAATCCGCGCTGCCCGTACGTGACCGACCGCTGCCGTACTGAAGAACCTGAGCTGCGCGATATTCCGGGCCGCCAGTCCAAATGTCACTTCCCACTGGATGATGCCGGGAGACCGACTTATGAGTCTTGATAACACGAAGCAGGATTACCTGCTGCAGGCGATTGACCTGAAAAAACACTATCCGGTGAAAAAGGGTCTGTTCGGCCAGGAGCGCCTGGTGAAGGCGCTGGACGGCGTCTCCTTTAACCTCGAGCGTGGCAAAACGCTGGCGGTGGTGGGCGAATCCGGCTGCGGTAAATCCACGCTGGGTCGCCTGCTGACAATGATTGAAACGCCGACCGCCGGCGAGTTGTACTGGCACGGGCAGGATCTGCTGAAACACGATTCGCAGGCGCAAAAGCTGCGCCGGCAGAAAATCCAGATTGTGTTCCAGAACCCGTATGGCTCGCTCAATCCGCGTAAGAAAATCAGCCAGATTCTGGAAGAGCCGCTGGTGATCAATACCGCGCTGAGCAAAGCGGAACGGCGGGAAAAAACGCTGGAGATGATGGCCAAAGTGGGCCTGAAAACTGAGCACTACGATCGCTATCCGCACATGTTCTCCGGCGGTCAGCGCCAGCGTATCGCTATTGCACGCGGCCTGATGCTCGATCCCGACGTGCTGATTGCCGATGAGCCGGTCTCGGCGCTCGACGTCTCGGTGCGCGCTCAGGTGCTCAACCTGATGATGGATTTACAGCAGGATCTCGGCCTGTCCTATGTGTTCATCTCGCATGACCTGTCGGTGGTGGAGCACATCGCCGACGAGGTGATGGTGATGTACCTCGGACGCTGTGTGGAAAAGGGCAGCAAAGAGGCGATCTTCAGCAACCCGCGCCATCCGTATACTCAGGCGCTGCTGTCGGCCACGCCACGCCTCAATCCGGACGAACGCCGCGAGCGCATCAAACTGACCGGTGAGCTGCCGAGCCCGCTGAATCCGCCGCCGGGCTGTGCGTTCAACGCACGCTGCCGCCGTCGTTTCGGTACCTGCGTGCAGCTGCAGCCGAAACTGAAGCAGTATGGTGAGCAGCAAATCGCCTGCTTCGCCGTCGACCAGGATGAGAATCAGCCGGTGGCGACGCCGTAATTACGGCCAGCCAGTGCGAAAGGCTCCTGCGGGAGCCTTTGTTATTGGTGGCCTGATACATGAGTAAAATTAACCTGACGTGTCTTAATCGCCTGCGATGGCAGAAATGTATTACGCGACTGAATCTTTAAATCGCTGGTCCTGAACCACAGCGAAAAGGTTAAGGCAAATTCTGAATCCGTGCCGCATTGTGTGAGCGCCGTCACGGCCAGAGATAACTGCACATTTCAATAGTAAGTTGTTTATTATCAGTGTATTAGCTTAATTACCTTCCGGCTGCTATTTCCGTTAATCGATTTTTATTAATCCTGCTCAATTAATCAGTGCATGCTTTTTGCATCTGTATATTTTCAATCTTTCAGATAAAACTCTTTTGTCGAATCTGCGGTTTTAATAATCAGAATTCTCTCACCGTGTCTTAACGTGTGTGTTATATTCGCGGAAATTACCCCTCCGCTTTAACAGGCTCTGATCATGAAGAACTACGACGATCTGCAGCGTTTCCAGGAAAAAACGCAAACGCTGGACATTGCTTTTAAGGATATGTCCGGGCAATCGCTGGAAGCCGATCACAGCCAGTGGGCGATCATCCGTCAGCTGGCGACGGATGATGAGCCGGAGCTGGGTAGCGGCCAGCGCGTCGATCTGCCGCAGCCGCAGCCAATTCGCGGCGATGAGTTTGTCGCGCCGCCGCAGGCTCTTAATCCGGCACCCGTCGCCCGCAGTGAAAAGGCATCGCTGCTGCAGAGCCTCGCCGCCAGCGCGCCGGCACCCGACACAGAAACACCGCGCAGCGCGCTGTTTCCACCGGCAAGCAGCGCGCCTACTGCCGCATCCGTGTCGTCGCTGGCACCGGCAGCCACGCACGTAGCGCGTCAGGCGGCCACTTCACTGTTCCCACCGCCGCCGGTCAGCGCGCCGGTCGCTGAACAGGCGGTTGCCCCTGCTGCTGCTGCACCGGCCACTGCGCCCGCCGTGGCGCAGCCGGAGCCTGCTACGCCCTCGCGCTTTGGCGCACTGTTCCGCTCGCGTGCGGCGGAACCGGTTCATTTATCTAAAGAAACACTGCTCAAACCGTTACTGGAGAAGATCGCGCTATGCCATTAGTTTGTGTGTGCTCGCCAAAAGGGGGAGTAGGAAAAACCACCATGGCGGCCAACCTGGCCTGGAGTCTGGCGCGTGCCGGCAGCAAAGTGCTGGCGATCGATTTTGACGTACAAAATGCGCTGCGCCTGCATTTTGGCGTACCGCTGCACGACAGCCGCGGCTTTGTGGCGCGCTCGGAAGAGCAGGCTGACTGGAGTCAGTCGATCCTTACCACCGGCAGCAACATCTTTGTTATGCCTTATGGTGAGGTGACCGAAGCGCAGCGTGAGCGCTTCGAACACAACCTGGCGCACGATGCCCATTTCTTAAAACGCGGCCTGGATACGGTCCTGAATTATCCGGGTCTGGTGATTATTGCGGATTTTCCGCCGGGACCCGGTCCGGCGCTGAAAGCCATGCAGGCGCTGGCCGATATGCATTTAGTGGTGATGCTGGCGGATACCGCCTCGGTAGCGCTGCTGCCGCAAATTGAAAACCATCGCATGATTGGCCAGCCATTAAATAATCAGCATGGTCATTATTTCGTGCTCAACCAAAGTGATAATCGCCGGAATATCAGCCGTGAAGTGACCGCATTTATGCAGCAGCGGCTGGGCGATAATTTACTCGGCGTGGTGCACCGCGATGAAAGCGTGGCAGAGGCCAATGCCTCGCAGCAGTCAATCTATGATTTCAGCCCGGCTTCGGCAGCGGCGTTTGATATTGAACTGGTGGCAAAACGGGTGGCGAATATCCTGAATATCAACGTAGGCAACGGCGAAGTTCAGGCACCGATCCGCAGTCATTATTAACAAGCCCGGCCGCCAGCGGCCTGGTTCAAATAATAACAACACAGCTTTTTCAGGGTGAATCATGAGTAAACTCGGGTTTTACCTGCTGCTGCTGGTGCTTGCACCGGTCGCTGCGGTAATCGTCATCACGCCTATGGACAGCCAGAAACAGTATATTTTTGGTTTGATCAGTATTGGCATGATGTTTTTACTGGGCTTCAGTAAAAGCCGTAAAATAACCATTGTGATGGTTTTTCTTTCCGCGCTGATGTCGACCCGATATATCTGGTGGCGCACCACGGAAACGCTGCAGTTTAATTCCGAAATTGAAGCGATTCTCGGTATCGGCTTATATCTGGCCGAGCTGTACGTCTGGCTGATCTTAATTCTCGGCTTCCTGCAAACCAGCTGGCCATTAAAACGCACCATCGAACCGCTGCCGGATGATACCCGCTTGTGGCCGACGGTCGATGTCTACGTGCCGACCTATAACGAAAGCCTCGACGTGGTGCGGGATACCGTGCTGGCGGCGCAGTGTATCGACTACCCGCGCGATAAGATCAAAGTTTACCTGCTGGATGATGGCAAACGCAGCGAGTTCGCGGTATTTGCCGCCGACGTTGGCGTCGGCTATATCACGCGTGACGATAACCGCCACGCCAAAGCCGGCAACCTCAATCACGCCATGAAAATCACCAAAGGCGAGCTGATTTGCGTGTTTGACTGCGACCACGTGGCGACGCGCACGTTCCTGCAGGCCACCGTCGGTCCGTTCCTCAAAGATCCGAAGCTGGCGCTGCTGCAGACGCCGCACTACTTTTATTCGCCGGATCCGTTCGAACGTAACCTGCGCGCCGCGCGCAGCATCCCGAATGAGGGCTCGCTGTTTTACGGCCCGGTGCAGCAGGGCAACGACAACTGGAACGCCACGTTCTTCTGCGGCTCCTGTGCGGTGATCCGCCGCAGCGCGCTGGAACAGATTGGCGGCTTCGCGGTGGAAACCGTCACCGAGGATGCGCATACCGCGCTGAAAATGCAGCGTCTCGGCTGGGGCTCGGCGTTCCTGGCAATTCCGCTGGCGGCGGGACTGGCGACCGAACGTTTGGGTCTGCACGTGATTCAGCGTACCCGCTGGGCGCGCGGCATGACGCAGATTTTCCGCGTCGACAATCCACTGCTGGGCCGTGGGCTTAAGTGGCAGCAGCGTCTGTGCTACCTCAACGCCATGCTGCACTTCCAGTTCGGCCTGCCACGCGTGGCGTTCCTCACCGCGCCGCTGGCTTACCTGCTGTTTAACCTGAATATTATCCACTCGTCGGCGTCACTCATCTTCGCTTACGTACTGCCGCATCTGGTGATGTCGCTGTACGTTAACTCGCGCATGAACGGCAAATTCCGCTACACCTTCTGGGGTGAAATCTACGAAACCGTGATGTGCTTCCACCTGGTGATTCCGACGCTGCTGACCCTGCTGTCGCCAAAGCACGGCAAATTCAACGTGACGGATAAAGGCGGTCTGCTGGACCAGGGCTTCTTTGACTTCCACATCGTGCGGCCTCACGTCATCGTTGCCGCGCTGCTGTCGATTGGCATCGTGGCCGGCGTGGTGCGCGCCGTGGCGCATGATTACTTCGGGGTGGACCCGTATGTGATTGCGCTCAACGTCGGCTGGGCGGTGTTCAGCCTGATCATCCTGATGGCAGCGATTGCCGTGGCGCGTGAAACCAAACAGGTGCGTAAAACCATTCGTATCGAGGTGCAGATCCCGGCGGTGATTCACTATGCCAGCGGCATCTCTTCGCGCACGCAAACCAGCGATCTGTCGATGGGCGGCGCGCAGCTGGATGCGCCAGACAACCGGCATGAGCACGATGAAATCGAAGAGATCGATCTGCTGCTGAAATCGGGTGCCATCACCATTCCGGTGAGCAAGATCTCCGGTGATGAGGAGACCATTCGCCTGCGCTTTGGCGCGATGCCGCTGGCGCGCCGCCGTGAACTGGTGCGCGTGGTGCTGGCGCGGGCCGATGCGTGGATCCAGCCGGAATATAAGCAGGACAATCCGCTGGTGTCGCTCGGCACCATCATCCGTACCGTCTTTGAGCTGTTCTGGCTGAGCTGGAAAGATCGCCGTGAGGCGCGCAAGCGTGATGGCCAGGCAACGGCCAAAGAGGACAGCGCAGCATGAAAACATTGACGTACACGCTGCTGGCCAGCGCGCTGACCACCACGCTGCTGCTCGCCCCTGCCTGGGCAGAGACGCCGGCGGTAACCCAGGACAGCGCCGCGCTCTCTGACGTACCGCCGCCGCAGGGGCTGGATGGCAGTGCCGATCCGCAGCTGAAGCAGGCCGCGGGCGACGCGCCGTACACGCCGGGCGATGCAGCGCCGGTGCAGGAAAATACAGCACCCGCACAGCCGGCAGAGGCAGCACCGCCAGCAGCATCGGCGGCGCCTGACATCGTCATTCCGCCGGTGGCTGCGGAGGCATCGGCTGCCGCTGAGCCCGCTGGCGCGCTGTTAAACCAGCCGGTGAGCAGCACCATTTCGGTGGCGCAGATGGGGCAGCCGCGCGGCATCACCCTGACCGGCGGCCAGCTGCAGTCCGGTATTCTGTTTACCCTGCCGGGCGATGAGGTGATCACTAATGCGCGGCTCAACCTGTCGCTGCGCGTCTCTGCCGCGCTGGCGGCGCGCAACACGTCGCTGCAGCTGATGCTCAACGGCCAGCCGCTCGGCACGCTGCCGCTGGGTGCCAGCGACAGCGACGTCAGCGACTATCAGCTGGATATTCCGGCGGCGATGGTGGTTTCCAGTAATAACCTCAGCTTTAAAATCAACGATGCCGACAAGCTGCTGTGCGAAAAAGAGAGCGCGCAGCAGTATCAGGTCACCATTCTGCCGAAAACCACGCTCAGCCTTGAAGGCCAGCAGCTCAACATCGGCACCAGCCTGCGCAACTTCCCGCGTCCGTTTATTGATGTGCAGCGCATGACGCCCGCCAGCGTGACCTTTGGTTTTGCCGCTAACGTTTCGCCGGATAGCGTCAGCGCCGCCGCGCTGGTGGCTTCCTGGCTCGGCATTCAGTCGGATTACCGTGGCATCCGTTTCCCGGTGGTGCGCGGCGATCTGCCCGAGCACAACGGTATCCTGATCGGCCATCCGGGTGACAAAATCGGCAGCGTGACGCTGCCTGCGGCGAAGGGGCCGCTGCTGCAGGTGATCGATAACCCTAACAATCCGGTGTACAAACTGTTGCTGGTGGTCGGTGCAGATGATGCCCAGCTGCGCCAGGCGGCCAACCGCCTGACCACGCAGCCGCTGGCCACCGATGCCAGCAGCCTGAACGTACCGCCGCAGCCGCTTGGCACGCGCAAACCGTACGACGCACCGCGCTGGATCAACACCAGCCGCCCGGTGCGCCTCAGCGAGCTGCTGCGTAAAGATCAGAGCCTGACCACCACCGGTATCTGGCATGATGCGCTGCGAGTTAACTTCCGCGCGGCGCCGGATCTGTTCCTGTGGGACGGCGACGCGATTCCGGTCAATCTGCACTACCGTTTCCCGTCGGAAAGCTGGATCGATGAAAACAATTCGTTTCTTAACGTCACGCTGAACGGCACCTTCCTGCGCAACCTGACGGTGAACAAAGTCGGGCTACTGGAGAGCGCCTGGCACCGGCTGGGCGGGGATGCACGCCAGGAGCAGTACACGCTGAAGCTGGAGCCATACCTGATTTACGGCGACAACCAGCTGGCGCTCTACTTCAATATCAAGCCAAAGGCGGATGCGCCGTGCGGCGTGCTGCTCAACAACAACATCAAGAGCCGTATCGAAGAGGATTCGTGGATCGATCTGAGCCACACGCGCCACTTCACCATGCTGCCGAACCTGTCGTACTTCGTCGGTGCTTCGTTCCCGTTCTCGCGGCTGGCGGATTTTTCGCAGACCACGCTGCTGCTGCCGGAGGCGCCGGGTGATGCCGAGATTGCCACGTTATTGGACATGGCCGCGCGCGCCGGTAACGCTACCGGCGTGCCGCTGGTGCAGAACCAGGTGTTGTTTGGTCTGCCGAACGGCGGCACCAATCTGACGCGCCTGCAGCACAGCGATGTGCTGGCGGTGAGCACCATGCAGCACAGCGCCTTCACGCAGCAGATGCTGGCCGGCACCGCTTACCAGACCAGCGGCAACACGCTGGGCGTCAAAGAGCCGACCACCGTCGATAAGCTGCGCGGCTGGCTGACCGGTGACTGGTCTCGCCAGCAGCTGGATGCCGATCGTTACTTCTCTTCGAATGAAGCGTGGCGCGGCTTTGTCAGCTATCGCTCACCGTGGAGCGCCGATCGTCTGGTGGTGATGACGGTCGCCACCAGCGATCAGCAGCTGCTGCGTTTGCACGATGATTTGAATTCGGCGCGCATCAACGCCGGCATCCGCGGTGATACCGCCATCATCACCGATGAGAACGGCATCCGCAGCTTCCGCGTCGGGCCGCAGTTCCCGAGCGGTGAAATGCCGTGGTACATGATGGTGGTGTGGTATGCCAACCAGCACTCGGTACTGATGGCGCTGGCGGCGCTGCTGCTGTCGGCGCTGATCGGCAGTGCGGCCTGGGTGATGCTGAAGCGCCACGCGTGGCGCCGTCTCCACCCGCAAGACGATAGCCACTCCGGCCGGAAGTAAGGATAAAAATAATGAAAAAACAGCTGATAAGTGCCGGTATTCGTCAGGCGTTCCTGCTGGGCGGCGCGCTGACGTTCTCACAGCCGCTGCTGGCGGCGGAGAGCACCAATCCGGCATTACAGGCACTGTTCGACCAGGCGGCCTACTGGCATCAGAAAGCGCATGACGATCTGGCGAAAGCCTCGCTGCAAAAAATCCTGATGGTGGAGCCGAACAATACCCAGGCGCTGTATCTGCTGGCGCTCTATTCACAGCAAAGCGGCAGCGCGGCCGATGCGGCACAGTGGCGCGCCCGCCTGAGTGCGGTATCACCCAACGATCCGCATCTGACGGAGCTGGACAACGCGCGGCAGCTGCAGAGCATTCCACAGGCGCAGCTGTCGCTGGCGCGTCAGCAGGCGCGCAGCGGTAACATCGCCGCCGCGCTGCAAACCTGGCGCAACACCTTCAGCGGCAACGAGCCGCCACCCAGCGTGGCGGCAGAATATTATCTGACCATGGCCGGTGACCGCACGCTGCTGCCCCAGGCGGTGGAGGCGCTGCGGCAGTTTGCCGCTGATCATCCGCAGGATACCGGCGCTCAGCTGGCGCTGGGCAAAGCGCTGACCTATCAGGAAGCGACGCGCCGCCAGGGCATTGATGTGCTGGCCAGCATGGCGGACGGTAATAAAGAGGCCGATCGCTCGCTGCGTCAGGCGCTGCTGTGGCTGGCGCCACAGGCGTCGGACGCTGCGCTGTACCAGACCTGGCAGCAGCGCCATCCGCAGGACAGTGCGGTGGTGGATTACTACCGCAAAAACGTCGGCGGCGCGGAGAAGGGCGCGGGCTTTAGCGCGCTGAACAGCGGCGACGTCAGCGGTGCGCAGAACAACTTTGAAAAAGTGCTGCAGGCCAACCCGCAGGACGCCGATGCGCTGGCCGGTATGGGCTACGTGGCGCAGCGCGCCGGACGCTACGCCGAAGCCGCCGATTATCTGACGCGCGCCGCACAGCTGGGCGGCGATCAGAGCCAGCAGCGTCAGCAGCAGGCGGCCGACGCCCGCTTTTACGCGCAGCTGGCGAATGCCCAGCAGGCGCTGAAAAACGGTGACAGCGCGCAGGCGCTGGCGCTGAGTGAGCCGCTGACGCAGGCCGAGGGCGAAAAAGGCATATCGGCGAAGCTGTTCCGCGCTGATGTGCTGCGCCGCAGCAATCAGCTGCAGCAGGCGGAGCAAACCTACCGGGCCATTCTGCAGAGCGATGCCGATAACCGCAGCGCCAAAGAGGGACTGTTTTACGTGCTGCGCCAGCAAAACCGCAGCGCCGAAGCCAATACCCTTCTGGCATCATTGCCCGACAGCGTGCGCCAGAGCGTGGCACCGCGCGGTAACAGCAGCGATCCGCTGCGTGCGCAGGCAAAACGCGAGCTGGCGGCAGGCAACCGCAGTGCGGCCATTGCCACGCTGAACAGCGCCATTCAGCGCTATCCCAGCGACGGCTGGCTGCGACTCGATCTGGCGCGCATCTACCGCGCGCAGGGCGATAATTTACTGGCCGCCAACGTCATGCAGCCGACCCTGCGCAGCGGTGCCAGCACCAGCGAGCTGTATGCCGGTGCGCTTAACGCCAGCGAGAGCGGTGCCTGGCAGCAGGCCAGCCAGCTGCTGGCGCGCATTCCCAACGGCAGCAAGAACAGCGAGATGCGCGAACTGGCGCAGCGCGTGAATTTCAATCTGCAAATGGCCACCGCCGATCGCTATCTGGCACAGGGCTCTGACGCGGCAGCGGCCAATACGCTGCGCGCGCTGGCCGCCACGCCGCCAGCCAATCCTGTCGATGCCGGTAATCTGGCGCAGAAACTGGCCAAAGCCGGCGATCTCACCACGGCGGTGACGGTGGTGCGCGGCAACATGCAGCGCGGCGTGCAGGGCAACGCCGGTGATTACGCCGCGCAGGTGGCGGTACTGAATCAGGCGGGACTGACGACCGAAGCGCAGAGCTTCCTCAGCAGTCCGGAGCTGCAGGCGCGCAGTACGCCCACGCAGCTGGCCGGCATCCGCAATGGTTAT
This sequence comes from Pantoea sp. VS1, assembly GCF_002207995.1. Classification (NCBI taxonomy): domain Bacteria; kingdom Pseudomonadati; phylum Pseudomonadota; class Gammaproteobacteria; order Enterobacterales; family Erwiniaceae; genus Pantoea; species Pantoea sp. VS1. The sequence continues at coordinate 41,676 of NZ_NHZE01000017.1, forward strand.
CTCATCAATGAAGTCGATCGCCTGCGCGAGCAGAAGCAGTACGCCGCCGCCTATGACAAGCTGGTGGGCGCGCTGCAGCACGATCCGCAGAACCGCGATCTGATGTTTGCCATGGCGCGTCTGTATCAGTCCGGCAAGATGAACAAAGAAGCGGGCGTGGTGTATGACTATCTGTTAACGCAGGATACGCCCACTCAGGATGCGCGCACTGGTGCTATTGATGTGGCGCTGGCGCAGAACGACATCGACAAAGCGAACACCTTAACCCGCGGCCTGCGCAATGAGCAGACGCCGGATCGCCTGTTACTGCTGGCACGCGTGGCGGAAGCCAACGGCGAGCACAGCCAGGCGATGAGCTACCTGCGCAGCGCGCGCGGCCAGCTGATTGGTCTGCAGGGCGCACAGAGCGGCAGCGTGCCGACCGTTGGCGGTCTGGCGCTGGCGGACAATCCGTTTATCAACCGCAGCACCTCGCCGGTGTCCGGTTCGCCTTCCAGTTATGGCACAGTGATGCCGTGGCAAACGGCACCGGCGACCAGCAGCAGCGCGCAGGACGTCACGCTGGCGAGCACCACGCCGGAGGTCCGGCAGAGCCAGACGCTGCGCCAGATTGACGAGATGATAGACAATCTGCAGGAGAAAACCGGCACCTGGGTACAGGGGCAGATGCAGGTGCGCGGACGGGACGGCGAATCGGGGCTCAGCAAGCTGACCGAAGCCAAAGCGCCGCTGACCTTCTCGACCGTGCCGTTCGGCGAGTCGCGCTTCGACTTTACTATGACGCCGGTGTCGCTCACCGCTGGCAGTGCGGCCGGTGATGCGTGGCGTCGCTTCGGCAGCAACGCGCTGGTGCAGGGCAATGTGGTGGCATCCGGCGCGGCCAAAATAGACGACACGCCGTCTTCGTCGACCGATTCGCAAAAGGCCACAGGCGTGGAACTGAATATGGCGCTGAAGGGCGACAGTTACAAAATCGACCTCGGCAGCACGCCGCTCGGCCAGGATCTCAGTACGCTGGTGGGCGGCGTGCAGTGGTCGCCGAAGCTGACCGATTTCCTGACGCTGATCCTCACCGGTGAACGCCGCGCCATGACCGACAGTCTGCTGTCGTACGTTGGCGTAGAGGACAAGACCAGCGGCAAGCGCTGGGGGCGCGTCACCAAAAACGGCGGCAACGCCATGCTGAGCTTCGATAACGGCGACGCGGGTTTCTACGTCGGCGGTGGCGCGTACAGCTATCTGGGCGAGAACGTGGCGAGCAATAACAGCGTGCAGGCCACGGCGGGCGCTTACGTGCGGCCTTACCACTACGACGATCGCGAGCTGAAGGTCGGCATGAGCCTGTCGTGGATGAATTTCTCCAAAAACCTGAGTTACTTCAGCTACGGTCAGGGCGGCTATTTCAGTCCGCAGAATTATGCCGCGGTGTCGTTCCCTGTCGACTTCAGCCGCAAGTTTGATGACCTGAAAGTCAACGTTGGCGGTTCGGTCGGCTATCAGTCGTACAGCCAGGACAAGAGCGCGTATTTCCCCAACGATCCGTCGCTGCAGTCCCAGCTGCAAAGCCTCGCCGATCAGGGCTTTGTCAAAAGCGCCTACTACAGCGGTGAGAGCAAAAACGGCATCGGCTATAACCTGCACGCCGGTGCCGATTATAAGATTAATAAAGATGTCACCATCGGCGGCCAGCTCGGCTATGACACCTTTGGCGATTACAACGAAAGCACAGCCAATCTGTACTTCCGTTATCTGTTTGGAGACAACTAATGAGTGAGCAACCGGGCGCACGCATCAGCCATCCGTATCAGCCAGGCTGGTTTGATCTGGTCAGCGTGATGATTGAGAGCATGCTGGACAACGCTGGCGCGGAGGCGGAAGCCTTCCTCAACGGCGTGGGCGAATTGCTGGCAACGCGCTATCCTTTGCCGGAGGCGCGCACCGTGCAGGATCTGGAGCGCGAAATTAATCTCCAGCTGGCGCGCTTTAACTGGGGCTTTGTCCAGCTGCAGCCGCAGCAGAACGCGATTATGCTTGAGCACCATGCCCTGCCGCAGGGCGACAGCCAGCTTGATGCAGAACGCTGGCAGCTGGCGCTGAGCGCAGTGCTGGCCGGCGTGTACGCGCAGTGGCTACGTGCGCAGGGTGGTAGCGCGGCGGTACCGCTGACGCTGGAAAAAATCGACGGCGGCACGCTGCATTATCGATACCAATAGGAAGCTGTGATGAGAGTGATGCGGTTCTGGCGTCAGTGGATGCTGTGTTTCATGGTGATATTTTTCAGTGCTCAGGCGGCCGCCGATGGCTGGAGCAGTTACAAAAGCCGCTTTATGAGCAGCGACGGCCGCATCAGCGATACGGCCAACAACAACGTCAGCCACACCGAAGGTCAGGGCTACGGCATGCTGCTGGCGGTGGCGTATAACGATCGCGCCACCTTTGATTTGCTGTGGCAGTGGACGCGTACCCATCTGCGCAATCCGCAGAATGACCTGTTCTACTGGCGCTATACGCCGGGTGCAGCCGATCCCATCGCCGATAAAAATGATGCTTCGGACGGGGATGTGCTGATCGCCTGGGCGCTGCAGCGCGCGGCGCAGAAGTGGGGCGGTGATTATCAGCAGGCGTCGGATCGCATTCAGCGCGCGGTCATCAAGCTAACGGTGATCGACTACGCCGGCCGCAAGGTGATGTTGCCGGGCGCGCAGGGCTTCAATAAAACCAGCTATGTGGTGCTTAACCCTTCCTATTTCCTGTTCGCCGCATGGCAGGAGTTTGCGCAGCACAGCCATCTGCGCGTGTGGAACACGCTGATTGATGATGGCCTTGCGCTGCTGGGAGACATGCAGTTTGGCAAAACCGGCCTGCCGCTGGACTGGGTGGCGCTGAACGCCGATGGCTCCGTCGCGCCGGCGGTCGGCTACTCCAACCGCTTCAGCTATGACGCGATTCGTATTCCGCTGAATATCTGGTGGTACGATCCGCAAAGCCTGCGGCTGGTGCCCTTCCAGCGCGTCTGGCAGGGCTACGCGCGCGACACCACGCCAGCGTGGTTTGATGTGCTGGCCAATACCCCGGCACCTTACAATATGGAAGGTGGCCTGACCGCGGTGCGCGACCTGACGCTCAACCAAACCGGCTACCTCAGCGACCGCCTGGCGCCGGAGCAAAACTATTTCTCCGCCAGCCTGCAACTGCTGACCTGGCTGGCTTATCAGGAGAAGCGATAGCCGAACGCTACCTGCACCCGTCGGGATTTATACCGGAGCGCATCAAAGCGCACCCTGTAAAAACCACGCAACTATCTTGTAGGGTCGCCATTTATGGCGACCTTTTCATTTTCGTGTGCTTATTTAAAATCCGCATACGGTTCCAGTGGCTGTGGTGGCATATCCATGTCGCCGTTCCAGCCGGCCATTGAGTAGCGCACATACAGCAGCCCGTGGCTTGGGGTGTAATCTTTCGCCTGCTGAATGTCCATGGCCAAACCCAGCGACCAGTGCGGCGTGATGCGCCGCTCTATCAACGCCTGCACGGTATAGCCGAAACCGCGTCCGGAACTGCTGTCCGATGACGGATTGCTGGCCAGCGTAAAGCCTGGATTCACCGGGTAGCGCGCCTGAGCGTCGGTGGTTGACTGTGACCACGACACCGAGCCACCGAGTTCATACGACCAGTTTTCCGTGCGCTGACGCCAGGTCAGCGGCACCGCCAGCGAGAAGTAGCGCTGCGGGCTGTAATAGCCGCCCTGGCCAAAGGTGTAGTCGCTCAAATCTTTCTGATAGTGCCACAGCATACTGTTCAGGCCGATGGTGGCGCGCTGGTTGTCGCTATTGATCAGCTTGTAGTAATAGCCTGCCATCAGCCGTTCGCGGCTGTTGTCCGCCACGTTTTCACCGCTGATTTGATGGGCGCTGAGATCGGCCCACACCCCGTGCGCGCCGCCCCGATCGTAACTCAGGCCGATACCGCCGCCGGTCGCGACGACGCCGCCCCAGTTTTTGCCGCCGTTAGTGGCCGGATCGCGCGCGCCGGCGTAAGCCAGCAGCGAACTGGAGATCGGGCGACGTGAAGCGGTAAAGGTCACCCCGAGATCGTCGATGTCAGTTTTCCAGCTTACGCCGCCGACCCAGTTAGTGACGGTAAAACCGAGCGGCGTGGTGCCGATATCGGCTGACCAGCGATCGTTGTGCCAGCCGACGCCCAGCGCGGTGCCTTCGTCCCGCTGGGTGAAATCGCGCCGGCAGCCCCCGGCGTTGGCGTCGTTACAGCTGCCGAACTGTTCACTGTGGCTGCCATCAGTGGTGGAAAATGTTCCGGCAGACACCTGTACGTGATCGACGCGCACAAAGCTGCGGCCATCGGCCAGTGGGGTTTCCGCCTGCAGCATGGTGGTATGGGCGGTAAAGTCAGAGGTGCCACCGTTGCCCTTATCGCGCGAGTAGTCCTGTTCCAGCGTCACAGTGGTGTCCTGCTGGCGATACAGGTCAGCGGCGTCGCTGCGGATGCTGCGCTTCAGCCAGTCGTCCTGGGCCTGCGTGCGCGTCAGCCGGGTATAGCGGGCGTTATCGTCTGGCAGCGCAGGGGTGATGCCGCTGGCGACCATCGCCGCGCGGTAATCCTGCTGTGCCAGCGCGGGCTGGCGCTGCTGTCTCTCCAGCCGCGCGGCATCACGCAGCACCAGCGCTTTTTCCTGTGACGGCGCGACAGCGGCGGCGCGGGTTTTCAGCGCGCTGAACAGCTGCTGCGCTTTGAGGAGATCGCCGCTGTTTTGCCAGGCGAGTGCCACGCGCCGGCCGCTGTTCAGGCTCTGCTGCGCCACGCTGTCTGGCAGGCTGTGCAGCGCTGCGCGCGCTTCGGTGGTGCGCTGCAGCGCCAGCAGCGCCTCGATGCGGCCGAGCGCGGCATCGTTGTTGCTGGCGTCCTGCTGCAGCACCTGCTGATAACCGGCCAGCGCTGTTGTGGCATCGCCTCGCTCCAGCGCCCAGTCGGCCAGCGTAATGTCGCGGCGCGGCGAGGCCGGCTGCTGTTGCAGCAAGCGGATGGCGGCGGCTTCATCACCGCGGGCGCGTAGCTCCCCGGCACGCCCGAACGCCTGGTTTTGCGCCAGGCGGTCCGCCAGTTGATGCATGTTGCTGTCCCAGCGGGCGGTGGGTAAACGGTGCAGCGTGGCCAGCGCGGCGGCATCGTCGTCGCCGGATGACTGCCACAGTGCCGTGGCATACAGCGCGGCTGGCTGCTGCGGCTGCTGGCGCACCATCGCGGCCATTACCGCCGCGCCTGCCTGGTTGTCACCGCTGCTGCGTAGCGCATTGGCCAGCCGCCAGGCCAGCCAGACATCATCCGGTCGCGCCTGAGCCGCCTCACGGTATTTCGCTACCGCCTGCGGCCATTGCTGCTGCTGCGCCAGCGCGTCTGCGTCGGCCAGCAGGCTCTCAATACGTAAATTGCTCAGGCGCTGCTGCGCCGTGCCGTTACTGCGGTCAAGGCGCAGCGCCTGCTGCCAGTACTGCCGGGCTAACGCGCTGTTTTTACGCGCCTGCGCCACATCACCAAGGCCGATGAGCGCCCAGCTATCATTGCTGTCGATGGCCTGCGCGCTGCGGTACTGCTGCTCAGCGCCGGACAAATCCCCCTGCTTCAGCGCCGCGTCGCCGCTGTCGATGGCCAGCCAGTAACGATTGGTTTGTAACAGGGACTGCCACTTGCCGATTTGCGTGCTGGCCTGGCCCGCCTGAATCGCTTTCTGTAGCCAGCTGATGGCGGCGGCGCGGTGACCGGCACGCGCCTGCGCCTGGCCCATGGCACCGAGCAGTTCGGCGTCGTCCGGATTGGCCTTCAGCGCCGCCTGTAATGCGCCGATTGCCGCCGCGCCGCCGCCAGCCTCGACCAGCGCCAGGCCGCGCATGCGCTGGCGGAAGGCCGGATCGGCCAGCATTTTTTGCTGACGCGCCAGCTCATCCGCTCCGCGCTGTTGCGCATCGCCGCTGGTGAACACCTGCAGATACTGCTGCAGGCTGGCAACGCTGCGCTCGCTTACCGGCTGGTTCTGGATCTGCTGCAGCCACAGTTCGGACGCGGCATCGCGGCCGCCGTCGCGGTTGGCCAGCTGACGCAGCTGGGTCACTGCCTGATCCGGCTGATTATTATCAAACGCCATGCGCGCCAGCTGTAGCTCGACGCCGATATTACCCGGATAACGCTGCTCCAGCGCCTGCAACTGACGCCAGGCGAGCGGCTGCTGGCCCGGCAGGCGCGCCACCAGTCGCCAGTACTCCAGTTCGGTGTTTACATCGGGAAAGACGCCGTGAAACAGCGCATCCCACGCTACTTTGGCCTCCGGCAGCCGTCCGGCGGTGGCCAGCAGCCGCGCCTGCTGCAGCTGCTGACGTCCTTCGGGGCTCATCAGGCGCAAACCTGCCGCGGATTCACGCGTGGCGGCGTCATCCGGCGCAGCCTTTTGCAGCGCATCGAACAGCTGCTGGGCTTTGGCCTGATCGCCCTGACGCAGCGCCATACGAATGCGTGCCGCCAGCACCTGCGGGTTATCCGGATCGATTTTTTCCAGCCGGTACAGCGACTGCTGCACCAAATCGTATTTGTTGGTGGATTCGCCGGTACGAATCTGCATCAGCAGCCACGCCACCGGCGCCACCTGCGGACCGGGCGCGGCCGCCACGCTGCCGGCCAGCGCACTGGCGATCAGCAGCGCAAGCGGTAACTTATTCATCGTCATCCAGCTCAGCCAGGCGACGACGGCTCACCATGCGCATCAGGCGCCAGGCCATCAGGGCGAACAGGATCACCACCAGCACGGCACACACGGCCAGCCATACCGGATGGGTGGCCAGCAGATTCCACAGCCGCTCCCACCACGGCAGATGTCCGACAAAGTAGGTATCGCCCACGCGCACGCTGTTGACGCCGGACTCCCGGACGATGCTGACGGAACCGAACATCGCCGCGCGTTTGCCGCTGTCGCGCAGCGCTGCATTCAGCAAATCCCAGCCGCGCGGGCTGTCAGCCAGCAGCGCGACCACGCTGCGCTGATCGTGGAACGGCGACTGGAAGCCAACCAGGGCGCCGAGCGGACCGCGCGAACTGATGCCGGTCTGGCTTTCGGCAGTGCGCTCGCTGGCTGACAGTGGCACGTTGGGCGCGCTGCCCGGGCGCGATGGCATGTTGAGGGTGCTGCGCGTGCGATCCACCAGCAGATTGATCGCCGTGTCCGCCTGCAGATCCGGCGGAATGCTGCCGATCAACAGCAGATCGGCATCGTGGTCTTTCGCGTTGCGCCAGTCATCGCTCATCTGCACGCGAAGTGCCGGATAGCCGGTCTGGGCGCCGATCGCCCCCAGCGCGTCAAGCAGCGTACTGACTTCGCCGCTCTCCGGTTTTGCCGGCACCAGCACCAGGGTTTGCGCCAGATCGGCGTAGCGGCTGAACGGGAAGCCAGCGCTGGCAAACGCGCCGAGCGAGGGCATTTCGATGTAGTGCCGATAGCCGGAGAAATCGATGCTGGAGCGATCGTCGATCACCGCATGATGCGCGACGGGGGTGACGGTTTCACAGCGGCCATCGGCAGTGCCGCCGATAAAGGTATTGGCGTAATCAAAATCAAAGCGCAGCTGGTTCACCACACCGAGACGCAGTGCCGGAATGGTCAGCTGACGGCTGTTGTCCTGCAGGCCCTGCATCAGCGGAATGCGCATCAGCTGCTGGCCCGCGCCATCTTTACTGGTCAGCGGATAATCCTGCATGAACTGGTTATTGAGATGCACCGCCAGCCGTGAGCCGTCCTGCTGCACCGGTGAGGTGTAGCGATAGATCAGGTCCATATCAATGCCGCGTGCGCGCACCAGGAACAGATCCGGCGGCAGGTTGAGCGTCAGGCTAATCGGGTTGGGTTGCAGGCCATCGGCCTGCAGCTGGTTCTGATACTGCGTCAGTTCACCAAAGGTGGTGCGGCGATCGGTGCGTACCCAGTTTGGCGCATCGTACGGCTGGCGCGGGGCCAGCAGTTTCACGCTGTCGATGGTGGCGCGCTCGCCGCGCAGCAGCAGTTCACCCTGCGCAATGCCCTCTACTGCAGTGATCAGATCGTTATCGTCGCGGCCGAGAATAAGCAGCATCTTCTGATAGGGATTGTCCGGCTGGCTGACCATTTCCACGGTGGGTTTGTCCACCGGCGGCAGCGTTTGCAGGAAGTCAGGCCGGCGATCGTTGGTGGCGAACACCACCGCATGCTGTCCTTCCGGCAGCTGGTTATACAGCACCGGGAAGGACTGGCCGCGCCACTGCGCCTGGCTACCGAACCACGAGGCCAGCAGGCCTGCCGCACGCTGTTGCTGCACATCCGGCTGGCCGCTGAAGACCATCGGCAGCTGCAGCGGCCGGTTGTCGCGCGCGTCAAAGAATGGCTCCGGGAAATGAGAGAGATCGTTTTTCAGCGGCAGCTTCTGCAGCGTCAGGTCCAGTTTGCTCGCTTTACCGATATCCAGCCAGATGGTGCTGTTGGCCGGATTTTCACATACGTTGGCGTAGTGGCCGACCAGTTCCAGGCGGATGCGGTTGAAATCGCTAATGTAGCGCGGGTCGATCGCCAGCTGCGTCTGGTTCTCTTTGCCGAGCTGATCGGCGGTGACGGTGACCAGTCCCACCAGTTCATCGTTGAGATACACCTTGAGCTGCGACTGCGTCGGCAGCAGCGCCGGCGAAGGCCGGTAGTTGAGCGTCAGCAGCGCGCGCGTGACCACTTCATCGCTGCGCACGCCGAACTCAATCTGGCTGGTGGGGACGGTGCCGCGCAGCGTCATGCTACCCGGCGGCGGTGCCACCTGGGTAAACAGCAGCTGGCTATCGCGCAGCGGGGCGCTGGCATCGAGCGGTTGGTTCACGTCGGACAGCGGCGCAGAGGTTGCCGCAGGCGGTGCAGCAGGAAGCGCCGCCGGAAGTGCCGCCTGCGCCAGAGACGCCGTGCCCAGCAGCAGGGCGGTGAACCAACTCAGTTTTCTCGTCATGGTCATATCATCAGCTTAGGTAAAATCAGTGTTGAGCGTTGCCGGTCGCGGACGGACGTTATGCGGCAACAGCGTTGCCAGCCAGTGCAGTCCGGCGGTCAGGCCACGGAACAGGCGGCGCAGCGGTGCCGGACCATACTCCGCCAGCCGCAAATAGCCTTTGAAGCCGAGCAGCATAATGTCCGCCAGGCTCTGCACCGGTTTATCCTCCGGAAAACCGTCCTGCCACAGCGCCCAGGTATCGGCGCGCGCAAAGGTGCACTGAATAAATTCGATGTGCTGGCGGGTGGAGAGCTGGTGCAGGCGGATACCTGCGCGGCGGCCAAATACGCGCTGCACCTGGCACGGAAAACTGAACTCCTGCTGTCCGCGCCGCAGCAGCAGCGAGACGCTTTCGTTCTCGCGCAGTGCATCCGGCTCGCGCAGTTCGACGCCCACGCCGCCGTCAGAGTAGTCGCGCAGCGTGCACGGCAGCATATGACCATCGGCGCGTGCCAGCGCCGCCGGCATGGCGATCTCCACGCGGTGCGCTTCACGGATTTGACGCGCTTCCACCGACACCGCCACCGCGCCGCCGAGAATAATCATGTTGTAAACCACCCACACCAAACTGACCCAGATGGTGAGCAGCTCATTGGCCGGGCCGTGCGCCATGCGCCAGAAGCCCATGCCGATACCGGCAATGTTCAGCAGCACCAGCAGCATATAGGGTTTGGTGATCACCCAGTCGAGATGGCGCTCTTCTACCAGGCCCCCTTTGGCGGTCACGTTGAATTTGCCTTTGTGCGGATTAAACAGCGCGACGGTGGTGGGGCGGGCGATATACCAGGCGAGCACGGTTTCATACACCTCGCTCCAGAACGAGTGGCGCCAGCGCCCCTGGATGCGCGAGTTGGTCAGGCTGGTATGTACCATGTGCGGCAGCACGTAGATGGCGATGGCCAGCGCGGGCGCATAGATGATGTAGGCATGGCACAGCAGGAACGCCAGCGGCGCCAGCAGAAAGATCAGCCGGGGGATACCGGCAAGAAAGTGCAGCATGGCGTTGGCGTAACACAGCCGCTGTACCAGCTTCAGTCCTTTGCCAAACAGCGGATTATCGAGACGGAAGATCTGCACCATGCCGCGTGCCCAGCGGATGCGCTGGCCAATATGCGCTGACAGACTTTCGGTCGCCAGCCCGGCGGCCTGTGGAATGCGGATGTAGGCTGAGGTGTATCCGCGGCGGTGCAGTCGCAGCGAGGTGTGCGCATCTTCGGTAACGGTCTCTACCGCGATGCCGCCAATCTCATCCAGCGCGCTGCGGCGCAGCACTGCGCAGGAGCCGCAGAAAAAGGCGGCATCCCAGGTGTCGTTACCATCCTGCACCAGACCGTAAAACAGCGAGCCTTCATTCGGCGTCTGGCGGAAGCGGCCGAGGTTGCGCTCAAACGGGTCCGGTGAGAAGAAGTGGTGCGGCGTCTGCAGCATGCCCAGCCGGTGATCTTTCAGGAACCAGCCCATGGTGAGCTGCAGGAACGAGCGCGTCGGCACGTGGTCGCAGTCAAAAATCGCCACGTATTCGCTGCGGCAGGTGGTTTTCAGCGCATGGTTGATGTTGCCGGCCTTGGCGTGTTCGTGGCTGGGGCGCACCACGTAATTGACGCCCACGCTGGCGGCAAACTCGCGGAACTCCTCGCGCGTGCCGTCATCAAGAATATAGATGTTGAGTTTATCCTGCGGCCAGTCGATGCCCAGCGCAGCATAGATGGTGGGTTTGACCACGCTGAGCGGCTCGTTGTAGGTCGGCACCAGAATATCGACGCTGGGCCAGCTGGCGATCTCCGGCGGCATGGAGACCGGCTGGCGGTTGAGCGGCCACAGCGTCTGGAAATAGCCCAGCACCAGTACCGTCCACGCGTAGGTTTCCGCGCCAATCAGCAGCAGGCCAAACGTCAGGCTGAGCGGATCGTCCCAGTTAAGGGTTTCCGTATAGCGCCACCACAGATAGCGGCAGGAGATGGTGAGCGACAGCACAATCAGCATGATGGTCACCAGCCGGCCCGGCATACGGCGCACCAGCATGGCCAGCGCCCACAGCAGCAGCACAAATACAAACTGGGTGGTGATATCAAACGGCTGCGAGATGCACAGCAGCGCCAGCAGGCTGGCGGCGATCGCCACTACGATGAACAGCAACTGACGCACGCGCCGTGGCAGGCGCTGCAGCCAGCGTTCGCTGCGCTGCGGCACGCCGCTGTGCTCCAGCCGCGCCGGCAGGTGCGCCAGCCATTGATACAGCTGCTGGCGCCAGCGGAACAGCGAGCCAAAGGCGTTGAAACGTTTACGCTCGCTGGGCGCGCTGCCGTCCAGCGGCAGCATAATAAGCAGCCACAGACTCTGGAGTGCATAGCGCACAATATCGAGCGGACGCGGGCGCAGCGGAGAGATATGCGGGAAGTAGCGCTGACGCTGCTGCAGCACGCGCCGCCACGCCGGCGTTTCCAGCCGCAGCAGCGACCAGGCGAGCACGCACCACAGCAGATGCAGCGCGACCGTTAACCGCCCGGCGCCGTGCTGACGCGCCAGGTGCGCGCGCTGCTGCAATGCCTGCGAGGCCTGCGGCACCAGCAGCCAGCGCAGCGCATTCATGCGCCACCTCCGGCAACATGCAGCAGCAGCCAGTTGGCCAGCGTATTGATCTCTTCGCTGGCCAGCGCATGCGGACGCCAGGCGCCCACTGGCTGTTTCATCATCAGCGCTTCCGCCAGCGCTTCATCGCGATGAATTACCTGTGGAATCAGGTTTTTAAGCGAGCGCAGCCACAGCTGATGCAGATCCTGCTGCAGCTGGCTATTGGCGTTGAACTGGTTAATCAGAAACAGCGTCTGCGGCGAAAAGTGCGCGCGGTGCAGGCGCAGCTGGCAGTTGGCATCCAGCGTTAACAGCTGAAGCAGCCGATCGGCGGCCGGGATGAACGCCTGCTGCCACGGCAGCAGATCCGCCGGAAGGTCGAAAATAATCCACTGATAGCGCTGTTTCAGGGCCGGCAAAGCCTTAAGCAGCGGTTGTGCAATTTCCGCTGTCGCTGCGGTTAAGGATAAGGTCTGCTGATGCGTGAGCGTGCCAGACGGCAGAAAATCCAGCCCCGGCTGATAGCGCAGCGCGCTGTGCTGCCACGGCTGGTTATCCAGCTGGGCGCGCAGCCAGCCGTGCGGCGTGTCGAGCGGCAGATTAAAGTGGGCCGCCAGTTGGTTGGCTGGCGAAAGGTCGATAAGCAGCACCGACTGCTGCAGCGCGTTTAGCGCCCAGCCCAGCGCGGCACTGAGTGCCGTCGCGCCGCACCCGCCGCGCAGCCCCTGTAAGGCGAGAACCGGCATTAGCGTGGTGACTCCGGTCCCTGCGTGCATTCCTGCAACAACGGCCAGCGCGACAGCAATTGTTGCAGACGCGCTTCACGGGCAATATCAATATAGCGAAACGCCTTCAGTGAAAAGGCGTCACTCAGGGCGTTAATATCATCCTGATCTTCGCTGCCGACAGCGATCAGTGAAAAAGCATTTTCAGTTTTCATTACTTTTTTGTCACCAAAGAAACGACAACGGATAAAGAGGGGTGATATTTTTCTTGTCGCGTATAAAACCGCAGCCAGCGATTTCTGGCCCGGCAAAGTTCAAACAGTCTGGCGCGTGCGCAGCTTTTTTTATTTCAGCAGTTCCAATCGTTGCCGTCTATATTAAACTAGCCTGGATTGTACAGATCGCGACGCTAATATGAAAAATCTTTATACGCTTGGCCTGCAGCAGGTACAACAGGAATTAATCGCCCTGCAGTCGCCGGGATTTTACTGGATAACCTGCCAGCGGCCCGAAGACGCACGAACGCTGTTACGTCAGGTGGTTAGCCAGCAAAAGGCGGCCACGCTGGTGAGCGCGGATGAACCCCCGCAGGCGCTGTTAACGCCCGATCCGCCCGGCGGTCCGGCGCGTATTCCCTTATTTTCGCTGCCTGCCAATAAAGCCAGCCTGCAACATCTGGCCAGCGATATGGCGCGCGTAATGAATAAACGTAGCGGTCTGGTCATGTTTTATAGTCAGGCGGCGCTGTGGAGCAAATTATCCCCGGATGAACTGACCGTGTGGATAAAAGGCTTGCGCCGGGTTCTGTTAAAAAAACAAATGACGCTGCTAATGATCACCTGCGGAACCGCAATTATTCCCCTGCGAAATCATCTGCAGCGTTATTTTCGTCAGCTTGATGGTGTCGCCCATTTAGAATTTCAGCAGGATAGCTGGCAATATCGAATTAACTGGTGGTACTCCGCCGATAAATTGCTGGCCGACCGCGCTATCCGCCTGAACTGTATTGATAATCAGTTTATTGCGCAGGCTGAAGCTGCCGCGTCACAGCCGCTGAGCCTCAATGATGAAAACCAGTTTCTGGCCCAGCAGGATGTGCTGGAAGGGGCGCCGCCGCTTTCCGCGCAGTGGCAACTGTTCAGCGATAACGAGAGCGTGTATGCGCGCGCGCAGCAGGCTAACGCCGCCACGGTCATCTTTAGCCTGGCCCATAATCAGGATGTGCCGACTCTGGCGAGCATGGTCCATGGTTTGCGGCGCTCGCGTGGCAACGCGCTGAAAATCGTGGTGCGGGAACTCGGCACCAGCCTGCGCTACAGCGATGAGCGTTTGCTGCTGGCGTGCGGCGTTAACAGCATTGTCCCGACGGCGGCGCCGCTGTCGCGCTTGCTGACTGCACTGGAAGGCGTGCAGGGCCAGCAGTTTACCCGCCACGTGCCGGCCGATCTGCCGGCGCTGGTGCAGGCGCTACAGCCGCTGCAGCAGAAAGGCTATTTGCCGCTGGAGCGTTTCTGTGCGGCGGTACAGCAGTTGATGAACAATACGCTGCTGCCGGAAAACGACAAAGGGCTGATGGTGGCGCTGCGCCCGGTGCCGCAGCTGTCGCCGCCGCAGGTACTGACGCTGTGTAAACCGCGTCGTTTTGGCGACCTTGTGACGCTGGTCGACGATCGGCTCTATTTATTCCTCTCTTCCTGTCGCTTTAACGACCTGGACATTGCCCTGAAATCGATATTTTCCCTGCCGCACGACGAGCTGTTCAGTAACCGCATGGTGTGGTTTGCCGACAATCAGATTTTGTCGGAGGTGAATAAAGTGCGGCAGCTGACGCCGGTGGCGCAGTTCGAACCGCTCAGGGTACCGGCCGCTGCGCAACCAGCCGCGCCGGCAGCGGCCGCGCCGCGCGGCCCTCAGACGCCGCAGCCGATCATCATCGACCTCGGGGAGCCGCACGTATGACGCTGATGGATGGTGTGCAGGTGGCGATCCTGCTGTTACTGATTTTGCTGTTCCTGAAATCGCTGTGGCGACGCTGGCTGCCGCAGCGCAGCACCAGCCTGCTGATGCGCCTGTTACCTGCCCGCGCCCTCAAATCGGAAGGGCAGTGGCAACGCCAATCGACCAAAACGGATAAACATGGATAACACACCTTCGACGCTGCACGCGGCGCGCTGGCGCGGCCTCGGCGGCTGGAACTTTTACTTTCTGATCAAATTTGGTCTGTTGTGGTACGGCTATCTCAACTTCCATGCGCTGAGTAATCTGGTGTTTCTGGCATGGCTGCTGTTTCCGCTGCCATCAGCGCGGCTGCATCGTCTGCGCCAGTGGGTTTCGCTGCCGATTGGCTTCGCGTTGTTCTGGCACGATACCTGGCTGCCGGGTCTGAACTCGCTGCTCAGCCAGGGCAGCCAGGTGGCGGGATTCTCGCCGGCCTATCTGCTGGATTTGCTGCAGCGCTTTATTAACTGGGAGATGATCGGCGCGGCCTTTGTGCTGCTGGTGATTTACCTGTTCGTGGCGCAGTGGATTCGCGTCACCGTGCTGGTGTCACTGGCGCTGATCTGGCTGAACGTGCTGACGCTCGCCGGCCCGGCGGTCAGCCTGCTGCCCAGCAAAGCCGCCGCACCGCCGGTGGCGCTGAATGACAAACCGACCGCCAGCCCGGCCGCGGCGGGACTCGATCAAAGCGCGCCGCCCACCAGCGCCAACCTCACCGCGTGGCTGAATCGCTTTTACGACAGCGAACGCCAGCGCGTCACGCACTTCCCGGATGCGCTGCCCGCCGATTCGCAGCCGTTCGATATTCTGGTGATCAACATCTGTTCGCTGGCGTGGTCGGACATTGATGTGGCGCAGCTGCGTGACCATCCGCTGTGGAAGCACTTTGATATCGTGCTGAACAACTATAACTCCGCCACCGGCTACAGCGGCCCGGCCGGTATTCGCCTGCTGCGCGCCAGCTGCGGCCAGACCTCACACAGTAACCTGTATAAAGCCACCGACCAGCGCTGCTATCTGTTTGATAATCTGGCGAAGCTGGGCTTTAAGCAGCAGCTGATGATGGACCATACCGGCGTGTTTGGTAACTACCTGAAAGAGCTGCGCGAGGACGGCAACCTGCAGGCGCCGCTGATGTCGCAGGCCGGGATTGCGCCGGAGCTGACGTCTTTTGATGGTTCGCCGGTGTACAACGACGGGCAGCTGATGCAGCGCTGGCTTGATGATCGCAGCAAAAGCAGTGATGCGCGCAGCGCCACCTTCTACAACCTGATTCCGCTGCACGACGGTACGCGCGAGCTGGGCAGCACCCGCACCGCCGAGTGGCAGCCGCGCGCACGGGTACTGTTCGACCAGCTCGATACCTTCCTGACCAATCTGGAGAAGTCGGGACGCCGGGTGATGGTGCTGGTGGTGCCGGAGCACGGTGCGGCACTGCAGGGGGATAAAATGCAGATGTCCGGGCTGCGCGACATTCCGAGCCCGGGCATCACCCACGTGCCGGTTGGCATTAAATTTGTTGGCATGAAAGCGCCGCACCAGGGCCAGCCGCTGACCATCGATACGCCTGTCAGCCTGCTGGCAATTTCCGAGCTGGTGTCGCGGGTGGTGGACGGTCAGGTGTTTAACGCACCGAACGTCAACATGTCGGTGCTGGCGGATAACCTGCCGCAGACGCCGGTGGTGTCGGAAAATGATAACGCCGTCGTGATGATGTACCAGGGCAAACCGTGGATTCGCCTTAACGGCGGCGACTGGGTAGCCTATCCGCAGTAAAACCTGAGCGGCAAACGGTGCGGGCTGGCGCGCACCGTTTTGTCTCTGCGCCGCTAATGGCTGACAAAATGCTGAAACCGCGCGCAAAGCGGGGCAGTTGCGTGATTTTCGCCTTTATCCCGGCGCAAAAAAATGCTGACCTGGGATATACTTGCTGCGCATTCCGGCAACTGTCACGGCCCCCGGCGGCCAGGAGAGGTTTTGTTGCGCGTCAGTCGTTCGTTAACGATAAAGCAGATGGCCACCGTGTCCGCCGTGGCGCTGGTCACCATCTGTATTTTTATCGTCATCCAGTTATTCCATTTTGTGCAGCAGCGCAGGGTGGATTACGCCCAGCAGATGGAGAACGTCGCGCATACCGTGCGTCAGCCGCTGTCCGAAGCGGTGCTTAAAGCCGATATCCCGCAGGCCGAACGCATTCTGAATACCCTTAAGCCAGCGGGCATTCTGTCGCGCGCCGATGTGGTGTTGCCGAACGCCTTCCAGGCGCTGCACGCTGACTTCGCGCCGGAGAAACCGGTGCCGCGCTTTGTCGCCCGGCTGTTCGAACTGCCGGTGCAGATTACGCTGCCGCTCTATTCGGTCGAGCGCAGCGGGCTGCCGAAGCCGATTGCCTATCTGGTGCTGCAGGCGGATTCGTCGCGCGTTTATCAGTTCCTGCTCAGCACGCTGTCCACCATGATCACCACCTATCTGCTGCTGGCGCTGATTCTGTCCGTGGCGATTAGCTGGTGTATCAACCGGCTGATCGTGCATCCGCTGCGTAATATTTCGCGTGAGCTGCAGGAGCTGCCGCCGCCCGCCATTCTCACCCATAAGCTGGCGCTGCCGCACAATCATCGCGACGATGAGATCGGCATGCTGATTCGCAGCTACAACCGCAACCAGCAGGTGCTGGAGTCGATTCACGATGAGATGAGCCGGCTGACCACCCATTTCGCGGTGACCGATTTGCCCAACCGCGCGCTGTTTCTGGCGCTGCTTGATCAGCACATCCGCCATCGCCACAGCCAGCAGCCGTGGGGGCTGATGGTGATCCGCATCGAAACCCTGCAGGAAGCCAATGGCGTCCTGAGCGATGAGCAACGCGATACGCTGATGCTGACGCTGGTGGAAAAAATCCGCAGCACCATTGATGACCATACGCTGCTGGCACAGACCGGACCGAGCGATTTTGCGCTACTGATGAAGCGTGCGCACAACCCGTTTCGCGCCATGCGGCTGGCGCGCAACCTGATGCTACGCATCAACCAGCCGGTGAACCTGTATCAGCTACAGCTGCGCCCCAACGCCAGCATTGGCCTGGCGCTGCATGATGACAACACCGTGTCCGCTGGCGAACAGCTGGCGCGCGCCACGTCGGCGATGATGTCGGCGCGCCATCAGGGTAAAAACCAGATTCTGTTCTTTGACCCGGCGCTGACCGAGCGGGCGCAGAAGCGCTTAACCCAGGAGCACGACATCCTGCAGGGCCTGCAGGATGGCCAGTTTGCGCTCTATCTGCAGCCGCAAATCAATATGGCCACTGGCGAGCTGGCCGGCGCAGAAGCGCTGCTGCGCATGCGTATGCCGGACGGCAGCTACGGGTTATCCGAAGAGTTCATCGCCAGCGCCGAAGAGATTGGCGTCATCTCCGCGCTCGGCCGCTGGGTATTTGAAGAGGCGTGCCGCATTATCGCTGGCTGGCAGCGCCACGGCATCAATCTGCCGCTCAGCGTGAATATCTCCGCAGTACAGCTGCGCGATGCCAGCGTGGTGAGCCATCTGCAGGGGCTGCTGGAGCGCCACCGCATTGCGCCGGGTAACTTCGTGCTGGAGATCACCGAAACCGCGCAGATTGGCGATGCTGAACAGGCGATGGCGCTGCTGCGCTCGCTGCAGCAAACCGGGGTGGCGGTCGCGCTGGATGATTTCGGCATGGGCTACTCCAACCTCAACTACCTGCATCAGTTCAAAGCGCTGCCGGTCAATAAGCTAAAAATGGATCGCAGTTTTGTCGCCGCGCTGCCGGATGATGACACCATGGTGCGCATCGTGGCGGCGATTGCCGATATCATCCACCTCGACGTGATAGCCGAAGGCGTCGAAACCGCCGAGCAGCGCGACTGGCTGCTGGCGCGCGGAATTACCATCGGGCAGGGCTACTTATATGCTGAAGCCCTGCCGTTATCGGTGTTTAACCAGCGCTGGCTGGCCAGCTCGTCACCGTCTGAATAATCACCTTATTTATTGATTTTCCTTGCAGAATTGCACCGTTATGGGGTGCTGAAGCGTTTCAGTTCATAGTTAGAGTTTTGTAACTTTTGTAAGGAATGTAAGGGTATACTAATCCTGTTAACAGAGTGTTATTTTCCTCGCCATCGGTAAGGTCATACGCTTCCAGGCGGCTTGCCGCATGCGTTTCTCCATAACAATGGCGGTGAATGCCGTCTATACCTGGACACCTGTTATGAAACTGTTCAAAAGCCTCTACTTTCAGGTACTGGTTGCCATCGGCATCGGCGTCCTGTTAGGCCACTACTACCCTGAGTTAGGCGCGCAAATGAAGCCGCTTGGCGATGGCTTCGTTAAGCTGATCAAGATGATCATCGCCCCCGTGATTTTCTGTACGGTGGTGACCGGTATTGCCGGCATGGAGAGCATGAAAGCAGTTGGACGGACCGGCGCAGTAGCGCTGCTCTATTTCGAAATTGTCAGCACCATCGCGCTGATTATCGGTCTGGTGGTGGTCAACGTGATCCAGCCGGGCGCGGGAATGAACGTCGATCCGGCGACGCTGGATGCCAAAGCGGTTGCGGTCTACGCGCAGCAGGCTGAGCAGCAGGGCGTGATTGCCTTCCTGCTGGACGTGATCCCGAACAGCGTGGTCGGTGCCTTCGCCAGCGGTAACATCCTGCAGGTGCTGCTGTTCGCTATCCTGTTTGGCTTTGCGCTGCATCGCCTCGGTAACGCCGGCACCGTGATGTTCAACGTCATCGAGAGCTTCTCGAAGGTGATTTTTGGCGTGATCAACATGATCATGCGTCTGGCGCCGATTGGTGCGTTCGGCGCCATGGCGTTCACCATCGGTAAATATGGTGTCGGATCGCTGGTGCAGCTCGGTCAGCTGATTATCTGCTTCTACATCACCTGCGTACTGTTCGTGGTGATTGTGCTGGGGATTATTGCCCGCTGGGCCGGCTTCAACATCTTCAAGTTTGTTGCCTACATCAAAGAAGAGCTGCTGATTGTACTGGGAACGTCTTCGTCCGAGTCGGCGCTGCCGCGCATGCTGGATAAGATGGAGAAGCTGGGCTGTAAGAAATCGGTGGTCGGGCTGGTGATTCCAACTGGCTACTCGTTCAACCTCGATGGCACGTCGATTTACCTGACCATGGCGGCGGTGTTTATCGCTCAGGCGACCAACGCCCACATGGATGTCTTCCACCAGATCACGCTGTTAGTGGTGCTGCTGCTCTCCTCCAAAGGCGCGGCAGGGGTGACCGGCAGTGGCTTTATCGTGCTGGCGGCTACGCTGTCGGCGGTGGGACATCTGCCGGTGGCCGGTCTGGCGCTGATTCTCGGGATTGACCGCTTCATGTCGGAAGCCCGTGCGCTCACCAACCTGGTGGGTAACGGTGTGGCGACTGTGGTAGTGGCGAAGTGGGTCGGCCAGCTCGATGAAGCGCAGATGAAAGCGACGCTTTCTTCAGCGAAAAAGGTCAATAACGCTTCACAGACCAGCGCGTAACCCTCTATTTGCGTTAATTTGTCGTGAAATGCCCGCTGTCGCTTGCCCTGACAGCGGGCATTTGCATAATAACCCCATTGATTTTTTTCCCGATTTTTTTCCTCGTCGCGCGACATCCTGGCCTTCCTGTGGTCAAAGAGTCTGTCGTTGAATAAACGTGGCGGCAGCCTGCCGCCGTGGTTCGCTGAAAAGCGGCCGCCTATGGCGCGCACGAGCGTTTATCTGTTTGAGTAGGGGTTCACATGCAGGGCACCAGAATTCGGCTTTTGGTTGGCGGATGGCTGCTTGCGGCATCTGGCTTCGGCGTCCACGCCGAAACACTTCAGCCTGATCCCGCCTGGCAGGAAGGCAAACTGGACAATGGTTTCAGCTGGCAGCTGCTGACCACACCACAACGTCCGAGCGATCGCATCGAGCTGCGCCTGATAGTTAATACCGGTTCGCTGGTGGAAAGCGCCCAGCAAACCGGGTTCAGCCATCTTTTACCGCGTCTGGCGATGGTACATAACACCGCGCTGGATACCAATCAGCAGCGCGCACTGTGGCAACAGGCGATGGATCCACAGCGACCGCTGCCGCCGGCCATCTCGTCTTATGATTTCACTCAATACAATCTCAGCCTGCCGAACAACCGGCCGGAGCTGCTGAAAGAGGCGCTCAGCTGGCTGGCGGCCACCGCCGGTAAAATGACCATCAATGAGCAGGTGGTGTCGACCGCGCTGACCGCCACCGATCCCATCGCGACCTGGCCGCCCAATACGCAGGATGTGTGGTGGCGCTATCGCCTGAAAGGGTCGACCATGCTGGCGCATGATCCGGGCGAACAGCCGCGCGCGCCGGTGGATATCGCGCAGCTTAATGCCTTTTACCAGCAGTGGTACACGCCGGACGGCATGACGCTGTACGTGGTGGGCAACGTGGATAGCCGCAGCATGGCGGAGCAGATCAACAAAGCGTTCTCGCCACTGCAAGGCAAACGGGTGGCGCCCGCGGCGCTGCCCACGCTGTCGCCGCTGCCGCATCAGCCAATCAACCTGGTTAACGGCGGCATGATGCAGGATCGCCTGTCGCTGGTGTGGGATACGCCATGGCAGCCAATCCGCGACTCGCAGAATCTGCAGCGCTACTGGCAGAGCGATCTGGCGCGCGAAGCGCTGTTCTGGCACGTCCAGCGCGCGCTGGCCGACAGCAAAGCGCAAAACGTGCAGGTTGGCTTCGACTGTCGCGTGCTGTATCAGCGTGCGCAGTGCGCCATTAACATGGATTCGCCTAACGCGTCGCTGGCGCAGAACCTGAACCAGGTGGCGCGTGAGCTGGCTACCGTGCGTGACAAAGGTCTGCCGCAGGAGGAGTTTGATGCGCTGATGGCGCAAAAGCTGCTGGAACTGAATAAACTGTTTGCCACCTACGCGCGCACCGACACTGATATTCTGATGGGGCAACGTTTGCGCTCGCAGCAGAATTCCGTGGTGGATATCGCGCCGGAGCAGTACCAGAAACTGCGTCAGGCGTTTCTCAGTGAGTTAACGCGCGACCAGCTCAACCAGGAGTTGCGCCAGCAGTTAACGCAGGAGCTGACCATGGTGCTGATTCAACCGCAGGGTGAGCCCGAAACCAACGTCAGGATGCTGCAGGACAGCTGGGACAAGGTGATGAAGGTTCCGGATGCGCCTGCCGCCGCCGCTACCCCGGATGAGGCTAAACCCGAAAATAATGGCAGCGCGAGCGCGACCGATGCGGCTCAACCCTCGTCATAACCCAGGGCGCATGAATCCCCGCAATAAGGTGCGCTGCAGTAAGGCGGCACGGGTGTTCATCCTCAGCAGCTTACGTAAGCGACCGGGATGAACGCGCGCCGCCAGCGCCGCTGCGGTTCAACGTAGCAGGGGCATCAGGTCTTTGCGCGCAGCCATTCGGTCACCAGCATCGGCCAGCTGGCCAGCGGCAGATCCGCCACGCCACGAATCCCAAAGCCGTGGCCGCCTTTCTGATAAAAGTGAATTTCCGCCGGTACCTTGTGCTCCCGCAGGGCACTAAAAAACACCATGCTGTTATTAACGGAAACCGTCTCATCGTCAGCGGCGTGAATCAGTAGCGTTGGCGGCGTCTGGCCGTGCACGCGCGTCTCCAGCGAATAAGCCTCAATGCTTTTCTGATCCGGCCACGCGCCCAGCAGGCGGGTGCGTGAACTTTCATGCGCCAGACCGTCGCGCATGCTGATGACCGGGTAAAGCAGCACCATCGCATCAGGACGCGGTGACAGGCTGTCGGCCTGATCCTGCAGCGGATAGATTTTTTCGCCAAAGCGGGTGCCGAGGCTGGCGGCCACGTGCCCGCCGGCGGAAAAGCCCATCATCACGATGTACTTACCGTTCAGGCCGCGCTGTGAGCGCTCGCGCAGCACGCGCACCGCACGCTGGGCATCGGCCAGCGGCGCATCCGGTCCTTCATGATGGCCGTCGTACGGCAGGCGATAGGTCATTACCGCCAGCGTGTAACCCATCGAGGTGAAAAAGGTGGCGAGGGCGCTGCCTTCGCGGTCGATCAGTACGCGCTGATACCCGCCGCCCGGTGCCACCAGCAGGGTGATACCGTTTGAGGTTTCCGGATGCCAGATCGCCATCTCCGGGCAGCGCACACCGGTGGCGGCGCGGTCGTAAGGTTCGAACTCTCGGGCCAAATCGACGATCTGCGGCTGAGCGCGCGAGTCACTCGCGCCTGGCGCGTCGCCGTGCGGCCAGATATTGATAATTTCTGTGTGCATAAATCTGTCCTGAGCGAGTCATGTTGTCGTTATTGTGTTCGCGGTCGACCTGACAGCTTCCTGCTGTGGTTGATTAAAACATGGTCTTTTTTCGCGCGATCGTCCAGCCGAAAACCGCCGGCGTCGCCAGTTTCGGACTATGCCTGGCGGTCGGGTTTATCGTCGTAATGCATTGAATTTAAATCAGTCTGATTAGCGGCATTTAAGTGGTAAGCGTCAGGCAGAGAGGCGGCTGGATGGCGTGCGTCATTAGTAAAAATTGCCCGGTGAATCTGCGTCATTAAGCCAAATTTTCGCGGTGATATTTTTCAGCGTAATAATCAATTTGCCGTCAGGGCAGAGGGGAAATTGTCGCGACGCGTAGCAGGCAGCGCGGCGCGACAATCGTGTGCGGTGTTAAACGGTTTTTGGCATCGCGCTGTGCGGAATAATCGCGCCGCGATGCTGGATCACCGTACTGGCGGTGAGATGGCCGCGTGCTGCGGCCTGCTCCACGCTGCCACCCGCGAGGCGCACCGCCAGATAACCGGCGCTGAAGGAGTCACCTGCGGCGGTGGTATCGACAATCTGCGCCGGAGCCAGTTTGATGGCCGCAACGTCCCGCAGCGGCTCGTCGCCGTGCGCCACCAGGCAGGAGTCGGCACCACGTTTGATCACAATCTCCTGCACGCCGGCGGTGCGCGTGCGCGCAATCACGTCCGCCAGCGGCTGTTCGCCCCACAGCAGGTGTTCATCATCCAGCGTCAGGAAGGCGATATCGGTGTGGCGTAGCATCGCCGCATACGCCTGCTGCGCACTGGCGCTATCCGCCCACAGACGCGGCCGGTAGTTGTTGTCAAAAATCACGGTGCCACCGTTTTGCCGGCAGGCACTGAGCAGCGCCATCAGCTTTTCGCGGCTGGCCTGAGGCAGGATCGCCAGGCTGATGCCGCTCAGGTAGAGATAGTTGTAATGCGCCAGCTGCTGACAGATGGCCCCGGCCTGCGGGCTATCCAGCCAGAAGCGCGCGGCAGCATCGCTGCGCCAGTACCAAAAGGTGCGCTCGCCGTGGGCATCGGTTTCGATGAAGTAAAGCCCGGGCATTTTGTCCGGCAGGCGCTGCACCAGCTGCGTGTGCACCTGCTCCTGCTGCCAGGCCGCGATCATCTGGTCGCTGAAGCTGTCGGTGCCAAGCGCGGTGACATACTCCACGCGCAACTGGCTGGAATCGCTCTGTCGTGCCAGATAGACTGCGGTATTCAGCGTATCGCCGCCAAAGCCGCGTTTGATGTTCTCACCTTTTTCGGACAGCTCAATCATGCATTCGCCAATAATGGCGATGGTTTTCTGCGTCATGGTGTTTGGCCTGTAGTGAATGCTGCGCTCTAGTCTCGCGTCTGGTATGGCAGTCGTCAATGCTTTTTAAAACGCTGTTTTAATTTGCCTTAAGGCGTAAAATCGCGCTTCTGCACCGATTTAGCGGCCAAACCGGGGGTTGTTTTGCCGATTAAGCCGCAGACACGCTGCTAGACTCAACAGCTCGTGTGGCTGCGCAGACCAATAAAGTTATCCAGGGGAGAGCCGATACTTGCCACTGAGATGCTATTTGCAGGCACTCAATACCAACCAGGAAAACACCATGGTGATGAAGAATTTGAGTCATCGGCTGCCTTTTTCTCCCGAACTTGAGCAACAACAGGAAACCCGTCTTTACTGGCAGCAGTGCCAACGGTGCTACACTTTCCAGCCGATTTACCAGGTTTCTGGCCGCTTACTGGCTATTGAACTGCTTACCGCCGTGGTGCATCCCGCCGCACCTGAGCAAAACGTGTCACCCGAAGACTATTTCGAGGCGCTGACCATTGCCCAGCGTCTCGACATCGTCCAGGAGCAGCTTGAACTGTTATTACAGTGGGCTTCCTTCTTCAGCCAGCGCCAGCTGGTGGCCTCCGTCAATATTGATGGCCCCACGTTACTGGCTATTCAGCAGCATGCGCCCGTGCGCGCGCTGATCGTCCAGCTGCCATGGGTGCGCTTCGAACTGACCGAGCATCACGCGCTGCCGCAGGAAGAGATGGTGGCGCAGATGCCGGAGCTGGGCCCGCTGTGGCTGGATGACTTTGGGTCCGGCATGGCGAACTTCTCCGCGCTGACCGAACTGCGCTACGACTACATCAAGCTCTCGCGCGAGCTGTTTATGCTGCTGCGCGCCAGTGATGAAGGGCGCTCGCTGTTCTCCATGCTGCTGGCGCTGATCAACCGTTACTGTAACGGCGTGATCGTCGAAGGGGTGGAAAACGAGGAGGAGTGGCAGCAGGTATGCAACTCGCCCGCCATGGCCGCACAGGGCTATTATTTTTCCCGTCCGCTGCCATTTAACCAGCTGGAAAACCTGGTACTTGAGCTTCCGTAATTCCGTTCTGCCGCGTCTCGACTATCTTTAAGGAGACGTGGAAGGGCAAGGAGGAGGCAAAATGTCGCGTACAGGAAAAATAATTAGCTGGGTGGTCGGGATTTTATTGTTGCTGGTTGTGGTGGTCGTGGTGATTATCGCCACCTTTGACTGGAACCGCCTGAAGCCAACCATCAACCAGAAAGTCTCGGCAGAACTGAACCGACCGTTCGCTATTCGCGGCGATCTTGGCGTGGCCTGGGTGCGCAATCGCGAAGAACCAGGCTGGCGCAGCTGGGTACCGTGGCCGCAGGTGCACGCTGACGATGTCATGCTCGGTAATCCGCCCAGCGTGCCGGAAGTGACAATGGTGCATTTGCAGCGGGTGGAAGCCACACTGGCGCCGCTGGCGCTGCTGCACAAAGAGATTTACCTGCCGTGGATTAAGATGCAGCAGCCGGATGCGCGACTGGTGCAGACCGCCGATAAGAAAAATAACTGGACCTTCAACCTCGCCAGCAGCGAAAACAGCGACCCCAACGCGCCGCCTTCGGCATGGTCATTCCGCCTTGATAATATCCTGTTCGATCAGGGACAGCTGCGCTATCGCGACGCCATCAACAAAGCCGATGTCACGGTGAAGATCAATCCGCTGGGCAAACCGGTGCCGTACGCGCAGGTCGCGGGCGGTAACGACCAGCAAAAAGGGGCCGGCGATTTTGTGTTTGGCTGGCAGGCGAGCGGGACCTACAACAACCAGAAACTCGACGGCGACGGTAAGATTGGCGGTATGTTGTCGCTGCGCAGCAAAACCACGCCGTTCCCGTTGCAGCTCGACGTACGTAATGGCACCACACGTGTGCGCGTGGATGGCACCCTGCAGGATCCGCTCAATCTCGGCGGGCTGGATGTGCGGCTGCGCTTCTCCGGCGACACGCTGGCAAATCTGTACGGCTTAACCGGCGTACTGCTGCCGGACACGCCACCGTATGAAACTGACGGCCATCTGATTGCGCGTTTCAACGAAGAGAAAGGGCCGCTGTTCCGCTACGAAAAATTCAACGGTCATATTGGTGACAGCGATATTCACGGTTCGCTCAGCTATCGCCAGGGCAAACCGCGTCCGACGCTGAGCGGCGAGCTGACGTCGAACCAGCTGCGTATGGCGGACCTTGGGCCGCTGATAGGGGTTAACTCCGGCAAGGGCAGTGAAAAAACGGCGCAGGCCAAAGCGCAGCGCGGTGAGGCCAGCACCCAGCCGGCGGATCGCGTGTTGCCACATGACAAGTTCGATACCAAAAACTGGGATGTGATGGACGCTGACGTGAAGTTCAGCGGCAAGCGTATCGAGCACAGCAGCAAGCTGCCGCTCAGCGATCTCTATACCCATCTGCAGCTGAAAAATGGCGACCTGCTGCTGGATCCGCTGCGCTTCGGCATGGCCGGCGGCAGCATTAATTCGACCATCCATCTGGAGGGCGATCGCTCACCGATGCGCGGCCGCGCCGACCTGCATGCGCGCAAGCTGCAGCTGCGCCAGCTGTTCCCGGATGTCACCGCCATGCAGCGTAGTCTCGGCCAGCTCAACGGGGATGCCAGCCTGACCGGCACCGGCAATTCGGTGGCCGACCTGCTGGGCACCAGCAATGGCGAGCTGAAACTGTTGATGAACGATGGCCTGATCAGCCGCAGCCTGATGGAGATTGCCGGGCTGAACGTTGGTAACTATGTGGTGGGTAAACTGTTTGGCGACGATGAGGTGCGCATCAACTGTGCCGCGACCGACCTGAATATTAGACAGGGACTGGCGACGCCGCGGCTGTTTGTGTTCGATACCGAGAACGCGGTGATTAACGTTACCGGCAACGCTAACTTTGCTAATGAGCGACTGGATCTGTCGATCAATCCGGAGAGCAAGGGCATTCGTATCATTACGCTGCGTTCGCCGCTGTATGTGCGCGGCACCTTCAAAAACCCGGATGCCGGAGTTAAAGCCGGTCCGCTGCTGGCGCGCGGTGCCGCAGCCGTCGCGCTGGGGGCCGTGGTCGCGCCGGCGGCCGCACTGCTGGCGCTGATTTCACCAAGCGACACCGATGACAATCAGTGCAGCAACGTGCTCCAGCAGATGAAAAGCAAAAAGTGATCAGTTACGCCACAGCACTTTGATGATGTGGTAGCCGAAAGCGGTTTTCACCGGTCCGTAAGGTTGCAGCAGCGGGCAGGTGAACACCGCTTTATCAAACGCCGGCACCATCTGCCCTTTGCGAAACTCCCCCAGATCGCCCCCGTTACGCCCGGACGGGCAGGTCGAGTGTTTTTTTGCCAGTTGCTGAAAGTTCGCGCCTTTTTCCAGCTGCGCCAGCAGCGCTTTCGCCTGCGCTTCCTGTTTCACCAGGATATGTAAAGCCGCCGCGGTTTTCGCCATGATGGTGTTCCGTTATGTATGTATAATATTCGACGCATTATAGCGTAGTGCGCGTCAGTTGTAGGGTCGCCATTGATGGCGACCTTTGCGCTCAGGTGCGCATCAATGCGCACCCGACGGCGCGATGTAAATCTTCCTGTCTGATTAAATTGAGTGATGTTTTTCTATGCGTCTTAATCCCGGCCAACAACGTGCTGTCGAATTTGTCACCGGTCCCTGTCTGGTGCTGGCCGGTGCGGGTTCCGGTAAAACCCGCGTGATCACCAATAAAATCGCCCATCTGATCCGTGAATGCGGCTATCAGGCGCGCCATATCGCGGCGGTGACCTTCACCAACAAGGCGTCGCGCGAGATGAAAGAACGCGTGGCGCAAACGCTGGGACGCAAAGAGGCGCGCGGCCTGATGATCTCAACCTTCCACACCCTGGGCCTGGAGATCATCAAGCGCGAGTACAAGGCGCTCGGCATGAAATCGACCTTCTCGTTGTTCGACGATCAGGATCAGCTGGCGCTGCTTAAGGACCTGACCAAACAGTGGCTGGAAGAAGATAAAACCCTGTTGCAGCAGCTGATTTCCACCATCTCCAACTGGAAAAACGACCTGGTCGACCCGCAGGGCGCGGCCGGCCTCGCCAAATCACAGCGCGACCAGATTTTTGCCCACTGCTACGCGCTGTACGATCAGCATCTGAAAGCCTGTAACGTGCTGGATTTCGACGATCTGATTCTGCTGCCGACCCTGCTGCTGCAGCGGAATCAGGAAGTGCGCGAACGCTGGCAACAGCGCATCCGCTATCTGCTGGTGGATGAGTATCAGGACACCAACACCAGCCAGTATGAGCTGGTGAAGTTGCTGGTCGGCGCCCGGGCGCGCTTTACCGTGGTCGGCGATGACGATCAGTCTATCTACTCGTGGCGCGGCGCGCGGCCGCAGAACCTGGTACTGCTCAAAGAGGATTTCCCGGCGCTGGAAGTGGTGAAGCTGGAGCAGAACTACCGCTCGACGCAGCGTATCCTTAAATGCGCCAATATCCTCATCGCCAACAATCCGCACGTGTTTGAAAAGCGGCTGTTCTCTGAGCTGGGCGAGGGCAGCGAGCTGAAAGTGCTGAGCGCCAACAACGAAGATCACGAAGCCGAGCGCGTGGCGGGCGAGCTGATTGCCCATCACTTTATTAATAAAACCCAGTACAAAGATTACGCGATTCTTTATCGCGGTAACCATCAGTCGCGCGTGTTTGAAAAGCTGCTGATGCAGAACCGTATTCCTTATCGCATCTCCGGCGGCACGTCGTTCTTCTCGCGGCCGGAAATCAAAGATTTGCTGGCCTATCTGCGCGTGCTGACCAATCCGGAAGATGACAGCGCGTTTCTGCGCATCGTGAACACGCCGCGTCGCGAGATCGGCCCCGCGACGCTGCAGAAGCTGGGTGAGTGGGCCAATCTGCGCAACAAAAGCCTGTTTAACGCCAGCTTTGATATGGGGCTGGAACAGACGCTTTCCGGGCGTGGGCTGGAGCATCTGCAGCGCTTTACCCACTGGCTGAATGACATCGTTCAGCTCACCGAGCGTGAACCGGTGAATGCGGTGCGCGACCTGATTCGCGGCATCGACTACGAAAGCTGGCTGTTCGAAACCTCTCCCAGCCCGAAAGCGGCGGAAATGCGCATGAAGAACGTCAATACGCTGTTTCAGTGGATGACCGAAATGCTGGAAGGCGACGAACTTAACGAGCCGATGACGCTGGCGCAGGTGGTGACGCGTTTTACCCTGCGCGACATGATGGAGCGCGGCGAGAGCGATGAAGAGCTCGATCAGGTCCAGCTGATGACGCTGCACGCCTCGAAAGGCCTGGAGTTCCCCTATGTCTATCTGGTGGGCATGGAAGAGGGGCTGCTGCCGCATCAGAGCAGTATCGATGAGAACAATATCGAAGAGGAGCGTCGCCTGGCCTACGTGGGCATCACCCGCGCGCAGAAAGAGCTGACTTTTACCCTGTGCCGCGAGCGCCGTCAGTACGGCGAGCTGGTACGTCCGGAACCAAGCCGCTTCCTGCTGGAATTGCCGCAGGATGATGTGGCGTGGGAGCGTGAGAAAAAGGTGATCAGCGCCGAAGAGCGGGTGAAAACCGGGCAAACGCGCGTCGCCGGCTTACGTGCGATGCTGGAGAACGCGAAGAAGGGGTAATGGTTTTGTCACAGCCGCAAGCTGGCCTCTGGCGAAAATCGTTGCGTGCGCCGCAGAGGCAAAGCGCCCGGCAAAGCAAACTTCACTCGCGTAAAGGCGCAGTTGCCGGGCGCTTTTCAACGCAGCAGCAGCAGGTTCGATCAGGAAATCGTCAGCAGCCAGTGCACATACGACTGGTAATGGCTCTCCTGCTCCAGCAGCTCGGCGCGCAGCGGATGCGCAGCCAGCCAGCCTGCGGGCAGCGTCAGATGCAGCGCATCATCATCCGCCTGCAGACGCACCGCCGGCAGCGTGTCGTCGCGCCGCCGGCTGGAGAAGATGATTGCCAGCCGCAGCAGACGGCTCAGCCGCTCTGCCATGCGCGGTGGCACGGCGTTTTGCTGCGTCAGCAGCGCCAGATCAATGCTGCCGCTCTGGTTCTGCAGCAGGCAGGCCAGCATTTTTTTCTGTGCGGGGGTGAAACCAGGAAGATCGAGATGGCGAATCAGATACGCGGCGTGCTGCGGTGCCTGGCGGAAATCGACGCTCAGGCCAATTTCGTGGATTGAACAGGCGCTGAGGAGTAAATCGCGACATCGCTGATCCAGCTTCCAGCTGCTGCTCACCTGACGGAAAAAGCTCTCTGCCAGCTGGCGTACGCGGCCCGCCTGCTCAATATCAATGGCGAAACGACGCTGAACGTTCTGCAGCGTGCGGCTGCGAATATCGCGGTCAATCGGCAGATGCAGCATGCCGTACACCAGCCCTTCGCGCAGTGCGCCGCCGGCCAGCGTCATGCTCTCAATGCTCAGCTCGTGGAAAATGGCGATCAGAATCGACAGGCCGCTGGGAAACACCAGCGCACGCTCCAGCGTCAGCCCTTCAATCTCCAGCTCCTCCAGCTTGCCGCACTGAATGGCACGCTGCTTAAGCTGCTGCAGTTTGCTCAGGGTGATGCGCTCATCCATGCCCTGCGCCACCATGATCTCCTGCAGCGCCTGGACAGTGCCGGACGCGCCCACGCAAATCTGCCAGCCTTTCTCTCGCAGTGCTGGCGCAATCGGACGGATCATTTCACGTGCGGCCTGTTCGGCCTGGGCAAAGTTCTCTTTGGCGAGATGACGATCGCTGAAGAAGCGCTCCAGCCAGGTTACACAGCCCATCGACAGGCTAAACAGCGTCGTGGCGTGCGCACCTTCGCCGGTCACCAGCTCGGTGCTGCCGCCGCCGATATCGACCACCAGCCGCTGGTCAGAGCCGCCGGTGGTGTGCGCAACACCCTGATAGATCAGGCGCGCTTCTTCCTCGCCGCTGATGACGTTCACCGCGCAGCCGAGAATCTGTTCCGCCTGAGTCAGGAAATCCTGCGCGTTACTGGCAATGCGCAGCGTGGCGGTTGCCACCACGCGGATTTGTTCCGGGGGAATGTCCTGCAACTGTTCGGAGAACAGACGCAGGCACTGCCAGCCGCGCTGCATCGCCTCAGCCGAGAGATGGTTGGCCGCATCAAGACCTGCCGCCAGACGCACCTTGCGTTTAATTCGCGCGACGGTCTGAATACTGCCGGACACTTCGCGCACCACCAACATATGAAAGCTGTTAGAACCTAAATCAATCGCAGCATAAAGTGACGATGCGCTTAGCATGTGTGCTTAACCCGAACGTTTACGGTTGTTGTTGCGCGGGGCACCGCCGCGACGGTTGCTGTTGTTGCCACCGCGACGTGGACCGTTGCCCGAGCGGTTACGCTGCAGGCGTTTCGGTGGCGGCAGGTCGCTCAGCAGGGCGTCGCTGTTGTACTTGCTCACCGGAATACCGTGACCGATGTACTCTTCAATCGCCGGCAGGTTAAGCGCGTACTCTTCACAGGCCAGGCTGATGGAGTGACCGCTGGCGCCAGCACGACCGGTACGGCCAATGCGGTGCACGTAATCTTCGCGATCGTCCGGCAGGTCGTAGTTGAAGACGTGCGTAACTGCCGGGATGTGCAGGCCGCGCGCGGCGACGTCGGTGGCAACGAGGATATCCACGTCACCTTTGGTGAAGTCGTCCAGAATGCGCAGGCGTTTTTTCTGCGCCACGTCGCCGGTCAGCAGGCCCACGCGGTGACCATCGGCAGCCAGGTGGCCCCAGATATCTTCACAGCGGTGCTTGGTGTTGGCGAAGACGATGGCGCGATCCGGCCACTCTTCTTCCAGCAGGGTCTGCAGCAGACGCATCTTCTCTTCGTTCGAAGGGTAGAACAGCTCTTCTTTAATGCGGTGGCCAGTTTTCTGCTCGGGCTCAACTTCAACGTATTCGGCGTTGTTCATGTGCTCGAACGCCAGTTCACGTACGCGATAAGAAAGCGTGGCCGAAAACAGCATACTCAGGCGCTGGGTGGCCGGCGGCATGCGGCGGAACAGCCAGCGAATGTCTTTAATGAAACCGAGATCGAACATGCGATCCGCTTCATCCAGTACCACGACCTGAATGGCGCCGAGGTTGATGTGATTTTGTTTGGCGTAGTCAATCAGGCGTCCGGTGGTGCCCACCAGAATATCGACGCCGTCTGCCAGCACTTTCAGCTGCTTGTCATAGCCGTCGCCGCCATAGGCCAGGCCCAGCTTCAGACCGGTGGCCTGTGCCAGCGGCTCGGCATCGGCATGAATCTGCACCGCAAGCTCACGCGTCGGTGCCATGATCAGCGCGCGTGGCTGATTAACCTGGCGGCCTTCAGCAGCAGGATGAGAAAGAAGATAATGAAACGTTGACGTCAGGAACGCCATCGTTTTGCCGGTACCGGTTTGCGCCTGACCCGCGACATCACGCCCTGAAAGCGCAAAAGGCAACGCGAGCGCCTGAATCGGCGTGCAGTTATGAAAGCCTTTCTTATCAAGGGCTTCCACTACCTGTGGGTGCAGGGCGAAGTCGGAAAACTTCTGTTCTGTTAAGTGTGTTTTGCTCATAGTGTGGTAGAATATCAGCTTACTATCGCTTTACGAAAGCGTATCCGATGAAATAAAGTCAACCTACGTTGGTATATTTTACGCCAATTCGCCAGGCATAATCTTTGGAGTTAAACATGAGCAGCGATAAAATCGTTCACCTGACCGATGACAGTTTCGACACTGACGTGCTGAAAGCCGACGGTGTGACGCTGGTAGATTTCTGGGCTGAATGGTGTGGTCCTTGCAAAATGATCGCCCCGATTCTCGACGAAGTCGCAGAAGAGTACGACGGTAAGCTTACCATCGCCAAGCTGAACATTGATGAAAACCCAGGTACTGCGCCAAAATACGGTATTCGCGGTATCCCGACCCTGCTGCTGTTCAAGAACGGCGAAGTGGCGGCGACCAAAGTGGGTGCGCTGTCTAAAGGTCAGCTGAAAGAGTTCCTGAACGCTAACCTGGCCTAAGCCCGGCGCGGTGTTTGTTCGGCAGTGGTGAATTTTTTCGCCACTGCTGGACGTCTCCCTTCAGGCGTGTTAAGTTGACCTCACTGCATTACGCACTTACCTTGTAGTTTGCATCTAAAGTTTTCCCTTGTCAGACCCAGCTCGCATTGAACGTTTTCGTGGTTTGGCAATCTGACGGCTAGCACATTCGGCATCACCTTTCGACCGTCTCCTCGCTTCCTATCGCCACATCTGACGATAACCGTCGAGCAGCGTTGAAAAAGAGCCATTAACAGGCATGGAATTTTTGCCATACCATTCACGACAAACATTTCGAGAATTACCCCGAGTTTAAGAACCCATCACTATGAATCTTACCGAATTAAAGAATACGCCGGTTTCTGAGCTGATTACTCTCGGCGAAAATATGGGGCTGGAAAACCTGGCGCGTATGCGCAAACAGGACATTATTTTCGCCATCCTGAAACAACACGCGAAGAGCGGCGAAGACATCTTCGGTGATGGTGTGCTGGAGATACTGCAGGATGGATTTGGTTTCCTCCGTTCCGGAGACAGCTCCTACCTCGCCGGTCCCGATGATATCTACGTTTCTCCCAGCCAAATCCGCCGCTTCAACCTCCGCACTGGTGACACCATTTCTGGCAAAATCCGCCCACCGAAAGAAGGTGAACGCTATTTTGCGCTGCTGAAAGTTAACGAAGTTAACTACGACAAGCCAGAAAACGCCCGTAGCAAGATTCTGTTTGAAAACCTGACGCCGCTGCACGCGAACAACCGTCTGCGTATGGAGCGTGGTAATGGTTCGACCGAAGACCTGACGGCGCGCGTGCTGGATCTGGCATCGCCAATCGGTCGTGGTCAGCGTGGTCTGATCGTCGCACCGCCGAAAGCCGGTAAAACCATGCTGCTGCAGAACATCGCGCAGAGCATCGCGTACAACTATCCTGACTGCGTGCTGATGGTGCTGCTGATTGACGAGCGTCCGGAAGAAGTGACCGAAATGCAGCGTCTGGTGAAAGGCGAAGTTATCGCGTCGACCTTTGACGAACCGGCCTCGCGTCACGTGCAGGTTGCAGAGATGGTGATCGAGAAGGCTAAGCGCCTGGTCGAGCACAAAAAAGACGTTATCATCCTGCTGGACTCCATCACCCGTCTGGCGCGCGCCTACAACACCGTGGTACCGGCGTCGGGTAAAGTCCTGACCGGTGGTGTTGACGCCAACGCCCTGCATCGTCCGAAGCGTTTCTTCGGTGCGGCACGTAACGTGGAAGAGGGCGGCAGCCTGACCATCATCGCCACCGCGCTGGTTGATACCGGTTCGAAGATGGACGAAGTGATTTACGAAGAGTTTAAAGGTACAGGTAACATGGAACTGCACCTGTCACGTAAAATCGCTGAGAAGCGCGTGTTCCCGGCTATCGATTACAACCGTTCCGGTACGCGTAAAGAAGAGCTGCTCACCTCTCAGGAAGAGCTGCAGAAGATGTGGATCCTGCGCAAAATCATCCATCCGATGGGTGAAATTGACGCGATGGAGTTCCTCATCAATAAACTGGCAATGACCAAAACCAACGACGAATTCTTCGATATGATGAAACGCTCGTAATCTGTTGCCGCCGGTAACGGCCTGAGCCAGCCGGCTAACGGCACAAATTGCCAGGATTTATGACTAACGCCACGTCTTAACGTGGCGTTTTTCATTTGTGGGCATTAGGATTATGCCTGTCAGGAAGCAGACATATTGACTGAGGCAGCAAAGCGGCGGTTTTTTCAGCAAACGCACGCGCTGCGACAGAATTCAGACCAGGGATATACAGCAATGGCGGGAAAATTGCTTATTGTTGTCCATGATTTTAGCTGAGAGCGTTAACGTGAATTTACTCACTATGAGTACTGAGCTTGGTTTAGTTTTTCTTTTTTCTTTAGCGTTCCTGTTTTTTGCTCGTAAAGCGGCTAAAAAAATTGGGCTTGTGGACACGCCGAATTCCAGAAAACGACACCATGGCGCCATTCCGTTAGTCGGCGGTATCTCCGTGTATGCGGGGATTTGCTTCGCCTTTGCCATCTCAAATTATTATCTGCCGCACGCCGTACTGTACCTCTTCTGCGCCGGGGTACTGGTGCTGGTCGGCGCGCTCGATGACCGCTTTGATATCAGCGTCAAAATCCGTGCCGTGGTTCAGGCGGCGATTGCCATCGTGATGATGGTCGGGGCAAAACTCTATTTACTGAGCCTGGGGTTTATCATTGGTCCGGTCGAGCTGATCGTCGGGCCTTTCGGCTATGTACTGACGCTGTTCGCGGTATGGGCAGCGATCAATGCTTTCAATATGGTGGACGGTATTGATGGTCTGCTGGGTGGCTTATCCTGCGTAACCTTCGCCGCGATGGGCATCATCCTCTACTTTGACGGACAGACCAGTCTGGCGATGTGGTGCTTCGCGATGATCGCCGCCACCATTCCCTACATTCTGCTTAATCTCGGCTTTTTAGGCCGCCGTTATAAAGTGTTTATGGGTGATGCCGGCAGTACCATGATCGGCTTCACCATCATCTGGATTCTGCTGGAAACGACGCAGGGCCTCAGCCATCCCATCACGCCAGTCACCGCCTTGTGGCTGATTGCTATTCCGCTGATGGACATGGTGGCGATCATGTATCGTCGGCTGCGCAAGGGTATGAGCCCGTTCTCGGCTGATCGTCAGCATATCCATCACCTGATCATGCGGGCCGGTTTTACCTCCCGGCAGGCATTTTTATTGATTACCGTGGCCGCCGCGCTGCTGGCCGGGATTGGCGTGCTGGGCGAATATCTGGCATTTATTCCCGAGTGGGTCATGCTGGCGCTGTTCCTCGCTGCTTTCCTCCTTTACGGTTATTGCCTGAAACATGCATGGCGCGTCGCGCGCAAAATCCGTCGTATCAAACGTCGCTGGCAAAGCAGCGGCGAAGAGAAAAAATAATTACCCAGATAAGTACCCGGATAAGGACACTTTTGTTATGACCTCTGTCGTTGTGGAGAACGAACTGGATGTACGCGGCCTCGGCTGCACGCTGTGGCGCGGCAAAGGCTGGATTATTGGCCTGGCGCTGCTGTTTGCGCTGCTGGCGTGGCTGGCTTCTATGTTAATGAAGCAATCCTGGAGCGCCACGGCGGTGACCGATCGGCCGACGGTGAATATGCTGGGCGCATTCTTTGTGCAGCAGCAGTTCCTCAATAATCTGGATGTGCGCAACGAGACCGTCAGCCTGAATACGCCAGCGCCGACGGTGATGGATGAGGTCTATCAGGAGTTCACCATGCAGCTGGCGTCGTGGGATACGCGTCGCGATTTCTGGCTGCAGACTGATTACTATAAGAGCCGCAAAAGCGGTAATGCGCACAATGATGCCGCGCTGCTCGACGATCTGATCACCAACATTCAGTTCACCCCGGCCGATGCCACTCACAATACGCTGGATAACATTAAGCTGATTGCGGAGACCGCCGGCGACGCCAACAATCTGCTGCGGCA
Organism: Pantoea sp. VS1; assembly: GCF_002207995.1. Classification (NCBI taxonomy): domain Bacteria; kingdom Pseudomonadati; phylum Pseudomonadota; class Gammaproteobacteria; order Enterobacterales; family Erwiniaceae; genus Pantoea; species Pantoea sp. VS1. Next base: position 78,174 of record NZ_NHZE01000017.1, read on the forward strand.
GTACATTGCCTATGCCAGCGAACGCGCCGCGCGCCATCTCAACGATGAGCTCAAAGGTGCGTGGCAGGCGCGCAGCGTGCAGCTGCAGGCGCAGGTCAGTCGTCAGCAGGAAGTGGCACAGGCGGTTTTTGATCGCCGTCGCCAGCGCATCGAGCAGGCGCTGAAAGTGGCCAGCCAGCAGGGCATTAAAGAGAACCGCGCGCCGGTCAGCGGTGAAGCGCTGCCGGACAGCGATCGCTTCCTGCTGGGGCAGCAGATGCTGCAGGCGCAGCTGGATACCCTGCAAGCCAGCGGACCTGCTTACGATTTAAGCTATGATCAAAACAGGGCGATGCTCAACACACTGCAGGCCGGACCGCGCCTGGATAAACCGTTCCAGACCTACCGTTATCTGCGCACGCCGGAAGAGCCGGTCAGCCGCGATAGCCCACGTCGTCTGTTTATGATGGTGATGTGGGGCGCGATCGGTGCGCTGGTGGGTGCCGGCGTAGCGCTGGTGCGTCGTCCGCGTGCAACATTCGCCAACCGTCACTAAGAGAATCCGCGTGAAAGTTCTGACTGTATTTGGCACGCGCCCTGAAGCGATCAAAATGGCTCCGCTGGTGCAGGCACTGGCGCAGGATGCTGCCTTCGAATCGCGCCTGTGCGTGACGGCACAGCATCGTGAAATGCTTGACCAGGTACTGCGCCTGTTCCGGCTGCAGCCCGACTATGATCTCAATATTATGCGGCCGGAACAGGGGCTGACCGAGATCACCAGCCGCATTTTGCAGGGTATGAAGACCGTGCTGGCAGACTTCCAGCCGGATGTCATGCTGGTGCACGGCGATACCACCACCACCTTTGCCGCCAGCCTGGCCGCGTTTTACCACCAGATTCCGGTGGGCCACGTTGAGGCGGGTCTGCGGACCGGTAACCTGATGTCACCGTGGCCGGAGGAGGCCAACCGCACCCTGACCGGTCATCTCGCCAGCTATCACTTCACGCCGACAGAAAATTCGCGGCAAAACCTGCTGCGCGAAAATCTGCCCGACACACGCATTTTCGTCACCGGCAATACGGTGATCGATGCGCTGCTGTGGGTACGCGATCGCGTGCTGGATGATGCCGATCTCAATGCCCGTCTGGCGGCGCGTTACCCGTTCCTTGAGGCCGGTAAAAAGCTGATTCTGGTTACCGGCCATCGGCGTGAAAGCTTTGGTGAAGGCTTTGAACGCATCTGCAGCGCGCTGGCGCAGCTGGCGCGTCAGCATCCGCAGCTGCAAATTGTCTATCCGGTGCACCTCAACCCTAACGTCAGCGAGCCGGTGAACCGTATTCTGAGCGGTATCAACAACATCATTCTGATTGAGCCGCAGGAGTACCTGCCGTTTGTCTGGCTGATGAATCGCGCCTGGCTGATTCTTACCGATTCCGGTGGCATCCAGGAAGAGGCGCCGTCGCTGGGCAAACCGGTGCTGGTGATGCGCGAAACCACCGAGCGGCCGGAAGCGGTCGCGGCCGGTACGGTGAAGCTGGTCGGCACCGACGTGAATAAAATTGTTGCTGAAGTCAGCCTGCTATTGCAGGACGACGAGGCGTGGCAGGCGATGAGCCGTGCGCACAATCCGTATGGCGACGGCCATGCCTGCGCGCGCATCCTGCAGGCACTTAAACAACACAGAGTTTAACTATGCGTTTTTCAACCATTTCCGTTATCGGACTGGGCTACATTGGGCTGCCGACGGCAGCCGTTTTTGCTTCGCACGGGAAACAGGTCATCGGCGTGGATATCAATGCGCGCGCGGTGGAAACCATTAATCGCGGCGAAATTCATATCGTCGAGCCTGAGCTGGGCGACGTAGTACGTGCAGCGGTGCACAACGGCAACCTGCGCGCCACCACCCAGCCTGAAGCTGCCGACGCCTTTCTGATTGCCGTGCCGACGCCGTTTGTCGGCGATCATCAGCCGGATCTCAGCTACGTGCAGGCGGCTGCGCTGTCGATTGCGCCGGTGCTGAAGGCCGGCGATCTGGTAATCCTCGAATCAACCTCGCCGGTGGGCGCTACGGAACAGATGGCGCAATGGCTGGCGGCGGCGCGCCCGGATCTGCGCTTTCCGCAGCACGGCGAGCAGCCTGACGTGTTTATCGCTTACTGCCCGGAGCGCGTGCTGCCGGGGAAAGTAATGGTCGAGCTGCTGGAAAATGACCGCGTGATTGGCGGTATGACGCCAGCCTGTTCGGCGCGCGCCAGCGAACTGTATCGCATTTTCCTGCGCGGCGAGTGTGTGGAAACTAACGCGCGCACCGCAGAGATGTGCAAGCTGACGGAAAACAGTTTCCGCGATGTGAACATCGCCTTTGCTAACGAACTGTCGCTGATCTGCGCCGAACAGGGGATCAACGTGTGGGAACTGATTGCGCTGGCGAACCGCCATCCACGCGTCAATATCCTGCAGCCGGGACCGGGCGTTGGCGGCCACTGCATTGCGGTCGACCCGTGGTTTATCGTGGCGCAAAACCCGCAGCAGGCACGGCTGATTCGTACCGCGCGTGAGGTTAACGATGCCAAGCCGGGCTGGGTGCTGGATCAGGTTAAACAGGCGCTGGCCGAGTGCCTGACGGCCAGCGGCAAGCGTGCCACGGACGTGACCATCGCCTGCTTCGGTCTGGCATTCAAACCTAATATCGATGACCTGCGTGAAAGCCCGGCGATGTCGGTGGCGCAGCGTATTGCGGGCTGGCACAGCGGCCGCACCTGGGTGGTCGAGCCGCATGTGGCGGATATTCCGCCGCAGCTCGCCGAACGCGCTACGCTGGTGTCGCTGGCTGATGCCCTGCAACACGCCGACATCCTGGTGATGCTGGTCGATCATGCGCAGTTCCGCGCCGTCACTCCTGAACAGGTGACGCAGCCGTGGATTGTGGATACCAAAGGAGTCTGGCGATGAAACAGTTTTTAGTCACCGGCGGTGCCGGTTTTATTGGCTCCGCGCTGGTGCGCTTCCTGATTGCCAATACCGACCACCGGGTGGTGGTGGTGGATAAGCTGAGCTATGCCGGCAATCTGGCGTCGCTGGCACCGGTTGAGCAGGATGCACGCTTTGCTTTTGAGCAGGTCGATATCTGCGACCGCGCCGCGCTGGATCGCGTGCTGGCGCAGTACCAGCCGGACTGCATCATGCATCTGGCGGCTGAGAGTCACGTGGACCGCTCGATTGACGGGCCAATCGCCTTTGTCGAAACCAACATTGTCGGCACCTACCAGCTGCTGGAGGCGACGCGCCATTACTGGAACGGCATGACGGATGAGCGCAAGAAGGGCTTCATCCTGCACCATATCTCCACTGACGAAGTGTTTGGCGATCTGCACGGCACGGAAGATTTCTTTACCGAAACCACGCCGTACGCGCCGAGCAGCCCTTACTCGGCGACCAAAGCCAGCAGCGACCATCTGGTGCGCGCGTGGCTGCGCACCTACGGACTGCCTGTGGTGGTCACCAACTGTTCCAACAACTATGGCCCTTACCATTTCCCGGAAAAACTGATTCCCCTCACCATTATCAATGCGCTGGCCGGTAAGCCGCTGCCGGTGTACGGCAACGGCAGCCAGATTCGTGACTGGCTGTATGTGGAAGATCACGCCCGCGCGCTGTACACCGTGGTCAGCAGCGGCAAAGTGGGCGAGACCTACAACATTGGCGGCCACAACGAGCGGCGCAATATTGAGGTGGTGGAGACGCTGTGTGATTTGCTGGATGAGCTGGCACCGCAACAGCGCGCTGCCGGGCTGAGCAGCTACCGGGAACTGATCACCTTTGTTCACGATCGTCCCGGCCACGACCTGCGCTATGCCATTGATGCCAGTAAAATCGCCCGTGAACTGGGCTGGACGCCGCAGGAAACATTCGACAGCGGCATCCGCAAAACCGTGCAGTGGTATCTGGCCAATCCGCAGTGGTGGCAGGCGATTCTCAACGGCAGTTATCGCGGCGAGCGTCTGGGCTTGGCTACCCCGCGTTAAGCGCGCATGCAGGAGGAGCAACGATGAAAGGTATCATCTTAGCCGGTGGCTCGGGCACGCGCCTGCACCCGATAACCCGGGCGATATCCAAGCAGCTGCTGCCGGTGTACGACAAACCGATGATCTACTATCCGCTGTCGGTGCTGATGCTGGCGGGGATTCGCGACATTCTTATTATTACCACGCCGGACGATCGCGCCCATTTTGAGCGGCTGCTGGGTGACGGCACTGAATTTGGCCTGCAGCTGCAGTATGCCGAGCAGCCGAGCCCGGATGGCCTGGCGCAGGCCTTTATCATCGGTGAATCCTTCATTGGCGACGACAGCTGTTGTCTGGTGCTGGGCGACAATCTCTACTTCGGCCAGGGCTTCAGTCCGAAACTGAAAAAGGTGGCCGCGCGCAGCCACGGTGCCACGGTCTTTGCCTATCAGGTCATGGATCCGGAACGTTTTGGCGTGGTGGAGTTTGATGACGACTTCAACGCGCTGTCGATTGAAGAGAAGCCGCAGCAGCCGAAATCGCGCTGGGCAGTCACCGGCCTCTACTTTTACGATAACCGCGTGGTGGAGTTTGCGAAGCAGGTGCAGCCTTCGGCGCGCGGCGAGCTGGAAATTACCGCCATCAACCAGATGTATCTGGGGCAGGGCGAACTGGCGGTGGAGCTGTTGGGGCGCGGCTTTGCCTGGCTGGACACCGGCACCCACGACAGCCTGATTGAGGCCAGCGTGTTCGTGCAAACGGTGGAGAAACGCCAGGGCTTCAAAATTGCCTGCCTCGAAGAGATTGCCTGGCGCAACGGCTGGCTGAGCGATGAGCAGCTGCTGGCAGCGGCACAGGCGTTGACCAAAACCGGCTACGGCCAGTATCTGCTGGATATTCTGCATGCCCGTCCGCGTCAGTATTGATCCCCTCGCGTGGGAGAGCGACTTCTTCCGCTGCGCCACGGCGCGGCTGACGCTGGACGGCGATGTGCCGCTGGCCGAGGCGCTGCAGCAGCCTTACACGCTGTGGCAGGTTAAGGTGCCGGCGCAGGACAGCGCGGCGATAGATGCGCTGAGCCAGCATGGTTTTCAGCTGGTGGAAGGCGAAGCGGATCTGGCGATCAATATCAAACGCACCGAACGGCAGACCGGCGTGCGTATCGCGCGCGAAGCGCAGATTCCGCAGCTGCGCGCGGCAGCGGCCCAGGCGTTTAGCCAGAGCCGCTTTCGTGCCCCCTGGTTTGACGCTGAAGACAGCGGCCGCTTCTACGCACAGTGGATTGAGAACGCGGTGCGCGGCACTTTTGATCACCAGTGTCTAATCGCCTGCGACGAGCAGGGCGCGCTGCAGGGTTTCGTCTCCATGCGCGAAGTCGCCGGTGACGCGCGTATCGGTCTGCTGGCGGTGCTGCCGGCGGCGCAGGGCAACGGCGTCGGGCAGCGTTTGCTGCTGGCAGCTGCCGACTGGGGCCGGGTGCGCCAGCTCGAACGTCTGCGGGTCGCGACCCAGCTCAGCAATCTTACGGCGATGCGCCTCTATTTACGCAGCGGTGCCCGGCTGGAAAGCACCGCCTACTGGTTTTACAGGAAAGCCTGATGATCCCATTTAACGCGCCCCCGGTTGTGGGCACTGAAGTTGACTATATGCAGTCGGCGATGGCCAGCGGCAAGCTGTGCGGCGACGGCGGCTTTACCCGGCGCTGTCAGCAGTGGATGGAGCAGCATTTTGGCAGCAAAAAAGTGCTGCTGACGCCCTCGTGCACCGCTTCGCTGGAGATGGCCGCGCTGCTGATCGATATCCAGCCCGGCGATGAAGTGATCATGCCGAGCTACACCTTTGTCTCCACCGCCAACGCCTTCGTGCTGCGCGGCGCCACCATTGTGTTCGTCGACGTGCGTCCGGATACGCTGAATATCGACGAAACGCAGATTGAAGCAGCAATCACGCCGAAAACGCGCGCCATCGTGCCGGTACATTACGCGGGCGTGGCGTGCGAGATGGATACCATCATGGCGCTGGCGGCAAAGCACCAGCTGTATGTGATTGAAGATGCGGCGCAGGGCGTGATGTCGCAGTACAAAGGGCGCGCGCTGGGCACCATCGGCCATATCGGCTGCTTTAGCTTCCATGAAACGAAAAACTACACTGCTGGCGGTGAAGGCGGCGCCACGCTGATCAACGAGACGAAACTGATCGAGCGTGCGGAGATCATCCGCGAAAAAGGCACCAACCGCAGCCAGTTCTTCCGTGGACAGGTGGATAAATATACCTGGCGCGATATTGGTTCCAGCTACCTGATGGCGGATTTGCAGGCGGCTTATCTGTGGGCACAGCTGGAAGCGGCGGAACGCATCAACCAGCAGCGTCTGCGCCTGTGGCAGAACTATTACGACGCGCTGCAGCCGCTGGCGGCCAGCGGGCGCATTGCGTTACCGGCGGTGCCGGCCAGCTGTCGTCACAACGCCCACATGTTCTATCTCAAATTGCGCGACAGTGAGGATCGCCAGGCGCTGATTAACTGGATGAAGGAAGCGGAGATCCTCACCGTGTTCCACTATATCCCGCTGCACTCCTCACCGGCCGGCACGCGTTTTGGCCGCTTCCACGGCACGGATGCGTTCACTACGCGCGAGAGCGAGCGACTGCTGCGGCTGCCGCTGTTCTACAACCTGTCGGACAACAACCAGCGTACGGTAATCAGTTCGCTGCTGAGCTTCTTTGCCTGATGTCGTTAGCCAGAGCCTCAGTGTGGACCGCCTCGTCCACGCTGGTAAAAATTGTCGCTGGCCTGCTGGTGGTGAAACTGCTGGCGGTGAGCTTCGGCCCCGAGGGCGTCGGCCAGGCGGGTAACTTTCGCCAGCTGATTACCGTGCTCGGCGTGCTGGCCGGCGCGGGTATCTTCAACGGCGTAACCACCTATGTCGCGCAGTTCCGCCAGCAGCCGGCACAGCTGCGCGCCGTGACCGGCACCGCGTCAGCAATGGTGCTGGGGTTTTCCACGCTGCTGGCGCTGCTGTTTCTGCTGGCGGCGGAGCCCATCAGCCGGGCGCTGTTTGGTCACGCCGCCTGGCAAAACGTGGTGCGTATCGTCGCCTTTTTGCAGCTGGGCATTGCCTGGGCCAACCTGACACTGGCGTTGCTGAAAGGTTTTCGCGATGCGCGCGGTAACGCGCTGGCGCTGATCGCCGGCAGCCTGATCGGCGTGGTGGGTTATGTGCTGTGCTGGTGGCTGGGAGGCTATGCCGGTGCGCTGGTCGGGCTGGCGCTGGTGCCGGCGCTGCTGGTCGGGCCGGCGCTGTGGATGCTGCGACGCCACCGCGAGGAACTGCCGCTGCGCTGGCTGATGCCGCAGTGGCAGCCGGCGCTGGCGCGTAATCTGGCCAAATTTACCCTGATGGCGCTGATGACGGCCGTGACCCTGCCGGTAGCCTGGGTGATGATGCGTAATCTGCTGGCGCAGCAGCAGGGCTGGGCCCAGGTCGGGCTGTGGCAGGGCGTCACCAGCATCTCCGATGCGTATCTGCAATTTATCACCGCCACGTTCAGCGTCTGGCTGCTGCCAACGCTGGCGCGGCTGGAGCATAAAGCTGACATCGCGCGCGAAATTGTCCGTGCGCTGCGCTTTGTGTTGCCGGCGGTGGCGGCGGCCAGCTTTTGTGTCTGGCTGCTGCGCGATGTCGCCATCTGGCTGCTGTTTTCCCCGCAGTTCAGCGCCATGCACGATCTTTTTGTCTGGCAGTTGTGCGGTGACGTCTTTAAAGTAGGCGCCTATGTTTTCGGATACCTGGTGATCGCCAAAGCCTCACTGCGCTTTTATATTCTCACGGAAATCAGCCAGTTTGTGCTGCTAACCGCCTTTGCGCACTGGCTGATCCCACTGCACGGAACGGCGGGCGCGGCGCAGGCTTACATGGCGACCTACGTGCTCTACTTTGCCCTTTGCTGTGGCGCTTTCTTGATTTATTGCCGGAAAAAATGACGCTATTTCACGTGCTGGGCTCCGATATCCCGCATCACAATCACACGCTGCTGCGCTTCTTTAACGACGTCATGAGCGTCGAAGCGCCAGCCGACGCGCCGCGTCAGTTTATGGTGGTATCGGCCGCGCCGGATACCCTGCTGGCCTATCCTCAGCTGCAGATCGACGTGTATCCCAGCAAGCGCGCGCTGGCGCAGGCGGTGATCGCACGCGCCGCCGATCGCCGTCAGCGCTTCTTCTTTCACGGCCAGTTCAATCCGCGCCTGTGGCTGGCGCTACTCAGCGGCAAGCTGCGGCGACAGCAGGCGTTCTGGCACGTCTGGGGCGCCGATCTCTACGAAGAGGGCGCCGGGCTGAAGTACCGCCTGTTTTATCTGCTGCGGCGTATCGCCCAGGGGCGCATGGCGCAGGTGTTTGCCACGCGCGGCGATCTGCACTTTTTCCAGCAGCGCCATCCGCGCGTACCCACTTCGCTGCTCTATTTTCCAACGCGTATGCCGGAGGCCGCGATACCCGCACCTGCCGCCAGCGACAGCTTTACCATTCTGCTCGGCAACTCGGGCGATCGCAGCAACCGGCACATTGAAGGATTGCAGGCGATTCGCCGCCAGTTTGGTGAGCAGGTTAACGTGGTGATCCCGCTCGGTTATCCGGCCAGCAACTATGAGTACATTGATGAGATTGATGCTGCCGCGCAGCGCCTGTTTCCGCGCGGCCAGGTGACGCTGCTGCGCGACAAAATCGACTTCACTGCCTATCTGCAATTGCTGAGTCGCTGTCAGCTCGGTTATTTTATGTTCGAGCGTCAGCAGGGCATCGGTACGCTGTGCCTGCTGATTCAGGCCGGCATTCCGTTTGTGGTCAACCGTAAGAATCCGTTCTGGCGTGACCTGAGCGAGCAGGGGCTGCCGGTGTTATTTAGCGCTGATGCGCTGGATCGCACGCGCGTGGCGGAGGCGCAGCGTCAGCTGGCGCAGTGCGATCGTTCCGCTATCGCCTTTTTTGCCCCGGGCTATCTGGCGGGATGGCGCCACGCGCTGGCGGAGAGTGAAAGGGAGTCAACATGAGCCTGCTGCAGTTTAGTGGTCTGCTGGTGGTGTATCTGTTTTCGCTGGGCTTTATTCTGACGCTGACCTGGCGCGAATTTAAACGGGTGCGTTTTAATTTCCACCTATTCTTTACCCTGCTGTTTTTACTGACCTTTTACTTTGGCTTTCCGCTGACCAGCGTGCTGGTGTTCCGCTTTAACATCAGCGTGGTGCCGGCAGACTATCTGCTGCAGGCGCTGCTGGCCGCCACCAGTTTCTACGCCATCTATTACGTCAGCTACAAAGTGCGGCTGCGGCCTGCGCAGGCGGCGCCGCGCAAACCCTGGCTGACGATGAACCGGGTGGAAACCCATCTGACCTGCCTGCTGCTGGCGCTGGTGGCGGTGGGAACCGTCACGGTGTTCTTTATGCATAACGGCCTGCTGCTGTTCCGGCTGTCGGCCTATAACCAGATCTTCTCCAGCGAAGTGTCCGGCGTGGCGCTCAAGCGTTTCTTCTACTTCTTCATTCCGGCGATGCTGATCCGCTATTTTCTTAATCCTACCCAGCGCCAGTGGCTGCTGTTTTTGCTGATCACGGTGGCGTTTGGTCTGCTGACCTATGCGCTGGTGGGCGGGACGCGCGCCAATATCATCATCGCCTTTGCGCTGTTCCTGTTCATCGGCATTACGCGCGGCTGGATTACGCTGTGGATGCTGGTGGGGGCCGGCGTGATGGCGATTGGCGGCATGTTCTGGCTGGCGCTGCGTCGTTACAATCTCGACGTGGTGGGTGATGAAGCGTTTTACACGTTTCTCTATCTGACGCGCGACACCTTTTCGCCGTGGGAAAACCTTGCGCTGCTGCTGCAGAATTACGACAAAATCGATTTTCAGGGGCTGGCCCCGATCTGGCGTGATTTCTACGTGTTTATCCCGGGCTGGCTGTGGCCGGATCGGCCATCGATGGTGCTCAACAGCGCCAACTATTTCACCTGGGAAGTGCTGAATAACCACTCCGGGCTGGCGATTTCGCCCACGTTGCTCGGTTCGCTGCTGATCATGGGCGGCGCAGGTTTTATTCCCCTTGGGGCGATAGCGGTCGGGCTGTTGATGAAAGGGTTTGATTCTCTCTACCAGCAGGGGCGCGAAGCCGGCAACCGCTACAGCGGTGCCATTTTGCAAAGCTTCTGCTTTGGCGCGGTGTTCAATATGATCGTGCTGGCGCGCGAAGGGCTGGATGCATTCGGCTCGCGCGTGGTGTTCTTTTGCCTGATTTTCGCCGCCTGCGTTGGGCTGGCGAAGTTACTTTTCTGGCTGTTAGCGCGTGCCGGGCTGATTCGTCCGCGCGCGGAGCCAGTTTTATCGCGCTCTGCTTAACCTCCGGGCCTGACGGGAAATACCGACCATGGAAACCGATCATCCGCGTTATACCCTGCGCGGCATCGATTTACACGCTTTCGCCGATATGGCGAGCTTTCTTCACTTTCTGCTGCCGGACGGCAAGCCGCGCAGCGGCACACTGGTGGCGATCAACGCTGAAAAGATGCTGACGCTGGAAGAGGATGCCCAGCTGCGCGCGCTGATCGCCGCCGCGGAGATCAAATACCCGGACGGCATCAGCATTGTGCGTTCGCTGCGTAAAAAATACCCGCAGCTAACGGTGAACCGCATCGCCGGCGCCGATCTGTGGGAAGCGCTGATGGAACAGGCGGGCCGCAGCGGTATTCCGGTGTTTTTAATCGGCGGGCGTGAGCAGGTGCTGCAGGAAACCTGCGATAAATTACGCCGTCAGTGGAACGTCAACATTGTGGGCAGCCAGAATGGCTACTTCGCCCCTGCCGAACGCGAGGCGCTATTTGCGCGCATCGCCGCCAGCGGGGCACAGATTGTGACCGTGGCGCAGGGATCGCCGCGCCAGGAGCTGCTGATGCGCGACTGCCGCGAACACTGGCCGCACGCGCTGTATATGGGCGTCGGCGGCACCTATGACGTCTTTACCGGCCACGTCACGCGTGCGCCACGCATCTGGCAGCAATTAGGGCTGGAGTGGCTGTATCGCCTGATACGTCAGCCATCACGCTGGCGTCGTCAGTTAAAACTGCTGAAATATTTACGCTATCACTGGCGCGGCGATCTGTAACGCGGCAGGAATAGTGCTGTAATTCCGGCAGGTTAAGCAGGCAAATTGCGTTATTTATCGACGGAATGCACAAAGCGTAAGCAAACGCGATTTTTTTATGAAAAAGCACTGGACAGCCTGGAGTCAAATACGTAGTATGCCCATCCGCAACGGCGCTACGCGCCCGTAGCTCAGCTGGATAGAGCGCTGCCCTCCGGAGGCAGAGGTCTCAGGTTCGAATCCTGTCGGGCGCGCCATTTAGTTTGTGCGCAAGAGCTTCGGTGGTTGGTTTAACCGCGTTATGCAGTGCATTAAGTAAGCGGTTACGCTTACGCACCAGAATTATGGTGGCTATAGCTCAGTTGGTAGAGCCCTGGATTGTGATTCCAGTTGTCGTGGGTTCGAGTCCCATTAGCCACCCCAGATTTTGCTGGGACATGCGAAGGTGGCGGAATTGGTAGACGCGCTAGCTTCAGGTGTTAGTGTTCTTACGGACGTGAGGGTTCAAGTCCCTCTCTTCGCACCAGGCAAAACAAGTAAGCAGTAACAGGCAGTACAAAATCGGCGAGTAGCGCAGCTTGGTAGCGCAACTGGTTTGGGACCAGTGGGTCGGAGGTTCGAATCCTCTCTCGCCGACCATATTCGAAAAGCCCGCTTTGCAAAAAGCGGGCTTTTTTCGTTCGCAGCAAAAGAGGATGAGAACCTCCGAAGGAGGTTTGAGCCGAGCGCTGCGAAGGAAAAGCAGTCGGGGGAGTTGTCGCTATTCCGCGACATATAACCTGCTGATTTTCAACAGCCTTACCTTTCCTTGCACAGCATGTCGCTCAGCGGAGACAGCTTTAAACCGGTCTGTCGCGTTTTCGCGACATCGTAACCGCTGTTAGCTGGCAGAGATTATCTAACTGACTGATATAAAATAACTTCCCGTGACTCATGCCATTCTGGCACGCTTTGTGCAATAATCTCTGCGTAGATGCTCATTCCACCTCTTATGTTTGCGGATGCAACATAAACCTGGGAATGATGCAGAGCCCCTTACGGTATCCGTTGTCCAGCTGGCAGTAACGTACACGCGCTACTGCAGTAAGAAGGACATTACGTTGAGTCGGATACCATCAGTTGTCTTACCGACCTGATCTTACACCTGCTTCTGGCAGGTGTTTTTTTATCTGCCGTTCACGGATTGATGCCGTATTCACTGCACTTTCTTTCAGGCAAAAAAAAGCCGGGACTGGCCCGGCGTGCACAAAAATAACAACAGTAAAATCAGGCGCCAGGATTGTTCTTCAGCGTCAGTAACAGACCTTCGCGACGCATTTTAGCCGCGTCTTCCGGGCGATGCAGGCGATCGTAAACGTCCGCCAGCCAGGCGTAGTCAAAGCCATCGGGACGCTGTGCCAGCGCCTGCTGGAAGGCTTCTGCGGCCTGCTGCCATTCACCGTGGCGCATCAGCAGCTGGCCGAGCGTGCTGTGCAACAGCGGCGTGGCGCCGTGCTGCTTAATCTGCTGACGCAGCGCTTTCTCCAGCGCCTGCGGGTCACCGCTTTTGATGCGCGGCATCAGCAGCACCAGCCGATCGTCATACTGACGCTTCAGCCCTTCCAGCACGATGCTTTGCGCGGTGTCCGGATCGTCGCATTCGATCAAATGCTCAGCCATCGCCACCTGCAGCGCGGTCTCCTGGCGGGTTTTGCGACTCTGGTTCTGCCACCATTTTTTCAGGCCTTCGCTGCCCTGATCGGCCATGGCCTGATTCATCAGACCCAGCCATGCCTGCTGCTGCAGCGCGTTACGCTGGTTCTCATCGTTAATCTGCGCCTTCTGCATAGAGGGCAGGATATCCAGCAGTGCGCCCCAGGCGCCGGTGCGGATATAAGCCTGCTCGGCCAGACGCAGCACTTCCGGATGGCGCGGCGCCACTTCCAGCAGGCGATCAATACCGTGACGTGCGGCGTGATCTTCGTTACGCGCCAGCTGCAGGCGCACGCGGGTGATCTCAACCGGAATGGTATCGTTCTCGGAGAGCTCAGAGGCGCGCTCCAGATGCTGGTTAGCGCGGATTTCATCGCCGCGCTGCTGCGCTGCTTCCGCCGCCAGCAGATAGTTCGCCACCGGCTGATCGGCGTGATCGGCATTCTTTGACAGCAGCTTTTCTACCTGACGGTAATCACCTTCCGCCAGCTTCATCAGCGCGCTTTGCGTGTGACGCTGGGCGCTGCGACGTTTCCGCCCGGTGAACCAGCCGCGGGTGCGGGCGCCGGTGCGGAACAGGCGACGCAGAATCCATTCGACCAGCAGAATCACCAGCAGGCTGAGAATCAGGATGATGGCCAGACCGGTGACGCTGGTCTCAATGTTCCAGTTATCGGTCTGGATCAGCACGTAGCCCTGATGGCCGGCAACCATCGGTCCCAGCACAATGCCGGCAATCAGCAGCAGGAAAAGCACCAATACTTTCAGCATGGTTAGCCTCCCTGTTGATCAGCCGCAGCCGATGGCTGCGCCAGCAGATTGCGCACGCGCGTTTGCATCAGTTTTTCCAGCAGCGCCTGGCTCTCCAGCGTGTCCGGCACGTCCATCGAAATACTTTGCTGACTCAGCTCGTCGAGCTGGGCGAGGAAGGCTTTGGTTGCCGCATCGTTAGTGTCGTACCAGGCACGCACCCAGGTGGATACCGCATCGATGGACTGTTTGTAGATTTCATCCTGATGGCGCGGCACCGCCTGCGCGGCAATCAGCAGACGTGAACGGATGTTTTCGCGCAGATAAACATCCTGATTCGGTGCCAGCAGCGGCTGCGCGGTATTATCGCGGCGGCGGATGGTGATGAAATCATCCATGAAGTTGTGCCAGCTCTTCACCAGATTCTGACGCCACTCGTGCAGCGAGCTGGAGAGCTCACCGCTGTCGGCATCCATCGGCGACTCATCGCTGTCGTTATCGGCCAGACGCAGATTATCCACGCCGTTCGACAACTGGTTCAGCTTGAGGATGATGCCGTCGTAGTCTACCTGGCTGACCGCCGCCAGTGAACTGATGTCCTGGGTCAGCGCGCGGCGCACGTTCATGATGCTGGGATCGTTCATCTCCGCCAGGCTGGTGTCCGCGCTTTTCAGCAGCGCTGCCGCGGTGGTGACGTCCTGATCGCTCCACAGTTTGCGACCCGCCAGTTTGACGAGGTAGTCGGCCTGCGCCAGCAGCCAGGTGCGGGTATCGTTGCCGGAAATAGTGGCCACTTTTTCACGCAGCGTCTCCAGCTCTTTGGCGCTGTTATCCTGCTGGCTGCGCGCTTCCTGCAGCGCGGTATTGGCGTCCGCCAGCTGCTGCGAGAGCTGTTGTTTATCGCTGCCCAGTTGCTGCTGCAGGGCGCTCAGCTGCTCGCTCAGGTTCTGGTTAGTCTGAGCCTGTAAGTCGGCCTGGTGTTTCCCATTCAGGTAAAGTCCCGCGCCAATCGCCAGTGCAATGACAATTGCCACCGCGCTCAGCACCTTGCCGTCGCTCTTTTTCGCGCGAGGCGGCTGGCTGGCTGGCGTCGGGGAAGTGTCCGCAGGGGTGGTTTCTTCAACCATGGCGGAGGAGTCTTTTTGTTCCGTCATTGTGGCTCATCCCAATGTTAAGTTCAGCGTAACGCACGCAGCAGCGCGTCGTTATCCGCACCATCGGCTACCTCAATCTCCTGCCAGCCTAATTCGGCGGCCTGGGTAGCCAAACGTTCACTGACGACCAGTAGTCGACAGTGCAGCAGCCATTCCCGCCGATCGATTGGCGGAAACAGCGCAAACAGTTGTTGTAACATTTCACCGCTGGTCACCACCAGCGTGGTAATACCGCGATCGCGCCAGCGACGGCCTTCAATCGCGCCGTCGTACTGCTTTTCACAGCGCTGATAGCACTCACAGTATTGCACGTCCGCGCCGCGGGCGATCAGCGTCTCCGCCAGCAGTTCACGGCCCGGACTGCCGCGCAGAATCAGCGCACGCTTGCCCCTGACCTGCTGCAGGCGATTCAGCCGCACCAGCTCTTCGCTGGTTTCCCGCGCATGCGGATAGTCAACTTTCAGATTACTGACGGTGTGCAGCGCCAGCGCGGTGCTGCGACCAATGGCATAATAGTCGAGAAATGCCGGCCACGCGCTGCGCTGCTGCTGTAAAGCGGGCTGGGCAAAGTGCACCACCTGCTGCGACAGCAGAAATACCAGGTCACCGGGCTGCAGGGCAGCCAGCTTTAGCGGCAGTTGAGAGAGATCGCGACCCGGCGTGAATTCAATCAGCGGAAACGACCACGCCAGTTTGCCCTGGCTGCGCAGGCGCGCGACCAGTTCGCTGGCGGCGGGTTCCGGACGGGTCACGAGGATAGTCATGCGGGCGGCTGTCCCTGATAAACTTCACGCAGAATGTCACGCGCGCCGCCGTCCAGCAGCTCTTCGGCCAGCGAGATCCCCATCTGTTCGGCCTGTTCACGCGGGCCGCGACGTTCGCCCACCACCATCTGGCTGCCATCCGGCGCACCGACCAGGCCGCGCAGCCACAGCTGATCATCTTCCAGCACGGCAAAACTGCCGATCGGCACCTGACAGCCGCCTTCGAGACGGGTATTCATGGCGCGCTCGGCGCGCACGCAGACGGCGGTGTCGCTGTGGTTCAGCGCCTGCAGCAGCGTAATTAACGGCTGATCGTCGAGGCGGCACTCAATGCCGACCGCGCCCTGGCCCACCGCCGGCAGGGAAAACTCCGCCGGCAGCGCCTGGCGAATGCGATCTTCCAGTCCAAGGCGTTTCAGCCCGGCGGCAGCAAGAATGATGGCGTCATACTCGCCGGCGTCCAGTTTGCTGAGACGCGTACCGACGTTACCGCGCAGCGAGCGGATCACCAGATCCGGGCGCCGTGCGCTGATCTGGCACTGGCGACGCAGGCTGGACGTGCCGACCACCGCGCCCTGTGGCAGCGCGTCAATCGAGGAATAATGATTCGAGACGAACGCGTCGCGCGGATCTTCGCGCTCGCAGATGGTCACCAGTCCCAGACCGTCGGGAAAATCG
Source organism: Pantoea sp. VS1 (assembly GCF_002207995.1). NCBI lineage: Bacteria > Pseudomonadati > Pseudomonadota > Gammaproteobacteria > Enterobacterales > Erwiniaceae > Pantoea > Pantoea sp. VS1. Next base: position 94,327 of record NZ_NHZE01000017.1, read on the forward strand.
ACCGGCACATCTTTCATGGAATGCACCGCCATATCGGCACGGTTTTCCAGCATCGCCAGCTCAAGCTCTTTGACAAACAGTCCTTTGCCACCCACTTTCGCCAGCGGCGTATCAAGGATGACATCACCTTTGGTGACCATCGGCACCAGCTCAACCTGCAAGCCGGGATGCGCAGCCATCAGGCGCTGTTGGACATATTGTGCCTGCCACAAGGCAAGCGGGCTTTGCCTGGTAGCAATTCTGAAAATTTTGTTTAACATGCTGTTAACCATTTTGATCGTTCATCGATTATCCTATCATTGATAGGGGAATGCTGTCAGTTTCAACGGATTGACCAGGCTGCAATCTCAGACCCGAGCCCGCTTTTTACGGCGTCAGATTCTGAGGCTGGAGTCCGAAAATGCAGGGCTACGTTTGGAACGTGCTAAACTGTCAGGTAGCGCAACTTTCTTTACGGTCAATCTTCCAGGTGTTAGATTGATCACGTTTCCAGCAATAATTTGCCCGACATCTTTATTATTAAGCGGCAGATTTTGGAAACAGGGTGCTTAACACTGGGACAATCAGGCGAAACGTCTTGTACCTCTACATTGAGACACTGAAACAGAGACTGGATGCGATTAACCAGCTGCGTGTAGATCGCGCACTGGCTGCCATGGGACCTGCTTTCCAGCACGTCTACAGTCTGCTGCCAACATTACTGCATTATCATCATCCGCTGATGCCGGGTTACCTTGAAGGTAGCGTTCCCCATGGCGTCAGCTTCTTTGCGCCTGATGAAAACCAGCAGCAGCTGCTGCAACAGTTAGCGGGCGACCATCCGCTCGACCTCAGCAGCGCGGTGAAGGGCGAACTGCCTATCACCGGCATCTACTCGATGGGCAGCACCTCGTCCGTCGGCCAGAACAGCGTCTCCGATCTCGACATCTGGGTATGCCATCAGTCATGGCTGGATAACGAAGAGCGTCTCAATCTGCAGCGCAAGTGTACGCTCCTGCAAAAATGGTGTGTGTCGCTGGGTGTGGAAGTCAGCTTCTTCCTGATCGACGAAAACCGCTTCCGCCATAATGAGAGCGGCAGCCTCGGCGGTGAGGACTGCGGTTCTACCCAACATATTTTACTGCTGGATGAGTTCTACCGTACCGCCGTGCGCATGGCGGGGAAACGCATTCTGTGGAACATGGTGCCTGGCGAAGAAGAACATCACTACGACGATTACGTGATGTCGCTCTATTCACAAGGCGTGCTGACGCCGAATGAGTGGCTGGATCTCGGCGGTCTCGGCACGCTGTCGGCGGAAGAGTATTTCGGTGCCAGCCTGTGGCAGCTGTATAAAAGTATCGATTCGCCGTACAAAGCGGTGCTGAAAACCCTGCTGCTGGAAGCTTACAGCTGGGAATACCCGAACACGCAGCTGCTGGCAATGGATATCAAACAGCGGCTGCACGACGGCGAAATTGTCTGCTTCGGTCTCGATCCCTACTGCATGATGCTGGAGCGCGTGACGCGCTATCTGACCAGCGTCGATGACACCGCGCGCCTCGACCTGGTGCGCCGCTGTTTTTACCTCAAAGTGTGCGAAAAACTCTCCAGCGAGGAGCAGCATCCGCGCGCGGGCTGGCGGCGTGAAATTCTGTCGCAGCTGGTGAAAGAGTGGGGCTGGGACGATGAGAAGCTGGCGGTGCTGGATAATCGCGCGCAGTGGAAAATCGAACGGGTGCGCGAGGCGCACAACGAGCTGCTGGATGCGATGATGCAGAGCTATCGCAACCTGATCCGTTTTGCCCGTCGCAACAATTTAAGCGTCAGCGCCAGCCCGCAGGACATCGGCGTGCTGACGCGTAAATTGTACGCCGCGTTTGAAGCGCTGCCGGGCAAAGTCACGCTGGTGAACCCGCAAATCTCGCCCGATCTGTCGGAAGAGAACCTGACCTTTATTCATGTGCCGGCCGGGCGCGCCAATCGTGCCGGATGGTATCTGTATAACCAGTCGCCGGACATGAGTTCAATCATCAGCCATCAGCCGCTGGAATATAACCGCTATCTCAACAAGTTAGTGGCATGGGCGTGGTTTAACGGACTGCTGACGCGCAAAACCCGTCTGCACATTAAGGGCAACGAATTCTGCGATCTGCCGCGCCTGCAGGAGCTGGTCAACGATGTCTCCAGCCACTTCCCGCTGCGCCTGCCGGCACCGACGCCGAAAGCGCTCTACAGCCCGTGCGAAATCCGGCATCTGGCGATCATCGTTAACCTCGAACACGATCCGACCTCGGCGTTCCGCAATCAGGTAGTGCACTTCGACTTCCGTAAGCTGGATGTATTTAGCTTTGGCCAGCAGCAGCAGTGCCTGATCGGCAGCATCGATCTGCTGTACCGCAACTCGTGGAACGAAGTGCGTACGCTGCACTTCAGCGGCGAGCAGGCGATGATTGAAGCGCTGAAAACCATTCTGGGCAAAATGCATCAGGACGCCGCACCGCCGGACACGGTAGAAGTATTCTGCTACAGCCAGCATCTGCGCGGTCTGATTCGTACCCGCGTGCAGCAGCTGGTGTCGGAATGCATTGAGCTGCGCCTGTCGAGCACGCGTCAGGAGCCGGGCCGCTTTAAAGCGCTGCGCATGGCCGGTCAGACCTGGGGGCTGTTTTTCGAGCGCATGAGCGTCTCGGTGCAGAAGCTGGAAAACGCGGTCGAGTTTTACGGCGCGATTTCCAACAACAAGCTGCACGGTTTGTCGATCAAAGTTGAATCGAACCAGACGCCGCTGCCGCCGGTGGTCAACGGCTACGCCAGCGAAGGCATCATTCAGTTCTTCTTTGAAGACACCAGTGACGATCGCGGCTTCAACATCTATATCCTCGATGAAAGCAACCGGGTTGAGGTGTATCACCATTGCGAAGGCAGCAAAGAGGAGCTGGTGCGTGACGTCAGCCGCTTCTATTCGTCGTCGCACGATCGCTTTACCTACGGCTCGAGTTTTATCAATTTCAACCTGCCGCAGTTCTATCAGATTGTGCACGCCGGCGATCGCTTCCAGGTGATTCCGTTCCGCAGCCAGACGCTGACGCAGCTGTGCGCCACCCAGCCGGACAACGACAACGGCGACTTCCAGCCGCGCTACCAGATGCACTAAAGCCGCTGCGCTGCACGCAGTGGCCTGCCCCCGTTTCTGAACCTTCTGCCGGATATTTCCTGTTGCTTTTACAACGTCAACTGCGATGATAAGCAGCTGGGATTTGGATAAAAAGAGCAGACAGAATGATACGAGTGATGAGCCAGCTGGGTATGGCGCTGGCACTGGTCAGCCTGGTAGGCTGTGGCCTGAAAGGACCGCTGTATTTCCCGCCCAACGATCGGCCGCAACAGAAAAATCAGCCGGTGACTGAGCAGCAGCAGAAAGCGGCACAGGATGCGGATACCAGCGGCCTGGTCACCAGCAAACCGGCTGGCGTGCAGGCGAATTAAACCCGATGAGTCATCCGGCGGAGCAGAAAATGCAGTTCTCGAAAATGCACGGTCTCGGTAACGACTTTATGGTCGTCGATGCCGTGACGCAAAACGTCTTTTTTTCGCCGGAACTGATTCGCCGCCTGGCGGATCGGCATCTGGGGATCGGCTTCGATCAGTTGCTGATCGTCGAGCCACCTTACGATCCGGATCTCGATTTCCACTACCGCATCTTCAACGCTGACGGCAGCGAAGTGGCACAGTGCGGCAACGGCGCGCGCTGTTTTGCCCGCTTTGTTCGCCTCAAAGGGCTGACCAATAAAAGCGACATTCGCGTCAGCACTCAGACCGGCCGCATGGTACTGAGCGTCACCAGCGATGAGCTGGTACGCGTTAACATGGGCGAGCCCAACTTTGACCCGCAGCAGGTGCCGCTGCGCGCTAACAAGGCGGAAAACCTCTATCTGCAGCGCGTGGCCGAGCAGACCGTGATGTTTGGCGCGGTATCAATGGGCAATCCACACTGCGTGATTCAGGTTGAAAGCGTGAAAACCGCCGCGGTGGTGACGCTCGGTCCGGCACTGGAGAGCCATGAGCGCTTTCCCGAGCGCGTGAACGTCGGCTTTATGGAAGTGGTCAATCCGGAACACATCCGTCTGCGCGTGTATGAACGCGGCGCGGGCGAAACTCAGGCGTGCGGCAGCGGCGCCTGCGCCGCAGTGGCCTGCGGCATTCAGCAGGGCATTCTGGCGGAGAAAGTGCGCGTCGATCTGCCCGGCGGCACGCTGCATATCGCCTGGAAAGGGGCCGGTCAGCCGCTGTTTATGACCGGGCCAGCCACACACGTCTATGATGGGTTTATTCATCTATGAAAAATATCGAAGAGCAGACCGACAGCGCGGTTTTGCTGGACGATCAGGCCGTGAGCGCCTGGCTGCGTCACAACCCCGATTTCTTTATTCGCAATGCGCGCCAGGTTGAGCAAATGATGGTGCCGCATCCGGTGCGCGGCAGCGTATCGCTGGTGGAGTGGCATATGGCGCGTCAGCGCAACCACATCCAGCAGCTGGAAGAGGAGATTACGCTGCTGATGGAGCAGGCAACCGCCAATCATCAGCTGTTCGATCGCCTGCTGGCGTTGCAGAGCCATCTCGCGGCGGCCGATAGCCTGCAGGAGATGCTGACGCGCCTGCATCGCTGGGCGCGCGAGCTTGGCCTGGCGGGCGCTAATGTGCGGCTGTTCAGCGACCGCTGGCGCATCGGCGCACCCTCCGATTTTACCCAGCTTGGTCTGTCACGCCAGGCGTTTGAGCCGCTGCGCATCCAGCGCTTTGGTCAGCAGCATCACTACCTTGGCAGCCTGAACGGACCGGAGCTGCTGCTGCTGCTGCCGCAGGCAAAAGCCGTCGGATCGGTGGCGATGTCGCTGATGGGCGAGCAGGGCGATCTCGGCGTACTGATCTTCAGCAGCCGCGACAACCAGCACTATCAGGCGGGCATGGGCACGCTGCTGCTGCAGCACCTGGCACAAATGCTGCCCGACCTGCTGTCTCGCTGGGTGGAGCGCGCATGAGCAGCGCCAGCCCGCTGTTGCCGGCCGTTGAGGGCTTTCTGCGCTATCTGAAAGTCGAACGCCAGCTCAGCCCGCTGACGCAAAAGAATTACCAGCGCCAGCTGCAGGCGCTTATCGCCATGGCGGATGACATGCACATTACCGCGTGGTCGCAGCTGGAACCGGCACAGGTGCGCAGTCTGGCGGCGCGCAGCCGGCGCGGCGGTCTCGGTGCCAGCAGCCTGGCCCTGCGCATGTCGGCGCTGCGCAGCTTTCTCGACTGGCAGGTCAGTCAGGGCATGCTGAGCGCCAATCCGGCGAAAGGTATCGCCACGCCGCGCAACGCACGGCATCTGCCAAAAAATATGGATGTCGACGAAGTCAGCCAGCTGCTGGAGATCGACCTCGACGATCCGCTGGCGGTGCGCGACCGCGCCATGCTGGAAACCATGTACGGCGGCGGTTTACGTCTCGCTGAACTGGTGGGCATCGACTGCCGTCATCTGGACCTGGAGAGCGGTGAAGTCTGGGTGCGCGGTAAAGGCAGCAAAGAGCGCCGCGTGCCGATTGGCGGCACCGCCGTCACCTGGCTGCAGCACTGGCTGCCGTTACGCAACAGCTTCGGGCCGCAGGATGATGCGGTTTTTGTGTCGACGCGCGGCAGCCGTATTTCGGCGCGCAATGTGCAGAAACGCTTCGCCGAATGGGGCATTAAGCAGGGCGTCGCCAGCCATATCCACCCGCATAAGCTGCGCCACTCGTTTGCTACCCATCTGCTGGAATCGAGCGGCGATCTGCGCGCAGTGCAGGAGCTGCTCGGCCACGCCAACCTCTCGACCACGCAAATCTATACCCACCTGGATTTCCAGCATCTGGCGTCGGTATACGATGCGGCACACCCGCGTGCCAAACGAGGAAAGTCTGAATGAAGTTTTATCGCCCGCTGGGCCCGATCAAAGCCATCACCTTCGATCTCGACGATACGCTATATGACAACTATCCGGTGATCCGTAAAACCACGGCGGAATCGCACGCTGCACTGCAGGCGTATCACCCGGCGCTGCGCGAGTTTACGCCGGAAGATTATCAGGCGCTGCGCGATGAACTGCTGCTGCGTGAACCGGAAATTTATCACGATGTCTCTGAGTGGCGTCGCCGCTCGGTAGAGCTGGCGCTGCTCAACGCCGGACTGCCGGCCGCGCAAGCCAGCGCAGGTGCCCGCGACGTGATGAGCGTGTTTCATCAGTGGCGCAGTGCGGTGGAGATGCCAGAAGAGACGCATCAGACGCTGGCCTGGCTCGGCGAGCGCGTGCCGCTGGTGGCGATCACCAATGGCAACGCCGACCCGCAAAAGCTCGGCATCGATCACTACTTCCAGTTCGCGCTGCGCGCCGGTCCGCACGGCCGCGCCAAGCCGTGGCAGGATATGTACCATCTGGCCGCCGAACGGTTGGGCATTGCGCCGCAGCATATTCTGCACGTCGGCGATGACCTGACCACCGACGTCGCCGGTGCGCTGCGCGCCGGTCTGCAGGCGTGCTGGATCAACCTGCGTGACGGCAATCTGATGCAGATTGATGACGCGCGCCTGCTGCCACACGTGGAAATTCATCAGTTGGCATCGCTGACCTCGCTGCTATAATGGCTGTAAATTTATCCAGTCGTATTCTGTATTCTGCAACGCGCGGCCGTGCAGGCTGTGTGTCACCAGCCTGATCGCTTAGCTGATTACGCCCTCGCAGATATCTGCCCTTGCCGCCTGGCGGCAACGCGAACGGTGCAGGATACGCATCCTACTTGCTTAAAACGGTGCTTATGGACGTTTCCGATCTGCTTAACGGCTTGAATGACAAACAGCGCGAAGCGGTCGCCGCGCCGCGCAGCAATCTGCTGGTGCTGGCCGGAGCAGGCAGCGGTAAAACCCGCGTGCTGGTGCATCGCATCGCCTGGCTGTTGTCGGTAGAGAACTGCTCGCCTTACTCAATCATGGCGGTGACCTTCACCAACAAGGCGGCGGCGGAGATGCGCCACCGTATCGACCAGCTGATCGGTACCAGCCAGGGCGGCATGTGGATTGGTACTTTCCACGGCCTGGCGCACCGTTTACTGCGCGCGCACCACCTGGATGCCGGGCTGCCGCAGGATTTTCAGATCCTCGACAGCGAAGATCAGCTGCGTCTGCTCAAGCGCCTGATCAAAGCCATGAACCTCGACGAGAAACAGTGGCCGGCGCGTCAGGGCATGTGGTACATCAACGGCAAAAAGGACGAAGGGCTGCGGCCTAAGCACATCGAAAGCTACGGCAATCCGGTGGAGCAGACGTGGCTGCGTATCTATCAGGCGTACCAGGAAGCCTGCGATCGCGCCGGGCTGGTCGACTTCGCCGAACTGCTGCTGCGGGCGCATGAGCTGTGGCTCAACAAGCCGCAGATTCTCAATCACTACCGCGAGCGCTTCAGCAATATTCTGGTGGACGAATTCCAGGACACCAACAACATTCAGTACGCGTGGATTCGCATGCTGGCTGGCGACAGCGGCCGGGTCATCATCGTTGGCGATGACGATCAGTCCATTTACGGCTGGCGCGGCGCGCAGGTGGAGAACATCCAGCGTTTCCTGCAGGATTTCCCAGGCGCGGAGACCATTCGTCTCGAGCAGAACTATCGCTCCACCAATAATATTCTGAAAGCAGCCAACGCCCTGATTGCCAACAACAATGGCCGCCTGGGGAAAGAGCTGTGGACCGACGGCAGCGACGGCGAAAAGATTTCGCTGTATTGCGCGTTCAACGAGCTGGATGAAGCGCGCTTTGTCGTCAATCGCATCAAAACCTGGCATGAAAACGGCAACGCGCTGCAGGATTGCGCCATTCTCTACCGTAGCAACGCCCAGTCGCGCGTGCTGGAAGAGGCGCTGCTGCAGGGCAGCATGCCGTACCGCATTTACGGCGGCATGCGCTTCTTCGAGCGCCAGGAGATCAAAGATGCGCTGGCCTATCTGCGGCTGCTGGCCAACCGCAACGACGATGCGGCATTCGAGCGCGTGGTCAACACGCCGGTGCGCGGCGTTGGCGATCGCACGCTTGACGTGGTGCGACAGACCGCGCGTGAGCAGCAGCTGACGCTGTGGCAGGCCACGCGCGCACTGCTGCAATCTAAAGCGCTGGCCGGCCGTGCCGCCTCGGCGCTACAGCGCTTCTGCGAGCTGGTGGATGCGCTGGCGACGGAAACCGCTGAGCTGCCGCTGCACGTTCAGACCGATCGGGTGATTAAAGACTCCGGCCTGTGGCTGATGTACGAGCAGGAAAAGGGCGAAAAAGGCCAGGCGCGTATCGAAAACTTAGAGGAACTGGTCACTGCCACGCGCCAGTTCAGCTATCAGGATGAAGACGAAGATCTGATGCCGCTGCAGGCGTTTCTGTCGCACGCGGCGCTGGAAGCTGGCGAAGGCCAGGCGGACAAATGGCAGGATGCGGTGCAGCTGATGACGCTGCACTCGGCGAAAGGGCTGGAGTTCAGCCAGGTGTTTATCGTCGGCATGGAAGAGGGCATGTTCCCGAGCCAGATGTCGCTGGACGAAGGCGGCCGGCTGGAGGAGGAGCGTCGCCTGGCGTATGTCGGCGTGACGCGTGCGATGGAGAAGCTGACGCTCACCTACGCCGAAACCCGCCGCCTTTATGGTAAGGAAGTGTATCACCGGCCATCGCGTTTCATTGGTGAACTGCCGGAAGAGTGCGTGGAAGAGGTGCGGCTGCGCGCCAGCGTGAGCCGGCCGGTGAGTCATCAGCGCATGGGCACACCAGTGGCGAAGAGCGACAGCGGCTTCGCGCTCGGGCAGCGCGTGCGCCACGCTAAGTTCGGCGAAGGCACCATTATCAATCTGGAAGGCAGCGGCGAGCACAGCCGTCTGCAGGTGGCCTTCCAGGGTCAGGGCATTAAGTGGCTGGTGGCGGCTTACGCCCGGCTGGAAACCGTGTAGCGCGGTTGCGCTACCTTGACGACTTTTTCGTCTCAGCGTAACATGCGCGCACTATTATCATGAGAGGACAATGCCTTGGACGCGCCCAGTCGATGCTGGCTCTATACCCTGGTTAACAGGGACAATTTCTAAGGCTACCTCTTTAACGCGGGTAGCCTTAGCGGTTATCAGCGACCTCCCTTTTTGATCCCGTCGCACGAGTCAGCACTGATTTACCCTTGAAGCGAAAGTTTCCGCGTTCAGGCTTTGCCGTGCCCGTGGTGCCAGCAGCACTGCGGTTCACCGCCTTGTCCCATGTCGTCTGCAATGGGGAGTATTGCTATGCTGAGCGCATTTAAACTGGAGCGCGATCGCCTGACGCGCATCGAGCTGGAAGACAACAACGACAAACTCAACACCTCGGTGTGGGTCGATCTGATCGAGCCGGACGACAGCGAGCGTGAGCGCGTGCAGTCAGAACTGGGGCAGAGCCTGGCAACGCGTCCCGAGCTGGAGGACATTGAGGCCTCGGCGCGTTTCTTCGAAGACGAAGACGGCCTGCACATCCACTCCTTTTTCTTTTTTGAAGATGCTGAAGATCACGCCGGCAACTCCACCGTGGCGTTTACCATCCGCGAAGATCGCCTGTACACACTGCGCGAGCGTGAGCTGCCGGCGTTCCGCCTGTACCGCATGCGCGCGCGCAATCAGCAGCTGACCGACGGCAACGCCTATGAACTGCTGCTCGATCTGTTCGAAACCAAAATCGAGCAGCTGGCGGATGAGATTGAGAACATCTATAGCGCGCTGGAAAAACTCAGCCGCGTGATCATGGAAGGGCAGCAGGGCGAAGAGTACGACGACGCGCTATCGCGCCTGGCGGAGCTGGAGGATATCGGCTGGAAAGTACGCCTGTGTCTGATGGATACCCAGCGTGCGCTGAACTTCCTGGTGCGAAAAGCGCGGCTGCCGGGCAATCAGCTGGAGCAGGCGCGCGAGATCCTGCGCGACATTGAATCGCTGCTGCCGCACAACGAATCGCTGTTCCAGAAGGTTAACTTCCTGATGCAGGCGGCGATGGGCTTTATTAACATCGAGCAGAACCGCATCATCAAAATCTTCTCGGTGGTATCCGTGGTGTTCCTGCCGCCAACGCTGGTGGCCTCCAGCTACGGTATGAACTTTGAGTTTATGCCGGAGCTGAAGTGGAGCTTTGGTTATCCCGGCGCGATTGGCCTGATGATTCTCGCCGGGCTGGCGCCGTATCTCTATTTCAAACGGAAGAACTGGCTGTAATCGCACAGCATTGCATCATCGCACAGAACCGTAGCGGCGCGATTCATCGCGCTTTGTCTAACGGATGCTCAGCATATTGCGTCGTGGCATTCGCGTTATTAATACGCAAACCTGAGCGCAATAAATTGCGCCGCTACAACAGCGTGCGGTCTTTTGCTGGCGCCTTACCCCTGACGCGCCAGCGCTAATCTGCTAACCTGTTGCCTTAACTCACTTTCTGATTTCCACCTTATGGCGCGTTTCTCTTTGCGGCAGCAGTGGGCGCTGCTGCTGACGGCTTCGCTGGTGCTGGGCTGCCTGCTGCAGCTATTGCACCTGCCGGCTGCACTGCTGCTCGGTCCGATGATTGTCGGTACCATTATGGGTCTGAGCGGCGCAACCGTGCGCATCGACAAACGGCTGTTCGTGCTGGCACAGGCGGTGCTGGGCTGCATGATCGGCCAGAGCCTGTCGCCTGCGATCCTCTCGCCGCTGCTTGATGACTGGCCGGTGGTGCTGGCGGTGCTGCTGCTGACGCTGGCGGCCAGCGGGCTGTCCGGTTTTCTGCTGGTGCGCTTTAGCTCGCTGCCGGGACCGACCGGCGCGTGGGGATCGTCGCCGGGCGGCGCGTCCGCAATGGTGGCGATGGCGGGCGATTTCGGCGCCGACGTGCGGCTGGTGGCGTTTATGCAATATCTGCGCGTACTGTTTGTTGCTACCGCCGCGGCCGTGGTGGCTCGCATCGGCCTCGGCAGCAGCGGTGCCGCCGCCCACATTGTCTGGCTGCCGCCGCTGCACAGTGGCTTCGTGCTGACGCTGCTGGTGATGGTGGCGGGTGCGTGGCTGGGGCAGAAACTGCGTATTCCGTCCGGCGCGCTGCTGCTGCCGGCGCTGATGGGTGCCACGCTGCACGGAACGGGGGTCGCGACGCTGCAGGTGCCGGAGTGGCTGCTGGCACTGGCCTATGCGCTGATCGGCTGGAGCGTTGGCCTGCGCTTTACCCGGCCGATTTTTTTGCTGGCGCTGCGCACGCTGCCGCAAATGATCGCCTCGATTATCGGCCTGATGCTGCTGTGCGGGGGGCTGGCGTGGATGCTGACGCGCGTGCTGCACGTCGATCTGATGACCGCTTATCTGGCAACCAGCCCGGGCGGGCTGGATACGGTGGCGATTATTGCTGCTGGCAGCCGGGTCGATATCGCGTTTGTCATGGCGCTGCAGACGCTGCGTCTGTTTACCATTCTGCTCACCGGCCCGGCGATGGCCCGTTTTATCTCACGCTATGCGCACGCGCGTGCGGGCTGAAAACAGCAGCGCGTCCAGAATGAAGATCGCCAGCGCCAGCCAGATGAAGCCGAAGGTCACCATTTTATCCGGCGTCAGGCTCTCACCGTAAAACAGCACCGCCAGCAGGAACATCAGCGTCGGCCCCAGATATTGAAAGAAACCGACCGTCGACAGGCGCAGGCGCGCGCAGGCGGCGGCGAACAGCATCAGCGGAATGGTGGTAATGATGCCGGCGGCGATCAGCTTGAGGTTCAGGCTGAGTGGATTAGCGCTGAGGTGGCTGGTGGCGCTGTCAGCAAAGCCAAACAGATAGATGGCCGCCAGCGGGAACAGCCACGCGGTTTCAATCAGCATACCGCTCTGTGCATCAACCTGAATCTTCTTGCGCACCAGCCCGTACAGCGCAAAGCTCAGCGCCAGACCGAGACCGATGATCGGCAGCGAACCGAACTGCCACAGCTGTACCAGCACGCCGGTGGCCGCCAGCAGCACCGCTAGCCACTGCAGACGGCGGAAGCGCTCACGCAGAAACAGCATGCCAAACACCACGTTAATCAGTGGGTTGATAAAGTAGCCGAGGCTGGCCTCCAGCATATGCTGATTATTCACCGCCCAGATAAACAGCAGCCAGTTGCCGCCGATGGTCAGTGCGGTCAGCGCCAGCAGCAGCACTTTTTTCGGCTGGGCCAGCACGCTGCGCACCTGACGCCAGCTGCGGCTCAGGGTAATCAGTCCCAGCATAAACAGGGCCGACCAAATCACACGGTGGGTCATAATTTCTGTCGGAGGCACTTCTTTGACCAGCTTGAAGTAGGCCGGTGCGATGCCCCAGATAAAGTAAGCGCCCAGCGCATAAAAAATGCCCTGACGCGTTTGTTGCGTATCCATCATCTATTCCAGAAAGCGGCGAGTGTGGCAGGCCGCGTGAGATTAACCAATAAGATAGGTCGCAGTCGCGGTGGCGATGTAATCGCCCTGCTGATTGTGCAATTCGACGCGCGCTACCGCGACTTTATTCCCGGCGCGCAGCAGGCTGCTGGTGGCGACAAAGCGCTCGCCGCGGCCCGGGCGCAGGTAATCGACGCGCATATCAATGGTGCCCATGCGCGACAGACGCTGACGCAGCTCCTCTTCGCTGATGCTCTGCTGGCGCGACAGCGCATGGCTGACGCACACCAGCCCGGCGGCAACATCCAGCACTGAGGCTATCACGCCACCGTGCAGAATCTGCTGCGCGGCGTTACCCACCAGCATGGTTTTATTGGTAAAGCCGAGTTCGGCGTAATCGGCTTCAAGGCGATCCAGCTCAAGGCCCAGTGCCTGATTAAACGGCATGTGATAGACAAAAATTTCGCCAATCAGCCGGCGCGCTTCCTGCTGTGTCAGCATCGGGGATGACATTTTTCCTGCCTTAAGATGTTAAAGAATTGTGTATATTATGCCGCGTTCGCGCCGCTTTCCAGTTTCAGAAATCCGCGCTAATCAACCACCGGGTTTGCGTGTAGAATGGGGTGCTTTTTGAACCGTCGCCCGACGATAACTTTTGCAGCGCTCTGGAGAATTCTATGCGTAAGCAGTACGCCTTGCTGGCCGCGGCATTTATGGTTCCTGCGCTGGCGCAGGCCGATGAAGCCACCGTGAAAGAGGTTCATGACGCACCAGCGGTGAAGGGCAGTATTATCGCTAACCTGCTGGAAAAACACGATAACCCATTCGTGCTTTATCCCTATGAAAATAACTATCTGCTTTACACCTACACCAGTGACATGAATAAAGAGGCGATTTCCTCTTACAACTGGGCAGACAAAGCGAAAAAGGATGAAGTAAAATTCCAGCTCAGCCTGGCGTTTCCGCTGTGGCGCGGCATTTTGGGTGACAACTCGGTGCTGGCCGCGTCGTATACTCAGCGCTCCTGGTGGCAGTTGTCGAACCGGGGGGCTTCATCACCGTTTCGTGAAACCAACTATGAGCCGCAGATTTTTCTCGGCTGGGCCACCGACTATTCGCTGGGCGGCTGGACATTACGCGACGTCGAGCTGGGTCTGAATCATCAGTCAAATGGCCGCAGCGATCCCACGTCACGCAGCTGGAACCGCGCTTACGCCCGTCTGATGGCGGAGAATGGCAACTTCCTGGCGGAAATCAAACCCTGGTATCGTCTGCCGGAAAGTGCCAGCAACGACGATAACCCGGACATCACCAAATACATGGGCTACTACCGCGCGAAGCTGGGCTATATGCTCGGCGACAGTATTTTCAGCGTGGAAGGCAATTACAACTGGAATAGCGGCTACGGCGGTGCAACCTTCGCGTGGAGCTATCCGATTTCTGAACACGTGCGCTTTTACACGCAGCTGTTCAGCGGTTATGGTGAATCCCTTATTGACTATAACCATCGCCAGACGCGTCTTGGCGTCGGCGTAACGCTTAACGATCTGTTCTAACCAGTCAAAACAGGATTACCGTGGCAACATCGGCAGTGCTTAATCAGGAAATGCTGGCGCAGCAGGTATTACAGGATACCTTCGGCTATCAGCAGTTCCGTCCGGGTCAGCAAACCATCATCGAAACCGCGCTGTCAGGGCGCGACTGTCTGGTGGTGATGCCGACCGGCGGCGGTAAATCGCTGTGCTATCAAATCCCGGCGCTGGTGCGCGAAGGGTTGACGCTGGTGGTTTCGCCGCTGATTTCACTGATGAAAGATCAGGTTGATCAGCTGCTGGCGAACGGCGTGGCGGCGGCGTGCCTTAACTCGACGCAGACGCGTGAGCAGCAGCAGCAGGTGTTTGCGGACTGCCGCAGCGGCAAACTGCGGCTGCTGTACATCGCGCCGGAACGTCTGATGATGGATAACTTCCTCGACACCCTGCAGCACTGGAATCCGGTGATGCTGGCCGTTGATGAAGCACACTGTATTTCGCAGTGGGGCCACGATTTCCGTCCGGAATATGGCGCGCTCGGTCAGCTGCGCCAGCGCATTCCGCAGCTGCCGGTGATGGCGCTGACCGCCACCGCCGATGAAGCCACGCGTAACGACATCGTGCATTTGCTGCAGATGCACGATCCGCTGATTCAGATCAGCAGTTTTGACCGTCCCAACATTCGCTACACGCTGGTGGAGAAGTTTAAGCCTACCGAGCAGCTGCTGCGCTATGTGCAGGATCAGCGCGGCAAAAGCGGCATCATCTACTGTAACAGCCGCGCCAAAGTGGAAGACACCGCTGCGCGTCTGCAGAGTCGCGGCATCAGCGTTGGCGCTTATCATGCCGGCATCGACAGCGAGCAGCGCGCACGCGTGCAGGAAGCGTTTCAGCGTGACGATTTGCAAATCGTGGTCGCGACCGTGGCGTTCGGCATGGGCATCAACAAACCCAACGTGCGTTTTGTGGTGCACTTCGACATTCCGCGCAATATCGAATCCTACTATCAGGAGACCGGCCGCGCCGGGCGTGATGGCCTGCCGGCGGAAGCGATGATGCTGTACGACCCGGCCGATATGGCGTGGCTGCGTAAGTGTCTGGAAGAGAAAGCGCCCGGGCCGCTGCAGGATATTGAACGCCACAAACTCAACGCCATGGGCGCGTTTGCCGAGGCGCAAACCTGCCGTCGTCTGGTGCTGCTTAACTACTTTGGTGAAGGTCGCCAGCAGCCGTGCGGCAACTGCGATATCTGCCTCGATCCGCCGCGTCGCTATGACGGTCTGGTCGAAGCGCAAAAAGCGCTGTCGGGCATTTATCGTACCGGGCAGCGTTTTGGGATGAGCTATATTGTTGAAGTTTTGCGCGGCTCAACCAACCAGCGCATCCGCGATAACGGCCATGACAAACTGCCGGTGTACGGCCTCGGGCGCGAGCAGAGTCAGGAGCACTGGGTCAGCGTGCTGCGCCAGCTGATCCATCTGGGCATGGTGACGCAAAACATCGCCATGCACTCGGCGCTGCAGCTCACCGAGGCCGCGCGCCCGGTGCTGCGCGCTGAAGTGCCGCTGATGCTGGCGGTACCGCGCACCGTGACGGTGAAAAGCCGCAGCAGCGCGCCAAAAGTCTACGGCGGCAATTACGATCGCAAGCTGTTTGCCAAGCTGCGTAAGCTGCGTAAAGCCATCGCCGACGAAGAGAATATTCCGCCTTACGTGGTGTTTAACGACGCCACGCTGATTGAAATGGCAGAACAAATGCCGGTCAGCGCTTCAGAGATGCTGAGCGTGAACGGGGTCGGTCATCGCAAACTGGAGCGCTTCGGTAAGCCGTTCCTGCTGATGATCAAAGAACATCTTGATGAAGAATAAGGGAAATAAACCATGCTGATGTTATTTGCCACCGTCGCGCTGGTGCATCTGGTTGCGCTGATGAGTCCGGGACCGGACTTCTTTTTTGTCTCACAGACCGCCGCCAGCCGCTCGCGCAAAGAGGCGATGATGGGCGTGCTCGGCATTACGCTGGGGATTGTGATTTGGGCCGGTGTCGCGCTGATGGGCCTGCATCTGATTCTGGAGAAAATGGCGTGGCTGCATGAAATCATTATGGTCGGTGGCGGGCTGTATCTGCTGTGGATGGGCTGGCAGCTGCTGCGCTCGGCGCGTCAGCGTCACAAGCAACCTCATACGGAAGCGCCGGTGGTTGAGCTGCCAAAGCGTGGCATGAGCTTCCTCAAAGGGTTTCTCACCAACCTGTCTAACCCGAAAGCCATCATCTACTTCGGCAGTGTGTTTTCACTGTTCGTGGGCAACGATGTGGGCGCGATTGAGCGCTGGGGCCTGTTCCTGCTGATCGTCGGTGAAACCTTTGCCTGGTTTACCCTGGTGGCGGCGATTTTTGCCCTGCCGTGGATGCGCGATAAGTATCAGCGGATGGCGAAGTGGGTGGACGGTATGGCGGGCGTGCTGTTTGCCGGGTTTGGTATTCACCTCATCATCTCCCGATAAGATCCCGAACCGTAGCGGCGCAATTTTTTGCGCGTTTCAACTGGGCGCGATAAAGCGTGCCGCTACGATCAGTGCCAATCGTTACGCCATTTTACGTGCGCTGGCCAGCAGTGCGCCGACCGCCATAAACAAGCCACCAAACACCCGGTTCAGCAGCTTCATCTGCTTCGGACCTTTGATCCAGCCGGCAATGCGCGTCGCCAGCGTGGCGTAACCAATCATCACAATGATGTCGACCACGATGGTGGTCACGCCGAGCACCAGATACTGCATCAGCTGCGGCTGGTGCGGCACGATAAACTGCGGAAACAGCGCGGCGAGAAACACAATGCTCTTCGGATTGGTGAGATTCACCAGCAGCGCGCGCTGAAACAGACGACGACGCGGCATCGCTTTGGCTACCGCATTGAGATCGATTCCGCCCGCTGAGCGCCACTGCTGAATGCCAAGCCACACCAGATAGGCCGCGCCCGCCCATTTCAGTACCTCAAACGCCAGCACCGACTGCGAAAACAGCGCGCCCAGACCGGCGCCCACCAGCACAATGTGCACGGCGAGACCCAGCTGTAATCCGGTAATTGAGGCTGCCGCACCGCGATAGCCGTGGCTGATGCCGGTGCTCATGGTGTTGATCGCGCCGGAACCAGGCGAGAGGCTGAGGATGGTCGTGGTTAACAGGTAGGTTAACCACCATTCAATGGTCATGGGTGACATTCCCTGAAGAGAGTGAAGTGTGACACAATACGCCAGAAAATCGCGCTGCGCTATTAAGTGCAGAGCCGCGTTTGACGTTTTTTCAGGGGGACGGATGCAGCAGCATAAACAGAGTTGGCTCGGACGTGAGCACGCTTTTTCAGCCTTTGCTACCGGTCCGCTGCTCGACTTCTGGCGTCAGCGTGAAGAGTGTGAATTCAGCGGCGTGGGCAATCTGACCATTCGCTATGTGCGCTTCACCTCACCGCAACACCGCCGTGTCATCCTGATTGTGCCTGGACGCATTGAAAGCTACATCAAATACCCCGAGCTGGCCTATGACCTGTTCCACTGCGGCTACGATGTGGTGATTATCGACCATCGCGGTCAGGGGCGTTCAGACCGGCTGCTGGCCGATTCGCATCGCGGACACGTGGTGGAGTTCAGCGATTATGTCGACGATCTGGAAACGCTGTATCTGAAAGAGATCGTCAGCCATCACTATCAGCAGCGCTACGTGCTGGCGCACTCGATGGGCGGCGCAATTGTGGCGCTGTTTCTGGCGCGTCAGCCGCAGGCCTTCCACGCGGCGGTGTTTTGCGCGCCGATGTTTGGTATCGTGCTGCCGCTGCCGCCGTTTCTGGCGCACCGCATTCTCGACTGGGCGGAAAAGCTGCCCGCGCTGCGCGACGGCTACGCGCTGGGCACCGGACGCTGGCGCGCCAGCCCGTTTGGCATTAACCGGCTGACGCACAGTCGCGAACGTTATCGTCGCAATCTGCGCTTTTATGCCGACGATCCGGCGATTCGCGTCGGCGGCCCCACCTATCACTGGGTGCGGGAAGGGATTCAGGCCGGACGCCATATCCTTAATCAGGTGGCGCAGATTACGACACCGATTCTGCTGCTGCAGGCCAGTGAAGACGACGTGGTGGATAACCGCGCGCAGGATCTGTTCTGTGAAGCCATGGCGGCAGCGGGACATGCGGTGGAAGGCACCACGCCTTACATCATTCAGGGCGCGCGTCACGAGATCCTGTTTGAAACAGACGCCATGCGCGCCGAAGCGCTCAATGCGGTGGTCGACTTTTATCAGCGCCACCGTGACTAATGTATTCTTAGACATCAATACCAGAGGCCTACATGTACCACATCGTTGCATCCGACCTGGATGGCACGCTGCTTTCTCCGCAACATCGTCTGACGCCGTTTGCCCGCACCACGCTGCAGGAACTGGTGGCGCGCGATGTGCATTTTATCTTTGCCACCGGACGCCACTACATCGACGTCGGTCAGATGCGCGATAAGCTCGGCATTCCGGCGTATATGATCACCTCAAACGGCGCGCGCGTGCACAACGCCGACGGCGAACTGGTGTTCAGCCACAATCTGGACAGCGATATCGCCAGCGAGCTGTATGGCCTGAAGTATCACGATGAGAAAATCCTGACGCACGTTTACCGCGACGATGAGTGGCACATCAGCCGCCATAATCCGCAGGAAGCGGAGTTTTTCCAGGAATCGGTGTTCACCTATCAGGTGTATCAGCCCGGCATGCTGGCCACCGACGGCATCAGCAAAGTGTTCTTCACCTGCGACGATCCGGAGCATCTGGTTCCGCTGGAACAGGCGATTGAAGCGCGCTGGGGTGACCGGGTTAACGTCAGTTTCTCGCTGCCCACCTGTCTGGAGGTGATGGCTGGCGGCGTCTCGAAAGGGCACGCGCTGGAAGCGGTGGCGAAACAGCTTGGCTATTCGCTGAAAGAGTGCATCGCGTTTGGCGACGGCATGAATGATGTCGAGATGCTGAGTATGGCGGGCAAAGGCTGCATCATGCGTAACGCCCATCAGCGACTGAAAGATACCCTGCCGACGCTGGAAGTGATTGGCAGCAACGCCGACGATGCGGTGCCGCAGACGCTGCGTAAATTATTCCTCGCCTGAATAAAACGGGCCGGTATTCACCGGCCCGCTCAGATTATGCCTGCTGCTGCTTGTGGCGATGCTCGCTGACCATGGTCAGCAGCAGTAACACCACCGCCAGCACCGATCCGACAATCATTACTAAGAAACCGCCGTCCCAGCCGAAGAAATCCACGGTGTAACCGACAATCGCACTGGCTGCCACCGATCCGCCGAGATAGCCGAACAGACCGGTAAAGCCTGCCGCAGTGCCGGCCGCTTTTTTCGGTGCCAGCTCCAGCGCGTGCAGACCAATCAGCATCACCGGACCGTAGATCAGGAAGCCAATGACGATCATGCAGATCATATCTATGCCCGGATTGCCCGGCGGGTTCAGCCAGTAAATGATGGTGGCGATGGTCACCAGCGTCATGAAAAACACCCCGGTGGCACCGCGATTGCCGCGGAATACCTTGTCCGACATCCAGCCGCACAGCAGCGTGCCCGGAATCCCGGCGTATTCGTACAGGAAATAGGCCCACGAGGATTTATCCAGCGTGAAGTGCTTCACCTCTTTCAGATAGGTTGGTGACCAGTCGAGGATGCCGTAGCGCAGCAGATAAACGAACACGTTGGCCAGCGCGATGTACCACAGCAGCTTATTCGGCAGCACGTACTGCATGAAAATCTGCTTCGCCGTCAGCTCCTGTTCGTGGTTCTCGCTATAATCCGGCGGATAGTCATTCTTCCATGCCTCAATCGGCGGCAGCCCGCACGACTGCGGCGTATCGCGCATCAGCGCAAAAGCGATGATGGCGACGAGGATGGCACCAAACGCCGGCATATAGAGCGCGGCTTTCCAGTCGTTAAACCACGCCATGCCGAGCAGGAACAGCAGCGGAGGAATGCCGCCACCCACGTTGTGCGCGCAGTTCCATACCGACACAATGCCGCCGCGCTCTTTCTGCGACCACCAGTGCACCATGGTGCGTCCGCACGGTGGCCAGCCCATGCCCTGGAACCAGCCACACAGAAACAGCAGCACGAACATCACCATGATGCTCGAGGTTGCCCACGGCACGAAGCCCATCACCAGCATCACGGCGGCGGCGAGAATCAGGCCGGCGGGCAAAAAGACCCGCGGGTTGGAGCGATCCGAGACCGATCCCATGATGAATTTGGAAAAACCGTAGGCGATGGAGATGCCGGAGAGGGCAAAGCCAAGGTCGCCGCGGGAAAAGCCTTGTTCGACCAGGTAAGGCATCGCCAGCGCAAAGTTTTTGCGCACCAGATAATAGGCGGCGTAGCCAAAGAAAATGCCGAAGAAGATCTGCCAGCGCAGACGACGATAGAGCGGATCGACGCGATCGTCCGCCACCTGGGGCTGGTGTGGTGCAGGTTTAAAAATACTCAACATCAGGATGGCCCTCCAGGGCGCAATATAGTTATCGATTCCCAGCAGGTTGGGGCAAAAAAAGTACGACAGCGAACAGAAAGCAACCTTTCCATTTCGCGCACAGAATAGTGATGGTTACGCGCAGTTACTGTGACGTGTGACGCATATGTTACAGTTTTATGACAATAAAGAGCGATATAAACCAGTAAATGTTGGATTTCGCGCATTTGTGCCAGAGAAAACGGCGCGCTGCCTCATAAAAATCGCCGCCCGCCGGTCAACCGGCCATGCGGACGCGTGCCTGCTGACCGGGCAGCGAAGATGCGATCGTGTTTATTTTCATCACATGTCAACCAGATTATCCCGCCAGCGCGCTGTAGTTTGTTTACACTAGCGCCAGTGTTGAACTTTAGGATGCATAACCGTGCTGTTGCTGATCGTTACCACCATTCTGTGGGCTTTTTCTTTTAGTTTAATCGGGGAGTATCTGGCGGGGCAGGTGGATACCTGGTTCTCGGTGCTAATGCGTTTAGGCCTGGCGGCGCTGGTCTTTCTGCCGTTTCTGCGCTGGCGCGGTTACCGCGCCTCAACGTTGCTGCTCTATATGCTGGTGGGCATGCTGCAATTAGGCATCATGTATCTGATCAGCTTCGAGGCTTATCTCTATCTCAGCGTGCCGGAATTTCTGCTGTTTACGGTGATGACGCCGCTGTATGTCACGCTGATTTATGACCTGCTCAGCAAGCGCCCGCTGCGCATTGGCTATGCCTTTAGCGCGCTGCTGGCGGTGCTCGGTGCGGCCATTATCCGCTACGACAAAGTCAGCGATGATTTCTGGTTCGGACTGCTGCTGGTGCAGGCGGCTAACATCTGCTTTGCGATTGGCATGGTGGGCTATAAGCGCCTGCAGGAAGTCCGTCCAATGCCGCAGCACACCGCGTTCTCGTGGTTCTATCTCGGCGCGGTGCTGATCGCGGTAATCGCCTGGTGCATCTGGGGCAATCCGCACAAGCTGCCGACCACCACGCTGCAGTGGGGCGTGCTGGTGTGGCTGGGCGTGGCCGCATCCGGACTGGGTTACTTCATGTGGAACTACGGCGCGACCCAGGTCGATGCCGGGACGCTGGGCATTATGAACAACATGCACGTGCCGGCAGGATTACTGGTGAACCTGGCGATCTGGCAGGAGAAGCCGCACTGGCCGAGCTTTATCGCCGGGGCGATAGTGATTTTTGCGTCCCTGTACGTGCATAAACGCTGGGTACTGGGACACACGGCCAAAAGCGGCAGTTCAGGCGCTTAGCTTTTTTTCGCGGGTGTCGATGGCCGCTGAATCAGCGTTAAGCCTTTCAGGAAGTTACGCAGAATCTGGTCACCGCACTCGCGATAATTTTTATGATCCGGGTTGCGGAAAATCGCGCCGATCTCGGCCTGTGACACCTTGAAGTTAGCCTTCAGTAAGATATCCGGGATATCGGTGGTTTTCAGCGCGAAGGCGATGCGTAACTTCTTGAGAAAGATATTATTGTTCATGCGGCGCTCAACCGACGGGGCCGGCGCGTCTTCGCTTTTGCCACGACGGTAGAAAATCAGACCGTTGAGGAAGTAACCCATCAGCACATCCGGCAGTTTACGAAACGCCTCATCGTCATCTTTCTTCAGCCACGCCTGCACATCTTCACGCGGTACTTCACTGCCCGCCAGCGCAAAAATCTCCACCACTTTGCTGTCGCTCAAATCCAGCATATAGCGCACGCTGCGCAGCACATCGTTATTGGTCATGGTGAAACTCTCCGGTAGCGGTTAAGGCGGCGCATTATAGAGCAGGCAGGGCGGGGATAACAGCACGGGCGACATTGGCCGCCCGCGGCATCAGGACGAGACCGGCTGCAGGGAACCGGGGCGCGAGGCATCGCGCACGTAAGGCAGGTGCTCGCAGGCGTGCTGACGGGCAAAGCGCACAAAGGCCTCCAGCACCGGCTGCCGCTGCTCGCCGTCGCGCATCGCCGCGTATAAACGGCTCCACAACCCGTCGCCCAGCGTGCGCGTCACCACCAGCCCCTGGTGCTCAAAGCTCTCTACCACCCAGTGCGGCAGCGCGGCAATCCCCATGCCGGCCGACACCATCTGGATCAGCAGCAGCGTATTATCCACGCTCTTCAGCGCCGGGCTGACGCCGGCTGGCTGTAAGAAGTTACGCCACACGTCCAGCCGCTGACGCTGTACCGGATAGATCATCAGCACCTCATCGGCCAAATCTTCCGGCGTGATGTGGGCCAGCTGCGCCAGACGGTGATCCGGCGCCAGCACCAGCCGCACCTCAAAATCAAACATCGGCGCATAGAACAAACCGCTGCGCGGCAGAATATCGGACGTCAGCACCACGTCCAGTTCGCCCTGCTGCAGCGCCGGCTGCGGATCAAAGGTCACGCCGGATTTGAAGTCCATCACCACCTGCGGCCAGCTCTGACGGAAATTGTTCAGGGCCGGCGTCAGCCACTGGATGCAGCTGTGGCATTCGATAGCGATGCGCAACGTGGTCTGATGCGGCTCATGACAGGCCTGCAGCGCCTGCTGGATCTGCGGCAGAATCTGCTCCGCCAGCTGCAACAGAATCTCTCCCTGCGGCGTAAAACGGAGCGGCTGGCTCTTACGCACGAACAGCCGGAAGCCCAGCCGCTGTTCCAGGTCGCTGAACTGGTGAGACAACGCCGATTGCGTCTGATGAAGCTGGGCGGCGGCGGCAGCCAGCGAGCCGGTGTGCCGTAACGCCTGCAGCGTCCGCAGGTGTTTGAGTTCGATCATGAGAGTCCTTCACATCGAGATTGAACAAATTGCGCTTGAGACACATACAGTACCCGCAGATTATAGCGGTGTAAACATCTGGACGGCTAAACATCTCAGTCAGACGCGACGGCCACTTTACCTTTGTCCAGCTAACACGCTCAGCGCACGGCAGGATTGCCCGCTGGATGAACGTAAATCGGTTGCTGCGACTGTCGCACAGCGAACAACTTCTGGAGAATCTCACATGACCATTCTGAACCATACTCTCGGTTTCCCTCGCGTCGGACTGCGCCGCGAACTGAAAAAAGCGCAGGAAAGCTACTGGGCCGGGAACAGCTCACAGGACGAACTGCTGGCGGTGGGTCGTGAACTGCGCGCCCGTCACTGGCAGCAGCAGAAAGACGCCGGTGTTGATCTGCTGCCGGTCGGCGATTTTGCCTGGTACGATCACGTGCTGACCACCAGTCTGCTGCTCGGTAACGTACCGGCACGGCACCAGAATAAAGACGGCTCGATTGACCTCGACACCCTGTTCCGCATCGGCCGCGGTCGTGCGCCCAGCGGCGAGCCCGCGGCGGCGGCGGAGATGACCAAATGGTTTAACACCAACTATCACTATATCGTGCCGGAATTTACCCAGGGTCAGCAGTTCCGTCTCAGCTGGACGCAACTGCTGGACGAGGTGGATGAAGCGCTGGCGCTCGGCCACACCATCAAACCGGTGCTGCTGGGGCCGGTGACCTATTTGTGGCTGGGTAAGGTGAAAGGTGACGCCTTTGACCGCCTGTCGCTGCTGCAGGCCATTCTGCCGGTGTACCGTCAGGTGCTGGCAGAACTGCGTCAGCGCGGCATCGAATGGGTGCAGATTGATGAGCCGGCGCTGGCGCTGGAACTGCCGCAGGCGTGGCGCGAGGCGTTTAAACCGGCGTACGACGCGCTACAGGGCGAAGTGAAACTGCTGCTGACCACCTACTTTGACAGCATTGGTCAGAATCTTGATGTCATCAAAACGCTGCCGGTGCAGGGCCTGCACGTGGACCTGGTGCACGGCAAAGACGACCTTGAGCAGCTCAACCAACAGATCCCGGCGGACTGGCTGCTGTCGCTGGGGGTAATTAATGGCCGTAACGTCTGGCGCGCCGATCTCATCCGCTGGTTTGAGCGCCTGCAGCCGCTGATCGGCCAGCGTCAGCAGCTGTGGATCGGTTCCTCCTGTTCGCTGCTGCACAGCCCCATTGATCTGAGCGTGGAAACCCGCCTCGACGACGAGGTAAAAAGCTGGTTCGCCTTTGCGTTACAGAAGTGTACGGAGCTGTCGCTGCTGAGCAAGGCGCTAAACCAGCACGATGCCGCTGCGCTGCACGCCTGGAGCGCGCCGATTCGCGCCCGGGCAAACTCTGCTCGCGTGCACAACCCCGCCGTGGCGCAGCGTCTGGCGCAAATCCAGGCCAGAGACACTGAGCGCAACAGCAGCTACACCGTGCGTGCTCAGGTGCAGCGTCAGCGCTTTAACCTGCCGGCGTGGCCTACCACCACCATCGGTTCTTTCCCGCAGACGACCGAGATCCGCGGCCTGCGCCTCGACTTCAAAAAAGGCAACATTGACGGCGGCCACTACCGCACCGGTATCGCGGAACACATCCGGCAGGCGATCGCGGAGCAGGAGCGTCTGGGGCTCGACGTGCTGGTGCATGGTGAAGCCGAGCGTAACGACATGGTGGAGTACTTCGGCGAAAACCTCGACGGCTTTGTTTTCACGCAGAACGGCTGGGTACAGAGCTACGGCTCGCGCTGTGTTAAGCCGCCGGTGATCATTGGTGACGTCAGCCGCCCGCAGCCGATCACCGTCGAGTGGGCAAAGTATGCGCAGTCGCTGACCGACAAACCGGTGAAGGGCATGCTGACCGGACCGGTCACCATCCTGTGCTGGTCGTTCCCGCGGGAGGACGTGACGCGCGAAACCATCGCAAAACAGATTGCGCTGGCGCTGCGCGACGAAGTGCAGGACCTGGAAAAAGCCGGTATCGGCATCATTCAGATTGACGAACCGGCGCTGCGTGAAGGCTTGCCGCTGCATCAGTCTGACTGGGCAGCCTACCTGCGCTGGGCGGTGGACGCGTTCCGCCTCAACGCTGCGGTGGCGCAGGACGAGACGCAGATTCACACCCACATGTGTTATTGCGAGTTTAACGACATCATGGATTCGATTGCCGCGCTGGACGCCGACGTCATCACTATCGAAACCTCACGTTCTGATATGGATCTGCTGGATGCGTTTAAAGCGTTTGAGTATCCCAATGAAATCGGGCCGGGCGTGTATGACATCCACTCACCCAACGTACCGAGCGTGGAGTGGATGGAAGATCTGCTGCGCAAAGCGGCGCAGAGTATTCCGCAGCAGCGCCTGTGGGTGAACCCGGACTGTGGCCTGAAAACGCGCGGCTGGAGTGAAACGCGTCAGGCGCTGGCCAACATGGTGAAAGCGGCGCAGAAGCTGCGCGCCGAAACCGTTTGATGGCAGGATAATACGTTGTGTTGTTGAGTTGGGGCGCGCTGGCGCCCCTTTTTTTATTCCGCGTTTGGCGCGACGCCATACTGCTTAAACCACGCCAGCATGCGCTGCCAGCCATCCTGTGCGGAATCGGCGTGGTAGCTCGGACGATAGTCGGCGTTGAAGGCGTGGCCAGCTTCCGGATACACCACAATCTCGGCTTTGGCATTGGCCGCGTGCAGGGCCTGGCGCATCTTATCGATACTTTCCAGTGGAATGCTTTCATCCTGGCCACCGTACAGGCCCAGCACCGGTGCATTCAAATCCACTGCAATATCAATAGGATGTTTCTGCTGCTTCAGCGTTTTCTCGCCCTCCAGACGACCGTACCAGGCGGCGGCGGCGCGCACCTGCGGATTATGGGCGGCAAACAGCCAGCTGATGCGACCGCCCCAGCAGAAACCAGTGATCGCCAGACGACGGATATCGCCGCCGTGGCGCGCCGCCCAGTTGGCCACGTGGTCGAGATCCGACAGTACCTGCGAATCCGGCACTTTGCTCACCAGCTCTTTGAACAGGGTGGGGATATCGTTGTAATCGTTGGGATCGCCTTCGCGGAAATAGAGCTCCGGCGCCACGGCGAGATAGCCTTCCAGTGCCAGACGGCGGCACAGATCGCGGATGTGCTCGTGCACGCCGAAAATTTCCTGCACCACCAGCACGACCGGCAGCGTGCCGCTAAACTGTTGCGGACGAGCATAATAAGCCGGCAGGTTCTCACCCTGGCTCGGCACGGACGTCTCGCCCGCGTGAATGGCATCGCTGGCGGTAATGATGGTGCTGGCTGCGGTGGGCTGCACCGCTGGCGCAAAGCCGTCGGTGGCGGATTTTTGTGCCATATTGTCTTCGGTTTTCATGGTTCTCTCCGTGCTAGCAAGTGCGCAATCACGTAACTATAGCCTGGCCTTACGGCAAGGCTGGCGTAGGGTACGGGGGATGGTTAACCTGATCTGCTTCTCTATTAACACTGCCTTTTACGGTTACACAGCACCGCTTGTAGCAATTCAGCGCAGCAGACCGCTAATATGTGATTAGAGTCACACAATATTTTTAGTTCAATGTAACTTTCATTATTGATAGTGAATTCAGTCACATATTTATCCGGGCCGCT
This sequence comes from Pantoea sp. VS1, assembly GCF_002207995.1. Taxonomy (NCBI): domain Bacteria; kingdom Pseudomonadati; phylum Pseudomonadota; class Gammaproteobacteria; order Enterobacterales; family Erwiniaceae; genus Pantoea; species Pantoea sp. VS1. Next base: position 121,212 of record NZ_NHZE01000017.1, read on the forward strand.
GACGTAAAGTGGCGCGCTTATTCCCCCTTATCTTCCAGGAGTCTGATATGGCCCAGTCTGACGTTTTCCACCTTGGCATCACCAAAGCCGATTTGAAAGGAGCCACGCTGGCGATTGTTCCTGGCGATCCGGAGCGCGTGAAGAAAATCGCGGCGCTGATGGAGAATCCACAGCACCTCGCGTCGCATCGTGAATTCACCACCTGGCTGGCGGAGATCGACGGCAAACCGGTGGTTGTCTGTTCCACCGGCATCGGCGGTCCGTCCACCTCTATCGCCGTTGAAGAGCTGGCGCAGCTGGGCGTGCGTACCTTCCTGCGTGTGGGTACCACCGGCGCGATTCAGCCACACATCAACGTGGGCGATGTGCTGGTGACCACCGCCTCGGTCCGTCTGGACGGTGCCAGCCTGCACTTTGCGCCGATGGAATTCCCGGCGGTGGCTGACTTCGCCTGCACCACCGCGCTGGTGGCCGCGGCAGAAGCCTGCGGTGCGACCACGCATATTGGTGTCACCGCCTCGTCAGACACCTTCTATCCTGGCCAGGAGCGCTACGACACCTTCTCCGGACGCGTGGTGAGCCGCTTCCAGGGCTCGATGAAAGAGTGGCAGCAAATGGGCGTGCTTAACTATGAGATGGAATCCGCTACACTGTTAACCATGTGCGCCAGTCAGGGACTGCGTGCCGGCATGGTGGCTGGCGTCATCGTGAATCGCACGCAAAAAGAGATCCCGGATGCGGCCACCATGAAGCAGACAGAAAGCGATGCGGTGAAAATTGTGGTGGATGCCGCGCGTCGTTTACTTTAGCGCGCCAGTCAGGGAATGATTTCGAGACCAGGCTTATAGGGAGCTCAGCAATTGCCTGATTAGAATGCGCGCAATTTCAGCCGATTCTGAGAAATTTCCTATGCGCAAAACGATCTCTGTCCCACGTCCGGGTTTTACCAGCCGCCCTGCTGCAATGCAGGCCCGCGTTGAGAGTGCCGCCGCGCGCTTTCGTCAGGCAATGGCCGCGTCAGATTATCCTCTGGCGCGCCAATGCTGCGAAGAAGTGCTGCGCGTCATGCCTAACCAGATGCAGGTGCTCAGCGACTACGCGCTGACGCTGATGCGCGTCGGCGAACATAAAAAATCCTACAAGATTTACCAGAAAATCTATCAGGCACCGGCGGCGCAGCGCGCGCAGGCGTCGGAAACCTGGCTGGATGGCCTGACGGAAGTGTGTGGCTGGCTGGATAAGACAGATGAAGTGGCGCGTTATGGCCTCGAATCGCTCACCCAATCCGACGTGCGTTTCAGTCAGGGCGCGAAAGCGACTTTTCCCGCACCGGCACCTGCGCCGATTAACCGCAGCAATCCGGCAGAAAATATCATCTCCTTCAGCCTGTATGGCGGTCAGCCGCGCTATTGCGAAACCCTGATTAAAAACGTTGAGGTGGCGCGCGAGCTCTATCCGGACTGGATGTGCCGCATCTATCTCGACGATAGCGTGCCGCAGCACGTGTGGCAGCGCCTGACCCAGCCAAACACCCAACTGGTGGATATGTCGCAGGAGAAAACCATTTTCCCTACGCTGTGGCGCTTTCTGGTGATGGACGATGCCAGCGTAAAACGCTACATCGTGCGCGATGCGGATTCGCTGCTGTCAGAGCGCGAAGTGGCGGCCGTCGAAGCCTGGCTGGCTTCGCCATTCTGGTTCCACCACATGCGCGATTACTACTCGCACACCGAGCTGTTGCTGGCCGGCATGTGGGGCGGCTGTCACGGCGTGTTTCACAACGTGGAGCAGCAGATGCGCGACTTTATCGCGCAGTATGACGGCAGCGAGCGCTTTACCGACCAGTACTTCCTCAAGGTAGCGCTGTGGCCGACGGTGCGCGACAGCATCCTCAATCACGACGATATCTTTCACTTCCACCACGCGCAGCCGTGGCCGGCGCATGCGCCGATTCGCTGGCAGACCGACAGCTTCCACGTCGGCAGCAACGCCGGTTTCGCCAGCATGGCCGGCAAAGTGGCCAACGCCGAAAATGGCCAGCAGCAGGTGGAGCTGACCTACGGCGGCAACAGCTGGTGCTATCCGGCGAAGGTGAAAAGCGACAGCGAATGGGTGCTGCCGATGCCGTTTTTCCTGATTGACGCCTGGAAAGCGGGCGACCTGACCGTACGCGCCCTGTAGTTACCCGGACGGTGCCTATCGCGCCCGCGATAAAATCCGCGGGTTGCCATGAATGTTCTGGACATTCATACAGTGGCGCTCTACCTTCTCCTCAGCGAGACGATCCGCGGGGGGATTATGGATCAGCAACTTATCATCAGCGGCGCGCTGGCGCTGGCCGGTTTGGGCATTGGCTGGATTATTGCCCAGCTGCGCGCCGGCCATCAGCACGCCAGCTTCACCACCGAACGCCGCCTGCTGGAACAGGCGCAGCAGCGTCAGCAGCAGCAGCTGGAACAGCTGCAACAGCAACTGCAGCAGCGCGAACAGGAGCTGCGCCAGCTTCACGGCACGCTAAGCGGCGCGCAGGAGCGCCTGCAGCAGCTGGATTACTGGCGGGCCGAGAGTGAGCAGCTCAGCCGCGAGCTGCGTAATCAGCTGGAAGTTAACAGCGCGCAGGAAGCCGAACTGCGGGAAGTCACCATTCGATTAGAAGAGACGCGTTTCGCCGCTGAGGAGAAGCAGCGTCTGCTGACCAACAGCGAACAGCGCCTGAGTGCGCAGTTTGAAAACCTCGCCAACCGAATCTTCGAAAACAGCGGAAAACGCGTCGACGAGCAGAACCGGCAGAGCCTCAACAGCCTGATCGGCCCGCTGCGCGAACAGCTGGATGGCTTCCGCCGCCAGGTCAACGATAGCTTCGGCCAGGAAGCGCGTGAACGCCACACGCTGGCGCACGAAATTCGTCAGCTGCAGCAGCTCAACGCGCAGATGGCGCAGGAAGCGATCAACCTCACCAAAGCGCTGAAGGGCGACAATAAAATTCAGGGCAACTGGGGCGAAGTGGTGCTCAGCCGGGTGCTGGAGGCCTCAGGCCTGCGCGAAGGCTACGAGTACCAGACTCAGGTCAGCGTGCAGCTGGAGCAGCAGGGCCGTATGCAACCGGATGTGATTGTGCGTCTGCCGCAGGGTAAAGATGTGGTAATTGACGCCAAAATGACGCTGATTGCCTATGAGCGCTACTTCAACGCCGACGATGAGCTGACGCGCGAACAGGCGATTCAGGAGCATATCAACGCAGTGCGCGGCCATATCCGGCTGCTGGGGCGTAAAGATTATCAACAATTGCCCGGTTTACGCTCGCTGGATTATGTGCTGATGTTTATTCCGGTCGAACCGGCGTTTCTGCTGGCGATCGACCGCCAGCCGGAGCTGATCAGCGAAGCGCTGCAGCAAAACATTATGCTGGTCAGCCCGACCACGCTGCTGGTGGCGCTGCGCACTATCAATAATCTGTGGCGCTATGAGCATCAGAGCCGTAATGCCCAGCGCATCGCCGACCGCGCTGCGCGCTTGTACGACAAGATGCGGCTGTTTGTCGATGACATGAGCGGCATCGGGCATAGCCTCGACAAAGCGCAGCAGAGTTATCAGCTGGCGATGAAAAAGCTGGCGCAGGGGCGCGGCAACCTGATCGCTCAAAGCGAGTCGTTTCGTGCGCTTGGCGTGGAGATCAAACGGCCCATCAACCCCCAGCTGGCAGAGCAGGCGCAGCCCGACGCGGCGGATGATACATGGGCCGATGACAGCGAGCCCGCTGAAAATGCGGCAGATTCTTCCGCCGCATCCCTGCGCCGCATCAACGAATAACACGCCGGTGGCGTGCTCGGATCGCCCGACTCTGATACACTTCGGGAAGTATTGTTTGTGGAACAGGTAAAACCGATGGCAGATGAATCACAGCAGGAAACTACCCATTTTGGCTTTCAGACCGTCGCCAAAAGTGAAAAGGCCGATAAAGTCGCGGACGTGTTTCACTCCGTCGCGGCGAAATATGATCTGATGAACGATCTGATGTCGTTCGGCATCCATCGCGTCTGGAAGCGTTTTACCATCGACAGCAGCGGCGTGCGCCGCGGTCAGCGCGTCCTGGATCTGGCCGGCGGTACCGGCGATCTGACGGCAAAATTCTCGCGCCTGGTCGGTGAAACCGGTCAGGTGGTGCTGGCGGACATCAACAGCTCGATGCTGAAGATGGGACGCGAAAAGCTGCGCAATCTCGGCGTAACCGGCAACGTCAGCTACGTGCAGGCTAACGCAGAAGCGCTGCCGTTCCCGGATAACTATTTCGACTGCATCACCATCTCCTTCGGCCTGCGTAACGTGACCGAAAAAGAGAAGGCGCTGGCGTCGATGTTCCGCGTGCTCAAGCCGGGCGGCCGTCTGCTGGTGCTGGAGTTCTCTAAACCGGTTTTCGATCCGCTGAGCAAAGCCTACGACACTTACTCTTTCCACATTCTGCCGCGCATCGGCCAGCTGGTGGCAAAAGACGCGGAGAGCTATCGCTATCTGGCGGAGTCGATTCGTATGCATCCGGATCAGGAAACCCTGAAGGCGATGATGAACGACGCGGGCTTTGAAAATACCAGCTACTACAACATGACCGGCGGCATTGTGGCGCTGCATCGTGGCTTTAAGTTCTGATTAATCATGACTTTTACCCCTCTCATCACCGGCGGTCTTGAGACCGCCCTGAACCGTGTGTTGTACCGCGATCGCAGTCTGAAAACCGCACGCCAGCGTCTGGCCGGCAAAGTCCTGCTACTGCGCCTGCAGGAGCTGGATTTTCCGCTGGTGCTGGTGTTCAGTGAAAACCAGCTGGATGTGCTGAGTGACTGGCAGGACCGCAGCGACTGTAACGTCAGCCTGCGTTTCAGCACGCTGCCTAAGCTGCGCGATCGTCAGCAGCTGACCAGCCTGATTCGCAGCGGTGAGCTGGACGTGGAAGGCGATCTGCAGGTGGTACAGCAATTCTCCGCGCTGATGGATCTGGCTGAACTCGACCCGGCCGAATATCTCGCGCCGTGGGTGGGCGACATTGCGGCACAGGGCATCAGCCAGGCCGCTCAGCGTGCGCTGGCCCAGCTCAAACAGCAGGTCACCCGCCGTCAGGATTATCTGGGGCAGGTGCTGACCGAAGAGTGGCGCGTGGCACCGGGGGCGCTGGAGCAGGCGTGGTTTTGTGAGGAGGTAGAAGCGATGGAACGTGCGCTTAATGCGTTTGAGGCGCGTTTGGCACAGCTGGAGGCGAAATGACGCTGGGAGAAATTCGGCGCTTATACTTCATTATCAAAGTTTTTCTGACCTACGGGCTGGATGAACTGATTCCGCATATGCGCATTACGCTGCCGCTGCGGCTGTGGCGGCGCTGTGTTTTCTGGATCCCCAACCGGCACAAAGAAGCCGAGATGGGCATCCGTCTGCGTCTGGCCATGGAGCAGCTCGGTCCGGTTTGGATCAAGTTCGGTCAGATGCTCTCGACGCGGCGCGACCTGTTCCCGCCGAAAATTGCCGATGAGCTGGCGATTCTGCAGGACCGCGTGGCGCCGTTCGACGGCGTGAAAGCCAAAGCGCAGATTGAGCGTTCGATTGGCGGCCCGGTGGAAACCTGGTTCGACGACTTTGATATCAAACCGCTGGCATCGGCTTCGATCGCCCAGGTGCATACCGCGACGCTGAAATCCAACGGCCGCGAAGTGGTGATCAAAGTGATTCGCCCGGATATCCTGCCGGTGATCAAAGCTGACATGAAGCTGATTTACCGCCTGGCGCGCTGGGTGCCACGTCTGCTGCCGGACGGTCGCCGTCTGCGTCCGATGGAAGTGGTGCGCGACTACGAAAAAACGCTGATTGATGAACTCAATCTGCTGCGTGAAGCTGCCAATGCGATTCAGCTGCGCCGCAACTTTGACCAGAGCCGCATGCTGTACGTGCCGGAAGTGTTTTCCGACTACTGCAGCGAAACCATGCTGGTGATGGAGCGCATTTACGGCATTCCTATCTCCGACGTCGCCACGCTGGAGCAGCACGGCGTCAACATGAAGCTGCTGGCCGAACGCGGCGTGCAGGTGTTCTTCACCCAAGTGTTCCGCGACAGCTTCTTCCACGCCGATATGCATCCCGGCAACATCTTCGTCAGCTACGAGCATCCGGAAGATCCGCAGTATATCGGCATTGACTGCGGCATCGTTGGCTCGCTGAACAAAGAAGATAAGCGCTACCTGGCGGAAAACTTCATCGCCTTCTTCAACCGCGACTACCGCAAAGTGGCCGAGCTGCACGTCGACTCGGGCTGGGTACCGCCGGATACCAACGTGGAAGATTTTGAGTTCGCGATTCGCACCGTGTGCGAGCCGATTTTCGAAAAGCCGCTGGCGGAAATCTCCTTTGGTCACGTGCTGCTCAATCTGTTCAACACAGCGCGCCGTTTCAATATGGAAGTGCAGCCGCAGCTGGTGCTGCTGCAGAAAACCCTGCTGTACATCGAGGGCATTGGTCGTCAGCTCTATCCGCAGCTCGATCTGTGGAAAACCGCCAAGCCGTTCCTGGAGGACTGGATTAAGGATCAGATCGGCATTCCGGCCATCCTGCGGGCGGTGAAAGAGAAGGCGCCGTTCTGGGCGGAGAAACTGCCGGAGCTGCCGGAGCTTTTTTACGACAGTATGCGCCAGCACAAGTTATTGCAGCACAGTGTCGATAAACTCGTCACCGATTTGAACGCGCAGCGCACCCGTCATCATCAGGCACGTTATCTGTTTGGCGTCGGGGCTACACTGTTATTAAGTGGCACCGCCGTGCTGTTGAGCCGGCCTGACTGGGACTTCTTCCCGGCGCTGTTAATGGCCGCCGGCATCGTCACCTGGCTCATCGGCTGGCGCAAGACAAACTGATTGTCTGCCTGGTGCAAATCGCGTAATGTCGCAGGCTTAAGTCCGGGTAAAAACGGACTTTCTGTGCGTTACAGTTAACCGTTTTTCACAGAATATTAGAGGCATATCTCATGGGCGGTATCAGTATTTGGCAATTGTTAATCATTGCCGTCATTGTTGTACTTCTGTTCGGTACCAATAAGCTTCGTAACCTGGGTTCGGATTTAGGCTCTTCCATTCGCGGCTTCAAAAAAGCCATGAGCGATGAAGACGAGAAAAAGGATCAACCGAAAGAGCAGGACGCTGACTTCAACGCCAAACTGGCAGACAAACAGCACACCCCGGCGAGCAAAGACGACGCCCGGGACAAGTAAGGTAAAACTGTGTTCGATATTGGTTTTAGTGAACTGGTATTGGTGTTCGTGATCGGGCTGATTGTTCTGGGCCCGCAGCGCTTACCGGTTGCGGTGAAAACCGTCGTTGGCTGGATCCGAGCCATTCGCTCGCTGGCTGCTAATGTGCAGAACGAACTGGCGCAGGAGCTGAAACTGCAGGAGCTGCAGGACAGCCTGAAAAAGGTCGAAGAGGCAGGACGCGGCACGCTGTCGCCGGAGCTGAAGCAATCCATGGAAGAGCTGCGTAAAACCGCGGACTCCATGAAGCGCTCGGTGCAGCAGAGCATCGATATCGAAAAAGCGGAAGATGAAGCCAACACCATTCATCAGCCGCCCGCTGCTGCGCCACAGCCCGCTGCCGCACCGCAGCCCGCTGAGCCGCACAGCGTCGTGACGCCGGCCAGCGCGGCGCATCAGGCCAGCGCCCCGGCGCAGGCGCCGCAGCCTGCACCAGCCACCAGCCACAGCGATTCCGTCGCGCCTGCGACCACTCCTCCCGTAAAAGATGAACGATAAACATGGCCGTTGAAGATACCCAACCGCTCATCAGCCACCTGATTGAGCTGCGCAAACGTCTGCTGAACTGCATCATCGCGGTGTTTGTTATCTTCCTGTGTCTGGTTTACTTCGCCAACGACATCTATCACGCGGTGGCAGCGCCGCTGATCAGCCAGATGCCCGCCGGTGCCAGCATGATCGCCACCGACGTGGCCTCACCGTTCTTTACGCCGATCAAACTGACCATCATTGTGTCGGTGTTTCTTGCGGTGCCGGTGATTCTTTATCAGGTCTGGGCGTTTGTCGCCCCCGCGCTGTATCGCCATGAGCGCCGCCTGGTGATGCCGCTGCTGTTCTCCAGTACGCTGCTGTTTTATGTCGGCGTGGCCTTTGCCTACTTCATCGTGTTCCCGCTGGCGTTTGGCTTCTTCGCCAAAACCGCGCCGCAGGGCGTCACCATCGCCACGGACATCACTAACTACCTCGACTTTGTCATGACGCTGTTCATGGCGTTTGGCGTGGCGTTTGAGGTGCCGATTGCCATCGTGCTGCTGTGCTGGACCGGCATTACCAGCCCGGACGATCTGAAAAAGAAACGGCCGTATATTCTGGTCGGCGCGTTCGTGGTTGGGATGTTGCTCACACCGCCGGACGTTTTCTCGCAAACTTTGCTCGCTATTCCGATGTACTGCCTGTTTGAAGTCGGCGTATTCTTCTCCCGCTACTATGTGGGTAAAGGACGTCAGGCGGCAGACGACGAGGAACAGAACCCCGACGCCTGATGTCTTTTATGCAGGGCATCCCGCTGATGGGGTGATGATGAATCTTAACCGCCCGCCTGCCGGGCGGTTTTTCTATCCGTCGCTTTAAGACGGAATGGGGAGCAAACATGTTTGATATCGGTGTAAACCTGACCAGCACGCAATTCGCAAAAGATCGCGATCAGGTGGTAAAACGCGCGCGCGAAGCAGGCGTCACCGGCCTGTTAATCACCGGCACCAATGCCCTGGAGAGCCAGCAGGCGCGTCAGCTGGCGACCCGGCACGCGGGCTACTGCTGGTCGACCGCCGGCGTGCACCCGCATCATGCCAGCGAGTGGTCGGCGGAAACCGCCAGTACGCTGCGCCGCCTGGCTGACAGCGAGCAGGTGGTCGCGATTGGTGAATGCGGACTCGACTTCAACCGGAATCTTTCCGCGCACGAGCAGCAGGAGTACGCGTTTGATGCGCAGCTCCAGCTGGCGGCAGAACTGCAGCTGCCGGTGTTTTTACACTGTCGTGAGGCGCATGAACGTTTTCTGGCGGTGCTGCAGCCGTGGCTGCCGAAACTGGTGGGCGCGGTGGTGCACTGTTTTACCGGCACGCGTGACGAGCTGGAAGCCTGCCTGGCGCTGGGTTTATCGGTGGGCATTACCGGCTGGGTGTGCGATGAACGGCGCGGAATGGCGCTGCGTGACATGCTGCCGCTGATTCCGGCAGATCGTCTGCTGCTGGAGACGGACGCGCCCTATCTGCTGCCGCGCGATATGCGTCCGCGTCCGACCTCGCGCCGTAACGAACCCTGCTTTCTGCCGCATATCGTTCAGCAGGTGGCGCACTGGCGTGGTGAACAGCCAGACGCACTGGCGGCACGCGTCGACCACAACGCACGTCAGCTATTCAGGCTGGCTTAAACCTTACGGAACTGCTTGTTGTCCACGCTGCGCATCACCTGTTTATTCAGCAGGTTAAGCAGCAGGATTGAGCGGGTTTCACCATCGGGCTCGGCAAAGATAGCGCGCAGCCCTTCAAAGGTGCCGTCGGTGATCAGCACTTCATCACCGACCTGCGGCGTTTCCGGATCCAGCAGGATCTGCGGCGCATCGGTTTGCAGCGCTTCGATCACTTCATACGGCACCGTCGCGGGCATGGCGCCAAAGCGCACAAAGTGGCTGACGCCACGCGTGCTGCTGATGGTGGTGGTGTGAATCGCTTCCGGATCGAATTCGATAAACAGATAGTTGGGAAACAGCGGCTCACTCACGGTGGTGCGTTTGCCGCGCACAATCTTCTCCAGAGCGATCATCGGGCTGAGGCAATTCACCTCCTGCCGCTCAAGATGCTCCTTCGCGCGCAACAGCTGACCACGTTTGCAATAGAGTAAGTACCAGGATTCCATAACTGCTCCCAAATAATGGACGCTAAGAATAACAAACCTGTTGTCAGAGTTATAGCGCATCGGCGGCCGGAAACCCGGTCACACAAGAAAAATCTCTACGAATTTTCCGATTGGTGCGGCGAACTAACGCTTTTCAGCAAGAAAATTGACGTCTGGCGATCATCTGTATCAGACTGCCAACCCATTAGACGAAGAAAAAGGACGGGCTGATGGAACTGTTTTTACTGAGCAATGGCAAAGTGGCCGACGATGCGCCGCTGCTGAGCTATGCGCATCCGCAGTTGCACGCGATGATTGCCCAGCGCGGCATCACCTCGGCGGTGCTGGTGCCCTACGCCATTATTCGTGACGATCACGCCCAGCGTGCGCAGGCGTTGTCTCAGTCACTGGGCATTCCGGTGCGCACGGTACACGAGTTCGAGACACCGGTTGCGGCCATTGAGCAGGCGGAGCTGATTCTGGTGAGCGGCGGCAATACCTGGCTGCTGAACCAGATGCTGCACGAGCAGGGGCTGATCGTGGCGATTCAGCGCGCAGTGCGCGAGCGCGACGTCCCTTACGTTGGCTGGAGCGCGGGCTGCAACGTGGCGACGCCGTCGATTCGCACCACCAATGATATGCCGGTACGCAGCAGCGTGGTGCTGCCTGCGCTGGGGCTGTTCCCGGTGCAAATCAATCCTCACTATCTTGATGCGCACGTCAGCGGCCATATGGGCGAAACCCGTGATGAGCGTCTGGCCGAGTTCTGCGCGGTGAATCCGCAGGAGTCGGTGATTGCGCTGCGTGAAGCCAGCTTCCTGCACGTCAGTGAGAACCGTCTGCGCTACTACAGCGCGCGCGGTGAAGATTTCAAAGTGTTCCGTCACGGTGAAGCGATTGCCGCTTATCACGATGTGCTGGCCCTGCAGTCGCTGGTGCCGTTTTCCTGTCAGCCCGCCTGACGCAGAAACTCAAACACGCTGGCGTGAACAAACTTATAATGACGCTTCACTCTGGCCGGAAGACTAACGCCGCATGAAATATCAGGATTTACGAGACTTTCTCGCGCTGCTGGAACAGCGCGGCGAGTTAAAGCGCATCACTCAGGAGATCGATCCTGTCCTCGAGATGACCGAAATCGCCGACCGCACGCTGCGGGCCGGTGGCCCGGCGCTGCTGTTCGAAAACCCGAAGGGCTACAGCATGCCGGTGCTGTGCAACCTGTTTGGCACGCCGAAGCGCGTGGCAATGGGTATGGGCCAGGAAGAGGTCAGCGCGCTGCGCGAGGTGGGTAAGCTGCTGGCGTTTCTGAAAGAGCCGGAGCCGCCGAAAGGGTTTCGCGATCTGTTCGATAAGATGCCGCAGTTCAAACAGGTGCTGAACATGCCGACCAAACGGCTGCGTAATGCGCCGTGTCAGGAAGAGATTTTCAGCGGTGACGAGGTCGATCTGGCGCGCATCCCGGTCATGAAATGCTGGCCGGGCGATGCGGCGCCGCTGATTACCTGGGGTTTAACCGTCTCGCGTGGACCGCATAAAGAGCGGCAGAATCTCGGCATTTATCGTCAGCAGGTGATTGGTAAAAACCGGGTGATCATGCGCTGGCTGTCGCATCGCGGTGGCGCGCTGGATTTTCAGGAGTGGTGCAAAGCGCATCCCGGTGAACGCTTCCCGGTGGCGGTGGCGCTGGGCGCCGATCCGGCCACCATTCTTGGTGCGGTGACGCCGGTGCCGGATACGCTATCGGAATATGCGTTTGCCGGTCTGCTGCGCGGCAACAAAACCGAGGTGGTAAAGTGCGTCTCGAACGATCTGGAAGTGCCGGCCAGCGCCGAAATCGTGCTGGAAGGCTACATCGAACCGGGTGACATGGCGCCGGAAGGGCCGTACGGCGATCACACCGGCTACTACAATGAAGTAGACAGCTTCCCGGTGTTTACCGTGACGCACGTGACCCAGCGACGCAACCCGATTTACCACTCCACCTACACCGGCCGTCCGCCGGATGAGCCCGCGGTACTGGGCGTGGCGCTGAACGAAGTGCTGGTGCCGATTCTGATCAAACAGTTCCCGGAGATTGTGGATTTCTATCTGCCGCCGGAAGGTTGCTCTTATCGCCTCGCGGTAGTGACGATTAAAAAACAGTATGCCGGTCACGCCAAGCGCGTGATGTTCGGCGTGTGGTCGTTCCTGCGCCAGTTTATGTACACCAAGTTTGTGATTGTGTGTGACGATGACGTCAACGCGCGTGACTGGAACGACGTGATTTGGGCCATCACCACGCGGATGGATCCGGCGCGCGATACGGTACTGGTAGAAAACACGCCAATTGACTATCTCGACTTCGCTTCGCCGGTTTCCGGGCTTGGCTCGAAGATGGGACTGGATGCCACCAACAAGTGGCCGGGTGAAACCCAGCGTGAATGGGGGACGCCGATTGTGAAAGATCCTGCGGTTACGGCACGAATTGATGCAATCTGGGATGAGTTAGCGATCTTTGCCGAGCCGCCGCAGCGCTGACGGCGGCTGAGAACCATAAAAAAGGGCACCTATGACGACGTTAAGCTGCAAAGTGACTTCGGTTGAAGCAATTACGGACACGGTTTACCGCGTGCGGTTAATTCCGGCGGCGGATTTTAGCTTCCGCGCCGGCCAGTATCTGATGGTGGTGATGGATGAGCGCGACAAGCGCCCGTTTTCGCTGGCATCGACGCCAATGGAAAAGGACATCATTGAGCTGCACATTGGTGCCTCAGAGCTGAACCTGTACGCCATGGCGGTGATGGATCGCATCAAAAATGATCGGCAGATCACCGTGGATATGCCGCACGGCGACGCCTGGCTGCGTGAAGACAGCGCGCGGCCGATTGTGCTGATTGCCGGCGGCACCGGCTTCTCCTATGCGCGTTCGATTCTGCTGACCGCGCTGGCGCAGCAGCCGGATCGCGATATCGCTATCTACTGGGGCGGCCGCGAGCTGAGACATCTGTACGATCTGGATGAGCTCAATGCGCTGGCGGTGAAGCATCCGAACCTGAAAGTGATTCCGGTGGTGGAGCAGCCGGCGGAGGACTGGCAGGGGCGCAGCGGCACGGTGCTGACCGCAGTAATGCAGGATTATGCCAGCCTGAGCGGACACGATATCTATATTGCTGGCCGGTTTGAGATGGCAAAAATTGCCCGCGAGCGTTTCTGTGCCGAGCGTGGTGCGTTAGAAGCGCAGATGTATGGCGATGCATTTGCCTTTATCTGATGTGTGACGCGGTGCGCATGCACGAGCTGCTGCAAAAAAAAGCCCGCCCGGTTGGGCGGGAACACGTGCAAGTGTAGTGGTCAACGTATTAAACCCGTTCGAATACCGTCGCGATGCCCTGGCCTAAGCCAATGCACATGGTTGCCAGACCAAACTGTGCATCGCGACGCTCCATCAGATTCAGCAACGTGGTGCTGATACGCGCACCGGAACATCCCAGCGGATGCCCGAGTGCGATTGCGCCGCCGTTAAGGTTCACTTTCTCATCCAGCTGCTCCAGCAGCCCTAAATCTTTCAGGCACGGCAGCGTCTGCGCGGCGAAGGCTTCATTGAGCTCGAACAGATCGATATCCTGCACGCTCAGCCCGGCGCGCTTCAGCGCCAGCTTACTGGCCGGTACCGGACCGTAACCCATGATCGACGGATCGCAGCCGACCACCGCCATGCTGCGGATGCGTGCGCGCGGCGACAGCCCCAGTTCGCGCGCCCGGCTTTCGCTCATGATTAGCATGGCGGCCGCGCCGTCGGACAGCGCCGACGAACTGCCGGCGGTAACCGTGCCGTTGACCGGATCGAACGCCGGACGCAGCGCGGCTAAGCCTTCAAGGCTGGTGTCTTCGCGAATCACTTCATCGCTGTCATAGCGTTTCAGCACGCCATCGGCATCGTGGCCGTAGGTCGGCACGATTTCGCGTTTGAAATCACCGCGCTGAGTGGCGGACGCAGCGCGCTGGTGTGAACGCAGCGCAAAAGCGTCCTGCTGTTCACGGCTGATGTGGTGCATGCGCGCCAGCATCTCGGCGGTCAGCCCCATCATGCCCGCCGCTTTCGCCACGGTACGCCCCAGGCCGGGATGAAAATCCACGCCGTGGTTCATCGGTACGTGGCCCATATGTTCCACGCCGCCAATCAGACAGCTGTGGGCATCGCCGACCATAATCGCGCGCGCCGCATCGTGCAGCGCCTGCATGGACGAGCCGCACAGGCGATTGACGGTGCTGGCCGGCACGCGATGCGGGATCTCCGCCAGCAGCGCGGCGTTGCGGGCGATATTAAAGCCCTGTTCCAGCGTCTGCTGCACGCAGCCCCAGATAATGTCATCCAGCGCGGCGGCATCGACGGCCGGATTGCGGCTGAGGAGTTCGCGCATCAGATGGGCGGAGAGATCCTCGGCGCGCACCTGGCGAAAGGCGCCGCCTTTGGAACGGCCCATCGGCGTGCGCACGGCATCAACAATCACTACGTTTTCCATGTTCATTACCTCAGGCAGTTTGCAGCGCCGCTGCGTCAATCGGTTGAGCGACGGGATACCAGCTCTGATGCTGGTGGGCTTTCTGAACCAGCAGCTCAGGCAGCGCGTACAGCGGGCCGAGCGCGAGGTAGCGTTTAGCCTGATCGACGACATTGCTGATGCCCAGCGTGTCCATATAGCGGAACGCGCCACCGCGGAACGGCGGGAAGCCTAAGCCATACACCAGCGCCATATCCGCCTCGGCGGGCGAAGCAATGATGTTTTCTTCGAGGCAGCGCACCACTTCGTTGAGCATCGGCAGCATCATGCGGTTGGCGATCTCTTCATCGCTGAATACCCGCTTCGGTTCACATACCGGCTCCAGCAGCGCATCGACCTCCACATCGGCGCGCTTCTGCGCTTTGCCTTTTTTGTCCTGTTCCCAGCGGTAAAAGCCCTGGCCATTTTTCTGGCCGTAGCGTTTGGCTTCAAACAGCACATCAATGGCATCGCGGTAATCTTTCTGCATCCGCGATGGGAAGCCCTGCGCCATCACCTGTTGTGCATGATGCGCGGTATCAATGCCCACCACGTCCAGCAGCCACGCCGGCCCCATCGGCCAGCCAAACTGCTTCTCCATCACTTTATCGATCTGGCGGAAGTCCGCGCCGTCGCGCAGTAGCAGGCTGAAGGCGGCAAAGTAGGGGAACAGCACGCGGTTCACAAAGAAGCCGGGGCAGTCATTCACCACAATCGGCGTTTTGCCCATCTTGCTGGCCCACGCTACCACTTTGCTGATGGTGGCTTCAGAGGTTTGCGCACCGCGAATCACTTCGACCAGCGGCATACGCGGCACCGGATTAAAGAAGTGCATGCCGCAGAAATTTTGCGGACGCTGCAGCGCCTGCGCCAGCTGGCTGATTGGAATGGTGGAGGTATTCGAGGCCAGCACGGCATCATCCCGCAGCTGCTGCTCGGTTTCAGCCAGCACTTTGGCTTTGATTTGCGGGTTCTCGACCACCGCTTCGACCACCACATCGGCGCGATCAAAGCCGCTGTAATCCAGCGTCGGCTGAATGCTCGCCAGCACGCTCGCCAGTTTCGTGCCGTCGATTTTGCCGCGCTCCAGCTGCTTGTTAAGCAGCTTGCTGGCTTCATTCATGCCCAGCGTCAGCGCCTGCGGATTAATATCTTTCATCTTCACCGGCACGCCTTTCCAGGCCGACTGCCAGGCGATCCCGCCGCCCATGATGCCTGCGCCCAGTACCGCCGCCTGCTCTGGCGTGCCGGCCGCGCTGCTGTGTTTCTTCGCCAGGCCTTTTACGTACTGGTCATTGAGGAAGATGCCGACCAGCGCGCGTGCCACATCGCTCTGCGCCAGCGGCACAAAAGCAGCGGTTTCCAGCTTCAGCGCATCATCACGACCTAAGCCCGCTGCCGCTTCGATGGTTCGCACCGCGGCGATCGGAGCCGGATAGTGTTTACCGGCGGTTTGCTGCACCATGCTTTTGGCGAGGGTAAAACTCATCGCGGCTTCAATCGGACTGAGCTTAAGCGGTGCCAGCTTCGGCGCACGACGCGCCTGCCAGCTGCCCTGGGCTATGGCATCCTGCAGCATGGTCAGCGCCGCGCTGCGCAGCTTCTCGCTGCTGACCACCGCATCCACCAGACCGAGCTTCAGCGCGCCCGGGCCATCAATATCTTTACCGGCGGCGATGATCTCCAGCGCGCTGTCGGCACCGAGCAGGCGCGGCAGACGCACGCTGCCGCCGAAGCCCGGCATAATGCCGAGTTTGGTTTCCGGCAGGCCAATGCGCGCGGTGGGCGTGGTCACGCGGAAGTCGGTCGCCAGCACACACTCGCAGCCCCCGCCCAGCGCGTAGCCGTCGATGGCGGCGATGGTCGGCACCGGCAAATCTTCCAGACGATTAAAGATGCTGTTGGCGAATGTCAGCCACTGGCTAAGCTGCTCAGCGGGCGCATCAAACAGCGACAGGAATTCTGTGATATCCGCCCCGACAATAAACGCCGGTTTGGCGGAAGAGAGCAGCAGGCCGCGCAGTGTGCTTTGCTGCTCCAGTACGCTCAGCGCCTCGCCTAAGGCGGCGACGGTTTTGGTATCAAGTTTGTTCACCGAACCGGGCGCATCAAAAACCAGCTCGGCGATGCCATCGTCAAGCCAGTGCACTGAAAGGGTATCGCCTTGGTAGAGCATGTCCGTCTCCTGAAACGCGAAAGGTGATCTGGTCATACCAGATGATCAGGAGTGTGGGTGTCATGTTAATTTTTTGCAAACGAGAGTTTGCTTATTTGATACGGCGATCACAGCGCGCGCAGCACGGCATCCCCCGCGCGGCTGTGCTACACTGCCGCCACTTTCGCGACATCGGAGACAAGTCCATGGATTCACTGAAAACCCTGTATCACGCGCATATCTCAACGCTGCAGCAGCGTGCGCAACAGGTGCTGGCGCGCTTTAAGCTGGACGCCATGCTGATTCATTCAGGCGAGTTGCTGACCGTATTTCTTGACGATCATGACTATCCGTTTAAGGTGAATCCCCAGTTTAAAGCCTGGGTGCCAGTGACGCAGGTGCCCAACTGCTGGCTGTGGATCGATGGCGTGAATAAACCCAAACTGTGGTTCTACTCGCCGGTCGATTACTGGCACAACGTCGAGCCACTGCCGGACAGCTTCTGGACCCAGGATGTTGAGGTCATCGGCCTGAAAAACGCTGACGATATCGCTCAGCTGTTGCCGGCACAGCGCGACAATGTGGCCTATATCGGGCCGGTACCGTCCCGCGCCACCCAGCTGGGCATCCGCAGCGAGGGGATCAATCCTCAGGGCGTCATCGACTTCCTGCATTATCATCGCAGCATCAAAACCGATTACGAGCTGGCCTGTATGCGCGAAGCGCAGAAGCTGGCGGTGGCAGGCCATCGCGCAGCGAAAGAGGCGTTCTTCTCCGGCATGAGCGAGTTTGATATCAATCTTGCCTATCTGACCGCCACCGGCCACCGTGACATTGATGTACCGTATGGCAATATCATCGCGCTGAATGAACATGCTGCGGTGTTGCACTACACCCGGCTTGACCATCAGCCGCCGGCGAAACGTCACAGCTTCCTGATTGATGCCGGCGCAGAGTATCTTGGCTATGCGGCAGACCTGACGCGCAGCTACGCGGCGCAGAGCAAAACGCGCTACGCGGAAATGGTTGCCGCGATGAATAAAGAAGAGCTGGCGCTGATCGCCACGCTGAAAGCCGGCGTGCGCTATACCGATTACCATCTGCAAATGCATCAGCGTATCGCGCGTCTGCTGCTGAAGTTTGAGCTGGTGCAGGGGCTGAGCGAAGAAACGCTGGTGGCGGAAAACCTCACCGGTCCCTTTATGCCGCACGGCCTCGGCCATCCGCTGGGCCTGCAGGTGCACGACGTTGCCGGGTTTATGCAGGACGACAGCGGCACGCATCTGGCGGCGCCATCGCAGTATCCTTATCTGCGCTGTACACGGGTGCTGCAGCCGGGCATGGTGCTGACCATTGAACCGGGCTTCTATATTATCGATTCACTGCTGGCGCCGCTGCGCAGCGGTAAGTTCAGTCAGCACTTTGACTGGCAGGCGATTGATGCCCTGAAGCCGTACGGGGGCATTCGTATTGAGGATAATGTGGTGATTCACGCCAGCCGCATCGAAAACATGACGCGTGACTTGCATCTGGCCTGATGGACGCTTACGACATTCCCGCTGAGGCCGTCAGTCTCAGCGAGGAGACCATCAAAAAGAGCCGCTTTATTACCCTGCTGGCGCATACCGATGGGGTGGCCGCTGCGCGCGCCTTTGTGCAGCAGGTAAAGCACGAACACCCGACCGCGCGGCATCACTGCTGGGCCTGGGTGGCGGGCGCGCCCGATGATTCACAACAGCTGGGGTTTTCTGACGATGGCGAACCCTCCGGCACGGCCGGTAAGCCGATGCTGGCGCAGCTGATGGGCAGCGGCGTGGGCGAGATCACCGCTGTGGTGGTGCGCTATTATGGCGGTATCATGCTGGGCACCGGCGGGCTGGTGAAAGCCTACGGTGGCGGCGTGCAGCAGGGGCTGAAGCTGCTGGCGCGCCAGCGCAAAGTGCCGATGCAATGTTTCACCCTGCAGTGTGACTATGCGCAACTGAGCGATATAGAGCGCCTGCTGCAGCGTTTTGACGGCAGCATTGAACAGAGCCATTATCAGGATCGCATTACGCTACGTCTGGCGTTGCCCCATCCGCAGATTGATGGCTTCAGGCAAAACCTTTCTGATTACAGCCGGGGCGCTTTGGCGCTGATCCCGCTGGACAACTAACCGCATCTGTTTAAAGGAAACGGCTGAATGCATTTTCGCGCCATTACCCGCATCGTGGGCCTGCTGGTGATTCTGTTCTCGGTAACCATGATCCTGCCTGGCTTAGTGGCCCTGATTTATCGCGACGGTGCCGGGCGCGCGTTCAGTCAGACGTTTATGATGGCGATTGTCATCGGTTCGCTGCTGTGGTGGCCCAACCGCAAACAAAAAAGTGAGCTGAAACCGCGTGAAGGCTTTCTGATTGTGGTGCTGTTCTGGACCGTACTGGGCAGCGTGGGGGCAATGCCGTTTATCTTCGCCGAGCAGCCACACCTGTCGGTGACCGACGCCTTTTTTGAATCGTTTTCTGGCTTAACCACCACCGGTGCCACCACGTTGGTGGGGCTCGACTCGCTGCCGAAAGCGATTCTGTTCTATCGTCAGATGCTGCAGTGGCTCGGCGGTATGGGGATCATCGTGCTGGCGGTGGCCATTCTGCCGATTCTTGGCGTCGGCGGTATGCAGCTGTATCGCGCCGAAATGCCGGGGCCGCTGAAAGATAACAAAATGCGCCCGCGCATTGCCGAAACGGCTAAAACCCTGTGGCTGATTTATGTACTGCTAACGGTGGCCTGTGCGCTGGCGCTGTGGCTGGCGGGCATGCCGATGTTTGATGCTATCGGCCACAGCTTCTCGACCATCGCCATCGGCGGTTTTTCTACCCATGATGCCAGCATCGGCTACTTCAATAGCCCGACCATTAATACCATCGTGGCGATTTTCCTGCTGATCTCCGGCTGTAACTACGGCCTGCACTTCTCGTTGCTCAGCGGGCGAAACCTGAAAGTCTACTGGCGCGATCCGGAATTCCGCATGTTCATTGGCGTGCAGCTGACGCTGGTGCTGATTTGTACCCTGGTGCTGTGGTTCCATAATGTCTATTCCAGCGGCTGGCAAACCCTCAATCAGGCGTTCTTCCAGGTGGTATCAATGGCGACGACGGCGGGCTTTACCACCGACAGTATTGCGCGCTGGCCGCTGTTCCTGCCGGTACTACTGCTGTGTTCAGCCTTTATCGGCGGTATGGCGGGTTCGACCGGCGGTGGCCTGAAGGTGATTCGTATTCTGCTGCTGTGCAAGCAGGGGTCGCGCGAACTGAAACGCCTGGTGCATCCCAATGCGGTCTATACCATTAAACTGGGGAACCGTGCGCTGCCGGAACGTATTCTCGAAGCGGTGTGGGGCTTTTTCTCGGCTTACGCGCTGGTGTTTCTGGTCAGCATGCTGGCGATTATCGCCACCGGCGTGGATGACTTCTCGGCCTTCGCCGCAGTGGCGGCGACGCTGAATAACCTTGGCCCGGGTCTGGGTGTGGTGGCAGATAACTTCACGTCGATGAATGATGTCGCCAAGTGGATTTTAATCTCCACCATGCTGTTTGGACGCCTTGAAGTGTTCACGCTGCTGGTGCTGTTCACGCCCACCTTTTGGCGCGAATAATAAAACAGGAATGAGTGATGAAAGCGTTAATTCTTTATTCCAGCCGTGACGGGCAAACCCGTGAAATCGCGGCGCGTATTGCCCGCACGCTGACACCGCAGCAGCTGTGCGATGTGCTGGATCTGGCGCAGGCACCGCAGGTGGAGTGGGCACAGTATGATCGCGTGCTGATTGGCGCTTCGATCCGCTATGGCCATTTCCAGCCTGAGCTGATGAAATTCGTCACGCAACATAAGGCGGAACTGCAGCAGCGCGTCAGCGGCTTTTTCAGCGTCAACCTTACTGCGCGCAAAGCCGATAAGTGCACGCCGGAAACCAATGCCTATACGCGTAAGTTCCTGGCGCAGTCACCGTGGCAACCGGATCGCTGTGCGGTGTTTGCCGGTGCGCTGCGCTATCCACGCTATCGCTGGTTCGATCGCATCATGATTCAGTTCATTATGCGTATGACCGGCGGCGAAACGGATACCACCAAAGAAGTTGAATACACTGACTGGGAGAAAGTCACGCGTTTTGCCCAGGATTTCGCACAGTTACCAGGCAAATTGCCGCAAAATAACGCGTAGTGGTGAAATTTAGGCCGAACGATCATTTTTTTGCAATAAACCCTTGTCAGCCAGAATTAACTCTCTATAATGCGCCACCACTGAGACGGCAAAGCGGCAACGCAGGCGGCTCAGCAGGGCGTGAAGTGATTCACCCCGCCGGAGAAAAACGCTGAAAAAAGTGTTTGACTCTGAAGGAGGAAAGCGTAATATACGCCACCTCGCGACAGCAGGCCGAACGCCGCGT